>NZ_CP130832.1:1528571-1834285 GCF_030549615.1 Stenotrophomonas sp. 610A2
CGACACCAGCAGGGTCGGGCGGTCGCGCTGCAGGTACAGCGCCGGGTGGGTGAGCAGGCTGGTGGTGTGCACGGCGCGCACTTCGGCCGGCCACTGCGCATTGATGGTGTCGGCCACCATCTCGGCGATGAAACCGGAGCTGCCGGCGCCAGTGAAGATCACCCGCTGGCGCGGATCGGACAGGCGCTGCCCATGGAAATCCTGCAGGCGGGTGCTGGCCTGTTGCAGGTCGATGGCAAGCGTTTCCCACAGCGCGGGCTGCTGGGCGATTTCGGTAGCGGTATCGGATCCGCCCAGGCGCTGCCAGGCGGTCAGATCGTGAAGCAGGTTGGCATCCATGTGTGATTCCTGATTGGCCAGCGCACCATCTTTCTTTTCTTTCGAAATGTCAAATACCGAAAGCAAAACGAAAGAAATTATTTGATTCGACTTTGCTGCCTTGAGAATCGTCCGAAGCGAAAGGTTTCCCGGGAAACCCTTTCGCAGCAATGAATGCGCTCAGCTTCGCGATGTGAAAGTTGGTGCTGTGCACCATCTTTCGATTGCAAGAAATCTTACTTATCTTTTGCTTTCATTTTGTTGACATCTTTCGATTTCCTGCCCTAGAGTCGGCGCACTCGGTTTCGAAACGCCCGTTGAACGGGTTGGAGGCAAGGTGGAACACTGCGTTCGTCAATCGCCGCTGCTGCTGGCGCTGCTTTCGGCCCTGTTGTTGCCGGCAGTGACCGCACAGGCCGAGCCCATCGGCAATCTGCGCTCCGTCACCGCCAGCGATGGCCGCGACGGCGTGCGAGCCTGGGACGTACGCAGTGACAACGGCAGCACCCTGCGCATCGAGGTGCTGGCCAACGACATCGTGCATGTGCAGGCCGGCCGCAACGGCAAACTGACCGGCGCTGGCGACAAGGCCGCGCCCATCGTGTTGCCGCAGCCCGTGCAGCAGGTGCAGGCGCAGCTGGAAGAAGACGCGCAGGAGATCCGCGTGCGTACCCCGGCGCTGGTCCTGCATGTGCAGCGGCAGCCCCTGCAGCTGCGGTTGGAGCGTCTGGACGGTGGCAAGCCGGTGTCGCTATGGCAGGAGCAGCAGCCGCTGGACCTGTCCGCCGAGCAGAGCGTGCAGGTGCTGTCCTCGCAGGCAGATGAAGCCTTCTACGGTGGCGGCCAACAGAACGGCCGTTTCCAGTTCAAGGGCCGCGAGCTTGAAGTTTCCTATTCCGGTGGCTGGGAAGAGGGCGACCGCCCGAGCCCGGCGCCGATGCTGCTCAGCTCACGCGGCTGGGGCATGTTGCGCAATACCTGGAGCGACGGCAGCTATGACCTGCGCCAGCCGGACCAGGCCACGCTGCTGCACCGCGAGGATCGCTTCGACGCCTATTACTTCGTCGGCAATGATCTGCAGCGGCTGCTGGAACGCTACACCCAGCTGACCGGCCGGCCGAACATGGTCGCGCGCTGGGCGCTGTCCTACGGCGATGCCGATTGCTACAACGACGGCGACAACATCAAGAAGCCCGGCAGCGTGCCCGAAGGCTGGAGCGATGGCCCCACCGGCACCACCATCGACGTGGTCAACAGCGTTGCCGCCAAGTATCGCGAGAACGATATGCCGGGCGGTTGGATCCTGCCCAACGACGGCTATGGCTGCGGTTACAAGCAGCTGCCGGAAACCGTGCAGGGCCTGGTCAAGTACGGCTTCAAGACCGGCCTGTGGACCGAGAACGGCGTCGACAAGATCGCCTGGGAAGTCGGCAAGGCCGGCAGTCGCGTGCAGAAGCTGGACGTGGCCTGGACCGGGCAGGGCTATCAGTTCGCGATGGATGCCAACCGCCAGGCCTTCGACGGCATTCTCAACAATTCCGACTCGCGCCCGTTCCTGTGGACGGTGATGGGGTGGGCCGGCATCCAGCGTTATGCGGTTGCATGGACAGGCGACCAGAGCAGCAGCTGGGACTACATCCGCTGGCACGTGCCGACCCTGGTGGGTTCGGGCCTGTCCGGCATGGCCTATGCCAGCGGCGACGTTGATGCGATCTTCGGCGGCAGCGCCGAGACCTTTACCCGCGACCTGCAGTGGAAGACCTTTACTCCGGTGCTGATGGGCATGTCCGGCTGGTCGTCGAATGCGCGCAAGCACCCCTGGGCTTTCGATGAGCCCTACCGTTCGATCAACCGCGACTACCTCAAGCTGAAAATGCGCCTGACCCCGTATATGTACGGGCTGGTGCATGACGCCGCACAAAGCGGCGCGCCGCCGGTGCGCGGACTGATGTGGGACAACCCGCAGGACCCGCACGCGCAGGACGAAACCTACAAGTACCAGTTCCTGCTCGGCCGCGATCTGCTGGTCGCGCCGGTCTATCGCAGCCAGGCGGCAAGCCGTGGTTGGCGCCGCGACATCCATCTGCCGGCTGGCGGCTGGTACGACTATTGGGACGGCCGCCATCTGCAGGCCGGTGCTACCGGCAAGCAACTCGACCGCCCGGTCGAACTGGCGACGCTGCCGGTATTCGTGCGTGCCGGTGCGATCCTGCCGATGTATCCGGAAATGCTGTTCGATGGCGAAAAACCGCTGGATGAAGTGACCTTCGATCTGTATCCGCAGGGCGAATCCAGCTACACCTTGTACGAAGACGATGGCAGCACCCGCCGCTACCAGAAGGGCGAATCGAGCACGCAGCAGATCCGCGTGCAGGCACCGGCGCAGGGCAGTGGTCCGGTGCAGGTGGAGATCGCGCCGGTACAGGGCGAGTATCAAGGTCAGTTGGCGCAGCGCCGTTACGGCCTGCGCGTGTTGAATCGCACTGCGCCTACCGCAGTGCAGGCGGATGGCCGGGCGCTGCCCAAACTGGCCGATGCGGCTGCACTGCAGGCAGCCAGCGAAGGCTGGTACTTCGACACCAAGGAACGCAAGGGCACGCTGCACGTGCGTACTGCCACGCAGGACATCCGTGCGCCGTTGAAACTGCAGCTGGATTTTCCGGTCGCCGCCGCACTGGCTGACGACGCTTTCCCGAACGCACCGGAGCTGGGCCGCGCGCTGCCGTCCGACAGCCTGCTGGTGGTCAACCGTCCGGCCGAAGAGCCCGGCCATCCGCTGGAAAATGCTTTCGACGATGATCCGGCAACCTGGTTCCGTAGCGTGCGCAACCAAGCCATCCGTACCGGCGCCCACGAATGGGTGGTGGGCTTTGGCGAACGCAAGCTGATCGACGGCATCGAGCTGGCACCGCGCAATGACCAGCACTGGAAACATGGCCAGGTGCGTGACTACGAAATCTACATGGCCGACAGCAATGGCGAGTGGGGCAAGCCGATTGCCAGCGGTCAGCTGCAGCTGAAGCAGGAACTGCAGCGCATCGATTTCCCTGCCCATGCCGGTCGCCTGCTGCGCTTCCGCGTGCTCAGCGTGCAGAACCCCGACGGTGATGGCGCAAGCGGTGCCGATCCGATGGTGACCGCAGCGCAGGGCAGCACCGCACGTGCGGTGGATGCACTGCAGCCGCGCGATGTTGGCCCGATTGCACTGTCCACCTTCCACATCCTCGAGCAGCAAACGGCTGAGCGGCCGGCGCGGCAGCAATACCTCTCCCAGCTGCCGCTGCCGGCCGTATTGGCCGCCCAGGTGCATGCCGATCGTTCGTTTGCCGCCGCGGTACCGATGCGCATGAACGGCTTGCAGTTCCGCCGCGGCCTCGGTGTCGGCGCGCAAAGCCGCATCGACATGAGCTTGAAGGGGCAGTGGAAAACACTGCGCGCCGACCTCGGCGTCGACGACCAATGCCGTCAAGCCGGCGGACTCCAGTTCCAGGTCTGGGGTGATGATCGCCTGCTCTATGACAGCGGCTTCGTGAAAGCGCCGGGTGTGGTCAAGCCCGAGCTCGACATCCGCGGTCTTTCCAAATTGAGCCTGCGCACCTTGGGCGCGCAGGGTAGCCAACCGTCCCAGGTCTGCGCCAACTGGGCCAACGCCGTACTGATCGGCGAGGAGGGCGATTCCGCCGACATCCTCGCCCCATGACCCACCCGTAACACCGCTCCTCCCACCGGATTACCCCCGGCTACGGTCCAAGAACCGTGGCATGGGATCGCTTTGCCCGCCAACTGCTTTTTTTGCGTGCCCTTGCCAGGAGAGAACCCCGATGTTGCCAGCCAACCGCAGTGCCAAACGCTGTTTGCAAGCCCCGCTATCGTTGGCTGTCGCCAGCGTGCTGTTCGCCATCGCCGCACCTGCCTTCGCGCAGGACAAGGCTGAAAAGGAAAAGGACAAGACCACCGAGTTGTCCCGCATCGAGGTCACCGGTTCCAACATCCGTCGCACCGATGTGGAAACCGCATCGCCGGTGCAGGTGATCAGCAAGCAGGACATCCAGAACATGGGTGCACGCACGCTGTTGCAGGTGCTCGACAATCTGCCAGCGGCACGACCGGGCCAGGTCGATTCCAAGTCCCTGTTCACCGGCTCCGACGGCGCGTCGCAGGCTAATCTGCGTGGCCTTGGTGCACAGGGCACGCTGGTGCTGTTGAACGGTCGCCGCCTGTCGTACTACGGTGCACCGGCTGGCTTCCAGACCCAGTTCGTCAACATCGATGCCATTCCTGCCGCGGTGATCGAGCGCATGGAAGTGCTGACCGATGGCGCCTCGGCCGTGTACGGTACCGACGCGGTGGCTGGCGTGATCAACGTCATCACCAAGAGCAGCTACCAGGGCTTGGAAGTCAGCGGCACCTGGGACACCGCTTCGCGCTTTGATTCCTTCGGTGAAAAGCAGGCCAGTGTCACCGGCGGTTTCGGCGACATGGCCGAGGATGGCTACAACGTCTATGCCAGCGTCAATCTGTATGAGCGCGACGGTATTCCGGACAGCGAGTGGTACCTGAAGAACCCGGGCCAGTTCTACGTCAACAATCCGGACTACATCAAGAACCTGCGACTGGACACCGGCAGTGCGCCCGGTGTGTTCAATCCGGGCTACTACTACGCCATCGACCCGGTCACCGGCGCGCGCAGGGATGAGGCTGCACCGGGCTGCAACAACGTGCTGCAGGTCAGCAGCGGCACCCGCTGCATCTGGCAGACCTGGATGAACCGGCAGATCAATGGCGGCGCTGATTCCAAGCGCGTCACTGCCTACGTCAACAGTCATTTCCAGCTCAACGACACCACCGAAGCGTTTGCCGAAGTCACCTATACCGACATCGACCTGCATGCCAATGGCGGCACGCCGCGTGCGTATGGCACCACCACCGGCAATCCGCAGAGCTGGTTCTCGCGCAACACCGGCAACACGGTCAACCAGTTCCTGACCCCGTGGCTCGGCCCGAACAACGAATACAACCACGCCAGCCCGGAACTGAAGGCGATGAATGGCGGTGTGGTCGGTTTGGGCTATCTGCTGCAGGACGTTGGCGGTGGCCACTTCGGCCAGCGCAACACCGACGAGAGCTACCGCGCCGTTGCTGGTCTGCGCGGCAGCGCCGGTGACTGGAACTGGGAAACCGCGTTCGCCACCGCCGGCTCGCATTCGGTCACCTACCAGACCACCAACGTCAACCTGAAGGGCTTCGAGAAGGCCTTTGGTCCTTACACCATCGATCCGGGCACCGGCCGCGTCATCATTTCCGATCACCCGGCCTACAAGTTCGGCGAGATCAGTGAAGCCAATGCGGCGCTGATACGCGAAGCCTTCCCGACCTTCGACATCGAGTCGTGGACCCGCCTGCACACCTTGGACGGCAAGATCGAAGGCCCGCTGTTCAACATGCCGGCCGGCGAAGTGCGCGCGGCATTCGGCTTCAACGCCACCCGCGAGACCTTCTACACGCCGGGTAACCCGGATGCCGCAAACGGCCTGATCACCCAGCAGGGCGGCTCGTGGTTCGACGGCAAGCGCAATACCTATGCGCTGTTCGCCGAAGCCGTGGCACCGCTCACCGAAAAGCTCGAGATGGACCTGGCACTGCGCCTGGACAAGTACCCGGGCTTCAGCGCCAACGCCGCGCCGAAGATCGGCCTGAAGTACCAGGCGCTGCCGCAGCTGATGCTGCGCGGTACCTATTCGGAAGGCTTCCGTGCACCGAGCCTCGCCGAGGCTGGTAGCGGTGGCGTGTATGCGCAGATCGGTGGTTACCGCGATGAAGTCCGTTGTGCCGAAACCAATGCGATCGCGGGCCTGCTGCGGCAGTCCAACCGCGTCGTCGACAAGGACCTGGGCAACAGCCTGTGGAACAGCGATTGCAGCCGCAACGTGGCGCGCATGACCCAGCCCAACCAGGACCTGAAGCCGGAGAAGGCGAAGATCGCCACCTTGGGCTTCGTGCTGGAACCGACCGATTGGTTGTCGGTGTCGGCCGACTACTGGTTCGTATACCGCCGCGATGAAATCGTCGCGCCGGATTACAGCAAGGAAGAAGACATCGACTCGATGACCCGCTTCCCTATCACCGAGTCCGACAAGTCCAACCTCGTTGCGCTGGCTGCCATGTGCAGCGACCCGGCCAGTGGCGTCACCTGTCCGGGCACCTTGCCGGGCTATAGCATCGGTAACGTCGCCAGCGTGATCGGACAGTACAGCAACCGTGGCCGCACCCTGATCGACGGCTTCGACGTGGACCTGCGCAGCCGCTTCGACCTGGGTGAATGGGGCCGCCTGAACATCGGCGTGGCCGCGACAATTGCCAATCGCAACATGTACAACTCCGACAACGGTGACGGCTGGTACTACGGCAACGTGGTTGGTTACTACAACAACCCGATGGTGCGCGCCACGTTCAACACCAACTGGACGTATGGCAACTGGGACACCGGCTTCTACGTGAACTATGTCGGCGGTACCAAGTGGGCCTATGACCGCATCGACGCCGAAGACAACAACGCACAGACCTGCACCGGCAGCTACCTCGACCTGGCCCCGGGCCATTGCGGTGGCGCACCGGCATGGTGGACGGCAAACCTGAGCGTGAACTGGCGTCCGATCGAGAAGCTGAGCGTGGGCGTGACGGTGAAGAACCTGTTCAACCGCCTGCCGTTCTACGACCCGAACGACTGGATGAACTTCGCCGGCTACACCAACAACTTCGGCCGCATCTACAGCGTGACCGCGACCTACAAGTTCTGATCCACGCAGCAGCGCTTCCCCCTCATGCATTGCATGAGGGGGAAGACAGTGACACCGTCAGCACGGTCGCGGCACGCCTGCCATGACCGGCACGACCCCTGAAAGAGGAAACACAATGAAGCGTAGGGAATTCATCATGGCCAGCGCGGCCCTGGCCGCCACCAGCCTGTTGCCGAACACCCCGGCGTGGGCACGTGGTCGCAAGGTGCGCCTGGGCGTGATCGGCACCGGCATGCGTGGCCAGGTACTGCTGAAGGAACTGGTACGCCGCGACGACGTCGAAGTGGTTGCCCTGTGCGACATCGAGCCGATCATGCTCGGCCGCGCCATGGCCATGGTGGCCAAGGCAGGCAAGCCGGCACCGCAGGCTTACGGTGCGGACCGTGACCAGAACGCCTGGAAGCGCCTGCTGGAGCAGCGCGGCCTGGATGGCGTGATCATCGCCACCCCGTGGGAACTGCATGCACCGATGGCGATCGCTGCGATGCAGGCCAAGGTCGCGGTGGGCTGCGAAGTGGTCGCCGGCATCTCCCTGCAGGACCATTGGGATGTGCTCAACACCCAGCTCAGCACCGGCACGCCCTACATGTTGCTGGAGAACGTGTGTTACCGCCGTGACGTGATGGCCGCGCTGCAGATGGTGCGCCAGGGCCTGTTCGGCGAACTGGTGCATCTGCAGGCCGGTTACCAGCACGACCTGCGCGGGGTGAAGTTCAACGACGGCACGCCGGAGCATCCCTATGACAGCGGCGTGGAGTTCGGCGCCAAGGGCTGGTCGGAAGCACGCTGGCGCACCGAGCATTCCGTACAGCGCAATGGCGAGTTGTATCCCAGCCACGGCATCGGCCCGTGCGCGATGTATACCGGCATCAACCGCGGCAACCGTTTCACCCATATCAATGCCTTCGCCAGCAAGGCGCGCGGCCTGCACGAGTACACCGTGGCCAAGAGCGGCGGCACCACCCATCCGAGCACCAAGGTCAAGTTCAAGCTCGGCGACATCGTCACCACCACGCTGGCCTGCGAGAACGGTGAGACCATCCTGCTGCAGCACGACACCTCGTTGCCGCGCCCGTACTCGATGGGCTTCCGCGTGCAGGGCACCAAGGGCCTGTGGATGGACGTCAACCACGGCATCCACATCGAAGGCCGCAGCCCGCCGCACCAGTGGGAAGAGTTCAAGACCTACCAGGACCAGTACGAGCACCCGCTGTGGAAGCAGCATGCCGATACCGCCGCAAGCGCCGGTCACGGTGGCATGGACTGGTTCGTGATCCACGCCTTCGTCGAGGCATTGAAGGCCAAGTCACCGATGCCGATCGACATCTATGACGCCGTGACCTGGAGCGCCATCACGCCGTTGTCCGAGCAGTCGATTGCCAACAGCTTCCAGACCCTGGAGTTCCCGGATTTCACCAAGGGCCTGTGGCAGCAGCGCAAGCCGATCTTCGCCTTCGACGGCAGTTATTGATCAGCCTTGGTTCTGCCCCCTCCCTTGCGCCGAAGGCGTAGGGGAGGGTTGGGGAGGGGTTGAGCTCTTCGGCCCTTCCAGCAATGCCAGCTTCGCGGCTGACGCCGCTCCTACAGCGCTGTCTAGCGTTCCAATTCCACGTCCGGATCCGCCACCGGTGACGGCGGCGTCGCCGGCACTTCCGCCGGGGTGGCCTGCGCCGGCTTGTCCAGGATGGTTGCCTTGCGCCAATTGCCCCAGCGGTAATAGGCCATGATCATCAGCATCGAGCACAACGCGCTGATCGGGAAGCTCCACCAGATCGCATCGGCGCCAAAGCGTGGCTGCAGCCACAGCGCAAACGGCACGCGGATGCCCCACATGCCGATTGCCAGGATCAACAGCGGCGGCAGCACCGCGCCGGTGGAACGAACCACGCCGGAAAGCACGAAATTGACGCCGAAGAACAGGAACGACCACACCGCGATGTGATTCAGGTGGCGGCCGATTTCCAGCGCCTCGCTGGCTGCTGGCAGGAACAACGCCAGGGTGCTGCGATCAAACAGGATGATCGGCGCGATCAAGGCACCGGTCAGCAGGAAGTTGAACAGCACACCGGTACGCGCGGTGGCTTCCACCCGTGGCCAGAGGCCGGCGCCGACGTTCTGTGCGGCCATCGTCGAGCAGGCCGCACCAATGGCCATGGCCGGCATCTGCACATAGGTCCACAACTGCATCGCGGCGCCATAGGCCGAGGCGGTTTCCACCCCGTAGCCATTGACCATGCTGATCATCATGATCATCGCCAGCGAGATCAGGATCATCTGCAGGCCCATCGGCACGCCCTTGACCACCAGCGCCTTGAGGATGACCGTGTCGATCTTCAACAGGCCGATGTCCTTGCGGCCCAGCCACAGCATGTGTCGCTTGTTGCGCAGGTAAAGCATCAGGCCGGCCAGCGCCAGGCCCTGCGAGAAGAAGGTGGCCCACGCTGCACCGGCAATACCGAGCTCCGGGAACGGGCCCACGCCGAAGATCAGCAGCGGGTTGAAGGCGATATCCATCAGCACCGCCAGCAGCAGGAAGCGGAACGGCGTGCGCGCATCGCCGGCGCCGCGCAGGGCGGCGGTGATGAAGGCGAACGCGTACAGCAGCGGCATCGCCAGGAAGATCACCTTCAGATAGGCATCGGCCATCGGCAGTGATTCGGCCGGTGTGCCCATCGCCACCAGCAGGCGGTGCGAGAGGAACCAGCCCAGCACCGCGATCACCGCAGACAGGCCGATGAAGAAGGTGGCACTGGTGCCCATCACCCGCCGGGCCTGCGGCAGGTCCTTGGCACCGATGGACTGGCCGATCAGGATGGTCGCGGCCATGCCGATACCGAACACCGAGCCGATCAGGAAGAACATGATGTTGTTGGCGTTGGCCGTGGCGGTCAGCGCCGCCTCGCCGAGGAACTTGCCCACCCAGATGGCATTGACCGAGCCATTCAGCGACTGGGCGATGTTGCCAGCCAGGATGGGGAGCGCGAACATCAGCAGGCTGGTCCCGATTGGACCTTCGGTCAGCGAGCGGGTTTGCTTGGGTTTCGACATGGACAACGTTGTCGGGATCGGGGCAGGCACACTAGCATCTTGCAGGTGAGCGCGGCGGTGGCAGGTATCACCGCTTGGGCGGCAACAAGGGAGTCATGGCAGCGCAATGAGTGGCGAAGTCGTAGTGGTAGCAAGCATTCGTCTTGATGTGTGGCTGTGGGCTGCACGTTTTTTCAAGACCCGCAGCCTGGCCAAGCAGGCGGTGGAGACCGGCAAGGTGGATGTGGAAGGGCAACGCCCCAAGTCGTCCCGCGCCATTCGCCTGGGCGACGCGCTGCGGGTGCAGCGTGGCGATGAGGTCTTCGAGATCGCGGTGCGCGGGCTCAGTGACAAGCGTGGTTCGGCGCCGGTAGCGCAGGCCATGTACGAAGAGTCGGCGGCCTCGAAGCAGGCGCGTCACGAGCTGCAGCAGCGTCGCGCCGCCGAAAGGACAGGCTACCAGGCCCCGGAGCACAAGCCCGACAAGCGCGCCCGCCGCCTGATCCGCGCCCTGGGTGACCTCGACGCGCTCTGACCCAAGCGCTTCACCTGTAGTGCCGAGCCATGCTCGGCAGGGGCTCTACCATAAAGCCAGACCTGTAGTGCCGAGCCATGCTCGGCAGGGGCTTTACCAATAAAGCCAGACCTGTAGTGCCGAGCCATGCTCGGCAGGGGCTTTACCAACAAAGCCAGACCTGTAGTGCCGAGCCATGCTCGGCAAGGGGCTCTACCGGTAAAGCCTCTGCCGAGCATGGCTCGGCACTACAGGGGCATTACTAGTGAAGCTTCTGCCGAGCATGGCTCGGCACTACCGAAACAAAAACGCCACCTTGCGGTGGCGTTTTCAATCAACCTGCAGCAGCTCAGCGCTTGCCACTACCCAACAAGCCGCTGCCCAGCCTGATCAGGTCGCTGACCCCGAACTGGCCGTCGCCATCCTGGTCCAACACGCTGCCCAGCAGCCCGCCGCCGATGCCGCCAGCCTGGGAAACCTGCTGCTTCTCCTGGCCCAGGATCTGCGCCAGCCCACCGGCGCTGGCCTGGCCGCCGCTGCTCATGCGCTGGGCGATGAAGGCCATCACGATCGGGGCAAGGATCTTCAACAACTGGCTGGAGCTGCTCGGGCTCAGGCCGGTAGCCTGGGCAAGGCCGGTCTCGGCGCGGTCCTGGTTGCCGCCGAAGATGTGGCCGAGGATGCCGGCGCCGTTGGCTGCCGGGCTGTTGCCGCCGCCCATCACCGCACCCAGCACGCTGCCGATGTCCAGGCCGCTGTGGTTGTTCTGCAGCGCGCCGAACAGGGCTTGGGCGCCCTGCGGCTTGGCCGCGTTGTTGCCCAGTGCGCCCATCAGCAACGGCAACGCGGCGCTGATCGCGCCCGAGGCCTGCTGGCTGTCGATGCCCAACTGCTGCGAAACCTGCTGCAACGGTGCGCCCTGCAGCTGTGAAAGAAGGTCGTCGGTCAGGCTCATCGGGGAATCCTTGAAGGTGGGTTGTCCAGCGGCATGGTAACTCCCGCACGGGGGCGTAAGTGAAGAGACCAAAGACGTGTTGGGTTGTGGGCAGAAACAGCACCGCCCGCGCAGGGCGGGCGGTGCTGTTTCATCGTTGGAACGGTCAGCTTGGCTTACAGCTCGATGTCCTCGGCGCCTGGGGTGGCGGTCGGGAAATCGCTGCCCGGATGCGGCGGCGGTGCGAACGGATCAGCCGGGGCGGCTGCCGCGGCCAGCTTCTGCAGGGCGGCGGCGATGCCCGCGCCGTAGGCTGGATCGGCCTTGTTGCAGTTGTCGATGTGGCGCTGCTTGATGAAGTCCGGGGCATCGCCCAGGGCGCGTGCGGTGTTCTCGAACAGGCGCTGCTGCTGCGCGGCGTTGTAGCTGCGGAACAGCGCGCCGGGCTGGCTGAAGTAATCGTTGTCGTCTTCGCGGAAGTTCCAGAAGTCGGCATCACCACGGATCTTCAGTGCCGGCTCGCGGTACTGCGGTTGTTCCTGCCACTGGCCATAACTGTTGGGCTCGTAGTGCGGCAGGCCACCGTAGTTGCCATCGACGCGCATGGCGCCATCGCGGTGGTTGCTGAAGACCGGGCAGCGGGCAGCATTGACCGGAATCTGGTGATGGTTGACGCCCAACCGGTAACGCTGCGCATCGGTGTAAGCGAACAGGCGGGCCTGCAGCATCTTGTCCGGCGAGGGGCCGATACCCGGCACCAGGTTGCTCGGTGCGAATGCCGACTGCTCCACGTCCTGGTACCAGTTGACCGGGTTGCGGTTGAGTTCGAACTCGCCGACTTCGATCAGCGGGTAATCGCTCTTCGGCCAGACCTTGGTCAGGTCGAATGGATGGATGCGATAGGTCTCGGCTTCGAGCTCCGGCATGACCTGCACGAACAGCTTCCACTTCGGGAACTCGCCACGCTCGATCGCCTGGAACAGGTCACGGCCGTGGCTTTCGCGGTCCTTGCCGACCAGCACTTCGGCCTGCGCATCGGTCAGCGCCTGCACACCCTGCTGGGTGACGAAGTGGAACTTCACCCAGAAGCGCTCGCCGCCCTCATTGGTGAAGCTGTAGGTGTGCGAACCGAAGCCGTTCATATGACGGAAGCTGCGCGGGATGCCACGGTCGCTCATCACCACGGTGACCTGCATCAGTGCTTCCGGCAACAGGGTCCAGAAGTCCCAGTTGTTGCGGGCGCTGCGCAGGTTGGTGTGCGGGTCACGCTTGACCGCCTTGTTGAGGTCGCCGAACTTGCGCGGGTCACGCAGGAAGAACACCGGCGTGTTGTTGCCGACCAGGTCCCAGTTGCCTTCCTCGGTGTAGAACTTCAGTGCGAAGCCGCGGATGTCGCGCTCGGCATCGGCGGCGCCACGCTCACCGGCCACGGTGGTGAAGCGGGCGAACATTTCGGTCTGCTTGCCCACCGCCGAGAAGAGCTTGGCGCGGGTGTATTTGCTGATGTCATGGGTGACGGTGAAGGTACCGAATGCGCCAGAGCCCTTCGCATGCATGCGGCGCTCGGGAATGATCTCGCGGTTGAGGTTGGCCAGCTTCTCCAGCAGCCACACGTCTTCCATCAGCAACGGGCCGCGGGGGCCGGTGGTCTTGCTGTTCTGGTTGTCCACCACCGGCGCACCGAAGGCGGTGGTCAGCGGCGTTACCGGCGCGTCGCCATGCTGCTGCTTGGGGGTGGTGCTGGTGTCACGCTGCGACTGCGCGGCCTGCTCGGGGGAGGGGGCGCTGTGGTACGGACAGGTCGGCTTGGTGTCGTTGCTCATGGCTGGCTCCTGCTGGCGTTGGGGTTTTGCTCCCACCGACTGTAACCACCGAACCGTTAAATGAATAATCAAATGAAACGTTCGCTCTGATAGGACTTACCTATTGCTCAGCTCGCCCGGATAAATGCGCTCTGTTGTTGGTGAGTGGCAGTTCCACCGCCTGCCAGCCGTTATGCTGGGCAGCTGCCTGTCCCGGATACGGATCTGTCCATGAGCCAACGCGCCACCCGATTGCTGCACCTGCTGGACGAATTGCGGCGCCGCCGCACGCCGGTGCGCGGGGCTGAACTGGCACAGCGCCTGGAGGTGAGCCTGCGCACCCTTTATCGGGATATCGAGGCGCTGCGCGGTCAGGGTGCGGAGATCGTCGGCGACCCTGGCATCGGCTTCCAACTGCGGCCGGGATTCCTGCTGCCACCAATGATGTTCTCGGCCGAGGAATTGGAAGCCTTGATGCTGGGCGCACGCTGGGTTGCCTCACACGGTGATCCGGAACTGGCAGCTGCGGCCGGCACGGCCTTGGAGCGCGTCACCGGCGTGCTGCCTGAAGCGTTGCGCCTGCAGGTGGAAACCAGCGGCCTGTTCGCACCGCATTGGCACGGCGTGCCGCCGGAGCCGTGGTTGCCTGCACTGCGCCGCGCCATCCGCGACGGCAATGCGGTGCGCATCCATTACCGCGATGCCGAGGGCAGGGCCAGCGAGCGGATGATCTGGCCGTTCGCAATGGCGTTCATGGCCGACGTACGTGTGCTGGCGGCGTGGTGCGAAATGCGCAGCGATTTCCGCCACTTTCGTGCTGACCGCATGTTGGCGCTGGAAGACACCGCGCAGCGTTATCCGGCACAACGCCATCAACTGCTGAAGCGCTGGCGCGCGGAGTGCATGACGGGAACGTGATGTGTCACTGCTGACAGCAGCTGTCAGCAGCCCCTGCGCACACTGTCGGCTCCTTACAACGCAGGTGCCTGACATGACCGATACGCTTACCTTCTACAGCCATCCACATTCGCGCGGCCGTATCACCCGTTGGATGCTGGAAGAAACCGGTCTGCGCTATGACGCGGTGATGCTTGCGTACGGCACCAGCATGAAGTCCGCGCAATACTTGGCGATCAATCCGATGGGCAAAGTGCCGGCCTTGCTGCAGGGCAAGACGGTCATCACCGAGAACGCGGCTATCTGCCTGCACCTGGCTGATCTGGCGCCGGCGAAGGCCTTGCTGCCACCGGTTGGCAGCCCCGAACGTGGTGAATGCTACCGCTGGGTGTTGTTCGCGGCCGGGCCGCTGGAGGCCTTCGTCACCGATCGTCGCCATGGTGGGCTGGCTCCGGCGATGGAAGCGGGTTACGGCACCGCCGAGGACCTGCTGCATACGCTGGAAACCGCGGTAGCCGGCAAGCGCTATCTGGTGGGTGACAGCTTCACCGTTGCCGACCTGTATATGGCCTCGTTCCTGAGCTATTACATCCGCGTGGGTGAGCTGGAGGCCAAGCAGGTATTCACCGACTACTGCGCTGTGCATCTGCAGCGGCCGGCATCAGTGCGTGCGGGGCAGTTGGATGATGCGCTGGTCGCGGATGTGGGAGCGGCGTAAGCCGCGAGGCTGGGATTGCTCGAAAGGCGGAAAGAGCCAACCCCTCCCCAACCCTCCCCTTGGCCTTCGGCCAAAGGGAGGGAGTAGAAGCCGTAGTGCCGAGCCATGCTCGGCAGTGGGCGGTACCAGGAAAGCCCCTTGCCGAGCATGGCTCGGCACTACAGGTGGGGCTTCTTGCCGAGCATGGCTCGGCACTACAGGTGGGGCTTCTTGCCGAGCATGGCTCGGCACTACAGGTGGGGCTTCTTGCCGAGCATGGCTCGGCACTACAGGTGCTGCGGTCAGATCAACGACTTCACCCGGTACAGCGCTTCCAGCGCCTGCTTCGGCGTCAGCTCATCCGGATCGATCGCCTGCAATGCATCCAGAGCCGCTGAATTCGGCGCGGCAAACAAACCAAACTGCTGCGGCGCATCCAGTGCCTGCGGCGCCATCGCCGCGCTCTGCGTCTCACCACCACGTTGTTCCAGCTCGGCCAGACGGCGACGCGCCTGTGCAACGGTGGACTTGGGCAAGCCAGCCAGTGCCGCCACCTGCAAACCAAAACTGCGGTTTGCCGGGCCATCCTTCACAGCATGCATGAACACCAGCGTGTCGCCGTGTTCCACTGCATCCAGATGCACGTTGGCGATGCCGCTGGCGCCGCCTTCGTGGCTCTCATCGGCCAAGGCCGTCAGCTCGAAGTAGTGCGTGGCAAACAGCGTGTAGCAGCGGTTCTGGTAGGCAAGGTGACGCGCGACTGCGTCGGCCAGGGCAAGACCGTCATAGGTCGAGGTGCCGCGACCGATTTCGTCCATCAACACCACCGAGTGTTCGGTGGCGTGGTGCAGGATGTAGCTGGTCTCGGCCATTTCCACCATGAAGGTGGATTGGCCCTTGGCCAGATCGTCACCGGCGCCGATGCGGGTCAGGATGCGGTCGATCGGGCCGATCACCGCACGGCTGGCCGGCACGAAGCTGCCGATGTGGGCGAGCAGCACGATCAGCGCGTTCTGCCGCATGTACGTCGACTTACCGCCCATGTTCGGACCGGTGATGACCAGCATGCGACGGTCTGGGTGCAGGTCCAGGTCGTTGGGTTCGAATGGCGTATCACGGACGGCTTCCACCACCGGATGACGGCCACGTTCGATGCGCAGGCAAGCATCTTCCTGCAGTTCCGGCTGCGCCCAGTCCAGCGCCTGCGCGCGTTCGGCGAATGCGGCCAGCACGTCCAGCTCGCTAAGCGCGCCCGCGCAGCGCTTCAGTGGTTCCAGATGCTGGCCGACGATGTCGAGCAGGCCTTCGTACAGCAGTTTCTCGCGGCTGAGCGAGCGCTCGCGTGCCGACAACACCTTGTCCTCGAAGTTCTTCAACTCCTCGGTGATGTAGCGCTCGGCATTGGTCAGGGTCTGGCGGCGGGTGTAGTGCACCGGCGCCTTGTCGGACTGGCCCTTGCTGATCTCGATGTAATAGCCATGCACGCGGTTGTAGCCGACCTTCAAGGTGGCGATGCCGCTTGCCTGGCGCTCGCGTGCTTCCAGGTCGATCAGGAACTGGTCGGCGTGGGTGGACAGACGGCGCAGTTCGTCGAGCTCGGCATCGTAGCCTTCGGCAATGACGCCGCCATCGGACAACTTCAGTGGCGGCTGCTCGGCAACCGCGCTGGCCAACAGATGTGCGCTTTCATCGTGCGAGCCAAGCTCGGCGCGCAGCTGCTGCAGGCGCGGCGAATCCAGCGTGTCCAGCTGCGAGGTGATTGCCGGCAGCAGGGCCAGGCCATCGCGCAGGGTGGAGAAGTCGCGCGGGCGCGCCGAGCGCAGCGCCATGCGGGTGAGGATGCGCTCGATGTCGCCGAGGGCGCGGAAGCTGTCGCGCAGGTCGGCGTCGGTACCGCGATCAATCAGGGTGGCAACTGCGTGGTGGCGTTGCTGCAGCACGTTGCGCAGGCGTAGCGGGCGGTGCAGCCAGCGCCGCAACAGGCGTCCGCCCATTGGCGAGACGGTGCTGTCGAGCACGCCAAGCAAGGTATTGCGGGTGTCGCCGTCAACGCGCGTATCCAGTTCCAGATGTCGGCGGGTGGCGGCATTCATTGCAATCGCTTCGCCGGCGTTCTCCATCGAGATGGAAGTCAGGTGCGGCAGGCGCTGCTTCTGGGTTTCCTCGACATAGCCGAGCAGGGCACCGGCAGCGCCGGTGGCGCGCGGCTTGTCGTCGATGCCGAAGCCGCTGAGGTCGTGCAGCTTGAAGAAATTCAGCAGGTGGCGTCGGCCGCTGTCGGCATCGAACAGCCATGGTGCGCGTCGGCGCACGCCATTGCGGTGGCGCAGGAACTCCGGCCAGTTCTCCTCGTCGGGCACCAGTAGCTCGGCCGGCTCCAGTCGGGCCAGCTCAGCTTCCAGCGCGTCGTCACTGTCAACTTCGTTGACCAGGAAACGGCCGCCGGCCAGATCGGCCCAGGCCAGGCCGTAACCGGCCTTGCTGCGCGACAGCGCCATCAGCAAGGTGTCGCGGCGCTCGTCCAGCAGCGCTTCGTCGGTGACGGTGCCCGGGGTGACCACGCGTACTACCTTGCGCTCGACCAGGCCCTTGGCCAGCGCCGGGTCGCCGATCTGCTCGCAGATCGCCACCGATTCGCCGACCGCCACCAGCCGCGCCAGATAGCCCTCGAAGGCATGTACGGGCACGCCAGCCATCGGGATCGGCGCGCCGCCGGAGCTGCCGCGCTGGGTCAGGGTGATGTCGAGCAGGCGCGCGGCCTTGCGCGCGTCGTCATAGAACAGTTCGTAGAAATCGCCCATCCGGAAGAACAGCAGCAGGTCCGGGTACTCGGACTTGGCTGCAAAGAACTGCTTCATCAAAGGGGTGTGCTCAGCCGAACCCTTGTTATTATTGAGTTTTGTATTTGAATCAATAGTTTGGGTCATTATCACTGAACTGGAAATAGGGGTCTATGAGGGTGGTCAGGGGTCGATAGAGGCGTCTTCTTGTATCCACGATGTATCCACGTATAGAATCGGCCCAATGTCCATGTATCCATGGATGCAAGTAGCTGGGAGAGGCCTATGTCCACCACGTCCATGGATACATCTGATGAGACCACGAAAGAGACTGTAAAGGGGAAGTCTGGCAGCAAGTTGAGCCTGACAGAGAAACAACTTCGAAGCCGGGAATTGAACACGGCCAATTATCCGGTCATTGGATCGGGTGGAAAATTGGTCTACCAGCCCCGACCGCCAGAAGAGGCGGGCAAGCCCTACCGGTTCAAGCTGGCGGATGCCCCGACTGGGGTCGGCATCTATGTGGGCCCCAAAGGAGTCATCTATGAAATGGCCAAACGTGGTCCAGAGGGCTTTCGACGGGTGGCTATCGGCAAAGTCCTAGACCTGTCTATGGAGGAGGCCTTCGATAAGGCCAGGAAGTGGGCAAAGATCATTCACGAGACCGGCGACAACCCCAAGCGAATTGAGGCTCAGAAATGGAAGCGGAAGTCCGTCAAGCACATCACCGTTGGGCAGTGCATGGAGGACTACATCAAGCGCTTGGAGGGGTTTGTAAAAGAAGGGAAGGCCAAGGCAGTGAGCGCTGAGGCGATCGGTGACAGCCTCGCTCGGCTCAAGCGGGCAGAGGTGGACCTAGCCCGTAAAGAGGTGAGGGATCTGACCGACGACGATGTTTCCGAAGCTCATGAGCTAGTCCGGCTTTCAGCTCAGTCAAAGTCAAACCGTATTCCCTCAGATATGAAGGGTCGGCTTGAACCTTACAAGGATTGGGCAAAGCTCACGACACTCGAACTGGAAGCGCTGGGCATCCATGGAAAATACATTCAGAGGGTAAAGGCGGCTGGATTGGCCGCGGCTGAGCACACGCTTTCTGACGCATATCGCGCTGTGCAGTTCATTGTAGAAATGGAGACAGAACAGGCGCAGCGAGAACAACGTGCACCGGACTTGTTTGCCAATCCATTTAAGGCAATACGGCGGTTGAAGCTGTTTCGAGAAGCACAAGAGCTACGGAAGCACTACGAGAGGGCGAAAGTCAGGAACCCGCTCGGAGAAGATGACAACAGCCTGCCTACTGTGCTGAAAACAATCTTGGCGCGTCGCGACGAGCAGGGTGGCTTGAACAAGGCTGGTGCGGACTATCTACTTCTCACACTTCTTTTCGGTGCCAGACGGGGCGAGAGTGCGCGGTTGAAGTGGTATGACAAGTGCACATCAGGAGAGCTGGCACAAAATGAGGCATCTTGGGTGTGGCTGGCTCAGTTTCCTGATGAGGTGAACCCAACGACAGGCAAGAGGGGCTCGCAGGCCTACTTCCACGATACGAAGAATGGCGATGAGCGGTTTATACCTATCGCCTACTTTGCTGAGCGCATTTTGAGACAGCGTTTAGCTGAGCGCTTGGAGAAGGAAGGGCAGGCTCCCCGAGCCATTCGGGCCGCAGAAGCCGCATACAAGAAGGTCTGCAAAGAGACCAAGGATGAAATCAAGCAGGCTAAGGCGCTTAGACAGCTGAATTACGCCAGAGAGGATCTGGCTCGATTGGTCTGGGTCTTCCCTGCCAGGAGTCGCAAAGCCAACAAGGGCCACTACTCTGACAGCAAGTCGATCATTCGCAATGTCCGTAGGGACTCAGGGATGTTGGATCTGGACAAGGAAATTGATATCGGGCTCACTCCCCATGACCTGAAACGCACCTTGGGCCGCTACGCCGAGAAGCTGGAACGCGGCACGATCATTTCCCAGATGCTTCAACACACCGTTCCCGATGGAAAAGCGAAGGTATCGACCCGTTACACCCAACAAGAGTGGGAAGAGTTGCGCCGTGCGTTTGGTCGGGTTGAGGAGGCTATGATTGCCACGAGCCCGAGGGTATGGAACAACTTGAAGGACACGGACAAGCCGCGTCTTGATGAGGCTAACGATCCGGCTCCCACAATCTTCATGTCCAAGAAGGAAGGCTTGGTCAATGCAGCAGATTAGAAGCGAGGAAGCCTACCGAGCTTTGGCAACCGATCGGATCTCGAAAGAGATCGAGGACGCCAAGGCAGGCCTTCGCTCTTCTGTTGGCACCAAGGCTGCCGCACGGATCTTGAATGTCCACTTCGACACCCTCTCAGACTGGCGCAACAGGTCGCCTCCCAAAGGACCGCCATTTGGGAAAGGATCTGAGAGTGAGGGGTCTGGGAACGAGAGCATCCGATACAACTACCAAGCCCTCATCGAGTGGGATAAGACCCGACAAGGCCTGACCACGAAAGAGAAGAGGCTCATTGACGAACTCGAGGCGTTACGCCAAAAAACACGCGAGCTCGAACTGGAGTTGCAGGTCCAAGAAGCTAAGGACCAACTCGCCAAGCTGAAGAAGAAGCTTGGGCGCAAGCTCGACTTTGCGACTTTGGCAGACTGCCTGATGCCGGAAGACTGGGCGGTGCATGGCGGCTTGGTAATGGGCCATGTGCTCACGGTGGACGACGCAACACTAATCCGCGCGCTGGACGACGATACAGTGTTCACGGGTAGCCTGGATGCCGCGCTATCCCTGCCTTGGGCCGATGAAGTAGCGAGGGAGCCCTTTGCATCCGCAATGGCCAGTGCTCTTGCTGATGCTGGTAGTCGCCATGATGCAGCCAATGTCATGGGGGCGGACTTGCAGCAGCATCGAGAGCGCGAGCGGCTTCGAGGGTCTACCCCTCTACCATCTAATCCAACAGACAGAGGCAGCAAAGGCCTCTGAGAACAACAAGGCCCCCTTCGGGGCCTTTTCTTTGCCTGATGCACGGGCACTGCACAGGCTGTGCACGGGCTGGGGAGCTAGCCCGTGCACCACATTTACCAGAGACGTCAATAAGTTGCGTGCTACTGCACGGGCTGCACGGGCTAAGTGCAAATTCCCTGTGGCTGGGGAGTTGCGTAGCAATAGTTGGAAAACAATCCTCATTGAACCGATTTTGACTTTTACCCGTGCAGCCCGTGCACTCAGTTCTAAGTCGATGATTCCATTTAGAAAAACACTGCACGGGCTGTTGCTTTTTACCCGTGCAGTGCCCGTGCAGCCCGTGCAGTGTCTGGAAGGGAATAGGGGGTGCGCACCCCCTCTTCGATCATTCCCTAAATCAATAAGCTTCAACTTACACAGTTGAAAGACGAGGGGCTTGGCTAAGAAATACTTCGCAACAACCTATTGCCAACTCTCCTTTTTCTGCTTCATTGAATAGGCCCACTGTGGGTCAATCGTGAAACGGGAGATGTAATGACGAATGTAGTTGAGCTTCGTAAGCGTGCGAAGCCAGGGGCGAAAAAACGCAAGTCAATCAAGGTGCATATGCACGATGAACAAATTGCGGAAGTCGATGCGCTCGCTGGCCAGTATCACTGCTCAAGATCTCAGGCGTTCGGGCTGCTTCTCGCATTTCATAGGGAATCAACCGCTAGACAGCAAGTAGCGACGGGATAAACAAATGAAAACCCCGCCTGCCAGGGCGGGGTTCGATGACACAGACTTACAAAGGATATAATTATGGTAGTTCAAAGCGCAGCCGCGTCAAGCGGTAACGTTGTTTCTTTTCCGGGCAATTCCAACGTTCGATACGACATGTTGGGCCCATATCAGGAGGCCGCACCGGAATTTCGATACGCCTACGAGATCTTGAAGAGGGAGATCCCCCAAGGCGTGGATGCTGCTGGCGTCCCTCTGGAGATGGACAGGCTTGGAAACATTGCCTTGGGTGAGGTGAGCGAGAACGGGGATATCGACACTTCTGTCTACCGTTGGCTTGAAGATCCCAGGGGTAGCCGCTGGCAGATCCAATCCCATAAGGAACTTCGCGCAGACGCCATGCAATGGCTGGCTCGATACGCGCAAGAAGACATTTCAGGTTCTCGACCAGACTCCTGCATTCGCGTGCTTACTGATTTGATGGTGGGTCAGGGACGGTTCCTTGTCCGCAAGCAAGGATTGAACCTTGTGCCATTCCGAAACGCCTACTTGATCATTGAGGGCGACGGCACCTTGAGGGCCACCGCTCCCGACAAGTCGTTTTGCATTGACTATGTCATTCAGGCGGACCTGGACATGAGCAGGGTGGATCCGGAAACGATGATCTACACCCCATCTACTTCAAAAGAAGGGTCCTACTGGCACAACTACGTCAACTCCGCCTTCATTGACCAAGACGTCCATGACTACTCGCAAGAAGCGCTTTCGACGGTCTTGCTCTCCCAGTGCTACGAGAAGGGCATCTTGCTCTATGGGGACGGTGAGAACGGCAAGAGTGTGATGCTGCATATCCTCCGATCGCTTGCGCCTCGCCATACCCAGTCGATCAACCTGAAACGACTTGTCAAGAACGAGTTCGGAACCGCCTCGCTGATTGGAAAGCGCGTGGCAATGATCTCTGAGATGCCCTCCCGGCTGTCCAAGGATATGCAGGATGCCTTGAAGAACATCATTTCCTGGGACCCAATGCCCGCAGAGAAGAAGGGCAAGGACGAGTTCACGTTCGTTCCTAGGGTGATTGTGATTGGTGCGACCAACCATTTCTCGGAAGTTAGCAATCACGAGCATGGCTTTTGGCGAAAGATCGAGATCATCCCCTTCATCAAGAGGGTCAGGTCAGACCAGAAGATTTTTGACCTTCATAAGCACATCACGCAATCGCCGGAAGAGCTGGGGCAGGTCATCGACTGGCTGCTTATCGGAGCTTCCCGTCTGACCAGCCGTAAGCGCTGGCTGTCAGACAGTGAGAAGCCGGCAGCAGTTCGCAAGTTGTCCAGGGAGCAGCGCCGGGAAACCGATAGCGTGTCGGCTTGGCTGTTCGATGTCCGGCTCGAATACAACCCTACCGCTCTCACCAAGAAGCAGTTCATCTACAACAGCTATTGCGAGCATGTGGACAGTGCAAACAAGCATCCGATCTCAGACAGCAAGTTCTGGCAGCGGATGAAAGAGGTGTTCCGCGAATTCGGGTTCGATCATGTTGGCATCCAGAAGAGCCTTGGATCAGAGCGGCCGCGTTGCGTCAATCTCGTGTTGGAGGGTGTGAAGCCGCTTGAAGAGCCCACCATTGCAGGTTCTATTCCCCAGGCCAAGCTGGACGAACATGAAGATATGCCGGATATGTTCAATGGGTAGGGGTCGATGAAAGCGCTCTTCGCAAGCCTTGCGCAATCCCAGTCCTCTGCAAGCATGGATCTATGACCAAGGATCCTCACTCACCACTCCAGATCGCTCTGATTGAAGCCATCGACCGCCTGGACGCAGGCGCCGTCCGGCAAGCTCTAAATGATGGCGCCAATCCGAACCTGGCCCACCCCTCGCTTTGGGCTGGTAAGGAAGTCCCCGCCATGGGCAGGGCACAGGCCGAGTTCGCTCACTCCCAGTGGCCCGGCAACCAGGACATCTACCAGTCGCTCATCGAGGCTGGCGCCAAGGTCAATGACTTCTACGGCCGCATGGCGTTTCGGGATGCGGTGAACGCCTACAACCTTCCTCTCGTCCGGCTCTTCTTCGAGAGTGGCTTTGACCTGCACGGCCAAGTTTGGCCGCTGTGGACCCAAGATCTTTCACTCATGCGCTACTTGGTGGAAGAGCAGGGTCTGCCGGTCAATGTGTCCATCCCTGACCGCGGCACGCCACTTCACCATGTCTGCTTGTTTCGCAACGAAGGTCAGATCCGCTACCTGTTGTCCAAGGGCGCGAACATCAATGCCCTGGACGACCACCGAAACACCCCATTGAACCTGTGTGTGCAGAACGGGGCGGATGAGCTGGTGCCCCTCCTTTTGGAAAACCACGCCAATCCGCGCTTGTGCAACTACCAGGGCAACACGCCTCTTCATTTCGTGAGCGACGCCTGCACGGCCAAGATGCTCATGGATTACGGCGCAGACCTCCATGCAGTCAACCAGGATGGCTTCACGCCACTGGATATCGGAGATCCCGAAGCTCTGGCTACCATCGAACATCGACTGTTGCACCAGCGGACATTCATCAGCTCCCAGGCACCGACGAGTAGACGTCTCTAAGGACTTGCGCAATCCCGGTTTTGTTCCAAGGTGGATCCATACCCCTATGGAGCCCAGCCCATGTCAGAAGCCATCCAGAACGACCTAGGTCGCACGCCGCTACACATGGCGGCTCTTGCCGACGACCGAAAGCTAGCCGCGGCCCTGATCGAGGCAGGCGCTGACGTAAACGCCCAGGACAAGCAGGGCAACACACCGATGAGTGTCGCTCTGGGTCTGGATCGGGCCGAGAAGACCATGGACATGGACAAGTCGCTCTTCTGGATCTCCCAGGGTGCCAACCCCTCAATCACAAACGATGCGGGCGTATGCGTCTGGTGGAAATCCAGCCCGGCAGCTCAGAACAACATGATTGCTGAAATGGGGGATAGGGACCGAAGGCTTGAAGCTCAGGCCTCCGCCAGCTCTTGGTCCCCGGATCCCGCCGAGGCTGACCGCCAGTTTGACCGAGCATTCAAGGAGGCATCAAGCCAAGCTCAGGGTAGCCAACTAAGGCAAAGGTCAGGGATGCGCTTATGAAGGCCGTGGTGTTTCTCATGCTGCTCACCATGGCAGCTTGCACGGATCAGCGCCATCAGGCCGCCTCGGTGCCGTATCTCAGTCCGCTTGCCCATGACCTGGCCGTGTGCGCTATCGCGGCAAGAGATAGCGCGAGTTGGTCGGCAGAAGAGCGCCTCGCACGATCGACGGTCAATGCAAGCGCCGCAGCCGGGTTGCTCGTGAAAGATTACGCATCCATCGATCAGCCGACTGCCAGAGCAGTGATTGAGCATGTGATGCAGGATCCAGCGAATTCGCGAGCAGATCCGGAAGGCTGGTATCTCGCGGAGTGCGTGTGATGCGCCAGCGTGGCTACTCACTTATGGAAATCATGCTCGTGTTGGGCGTGATTGCCATTGCCGTGGTCGGCATCTTTGCCACTTTCACGACGACGAACTTCAACAGAAAAATCAACCAAACGAACGACGACCTGATCGAGATCACCCAGAACATCGAGCAGTCCTGGGGGAACATGCAGTCCTACAACGGGCTCACCAACGAATTGGCGGTCCAGCAGCACCTCATTCCTGACCGCATCAAGAACAATGGCGGCCTGAAGACGCCTCTTGGGCCACTGACCTTGGGCTATGCGGGCAACGATCGCGAAATGCTCTTGCTCACCCTAGACCTCGAGAATGATGGCTGTAACCGCCTTATTCCACTCTTGGCTCCTCACATGCACCAGATCAAGATTGGCCGTCCCGGCCAGCTGGTAACGGTTGCGGAGGAGGGCCATGTGAACCTGTCTGAGGTGGGTGCGTGGTGTTCTCAGGGTCTGCCTGTCTCCTTCATCCATTTCCAGAAAGGCTTTGGCAGACGCGCCATCTGGGAAAGTTGGTAGTCAGAGACTTTACTTTTCCCCGTCCTGCCTTTTGCTGGTGGTGTCCTCCAACGAGATGCCGCCATGGAAAACCCCGATGCATTTGATGAGCGTGCCCACGATCTAGACGATCTACTGGAAGAAGCCGAGCGCTTCGAGGTTCAGAAATACGAGCGAACCCTGATGTTTCAGCTGGCAGACGACGACGACCCGATGTTGCCGTTGGTGTCCCTTAGCCGAATCCGCGAAGTGGTCGATGGGCACCTGGAAGCTGGCGGCGCCATCTTCATCGGTGGTGTCCAGTGAGCAGATACGACGAATGGGTCAACCCGGCCGCTGAGAAGATCATTGCGCTATTGGAGCAAGACCTTGCGCCGTGGCAAAAGGGGTGGGATCCAGGGAAGTCTCCTCCTGGTGTGGGCGGTATGCCTTACAACGCCGTCTCTGGCCGCTCCTACGCTGGTGGCAATTCCATGTATCTCTTCGCCATAGCGGTCGAGAAAGGCTATGACGACAACCGCTGGATGACATATGACCAGGCAACTAGGGCTGGTTTTCAGGTTCGCAAGGGAGAGAAGCACACCAAGATTGCTTGGTGGGAACGACCCGTAGCTCGAGAGAAGGTTCGGGAGGACTCGAAGGATGAGCAAGACAAAAACGATGAAGAACGGAGAGGACCAATCTTTAGAACATTCCAAGTGTTCAATGCAGCCCAGATCGATGGCATGCCAGAGCGCGTGCAGCGGGTGGTTCCGGACGTCGACTGGCGCCACAACGAGTGCGAGCGCCTGCTCACCGACAGTGGCGCGAGGATCAATCACGATGGTGGTGGCCGGGCGTTCTATCGCCCGATCAGCGACAGCATCCATCTACCCGAGAAGGCGTCCTTCCATACCGCTGATAATTACTACGCGACAGCGCTTCATGAGCTTGGACATTGGACAGGCCACAAGGATCGTTTGAACCGCGACCTGTCAGGTGGCTTCGGCTCTGTCGAATATGCCAAGGAGGAGCTACGGGCCGAGATCGCCAGCATGATGATTGGCGACCGTCTTGGCATTGGCCACGACCCCACGCGACATGCGGCATATGTGAAATCCTGGATCGAGGTGTTGAAGAACGAACCCAAGGAAGTCATGCGGGCAGCATCGGATGCCGAGAAGATCTGCACCCATTTGGGAATTGATGCCTACCAGCAGGAACCGATCCAGGTGAAGGAGCGCAAGCAGACCCAAGAGCAAGCGGATGTCCAAGATACCGCCGTGGCAGCCATGCCCAAGCGACCAAGGGCCCGCGCTAGGCCAAAACAGCCAGAACCCGTGCCCACAACGGTCTCCAAGCCGCGACGCAAGGTCAAGGAACTCGCTCTGACCATGTGATGCTGGATCGGTCCAAAAGGCGCCTGTTACAGTTGTGGCGTCTATAGGGGTGATCAGATGGCCAGCACTAGCCAAGGAACCTATCAGGGGTATATCCGCTCGGTGGAGGCCTTGTTCGATCAAGCGATGCAGCAGGCCCAATCTCCGTCTGATGAGAAGCAGGCGGCCATAGAGCTCGCCGACCGACTGCCTGGCTTTGAAGAGCACAGCTTGGCCGTGCGCCAGGCCCTCGATGTGCTCCCGCCAGAATTCGTGTTCACCCAGAGCATGGCCATGTTCTACCTTGGCTACTCAGAGGACCTGTTCAAGGCCAGGCTCGTGCAGGGACCGCACCCCTTCAAGCGTGGCAAGAAGACGACCAAGGCTGAAGTGGACGAGTGGCACGAGGAGATCTTGCAGCGAAAGCACGCTGATGACTTGCCTGAGATCGATACAAGCTTTCGTGGCCGCGACCCCCTATCGGAGCGGGTCTACATCATCGACAAATCCGGTGCCGTCGTCTCGGATGGGCAGATATCCAGCATCGACTCCAATGCGCTCGCCAAGGTCCTCACAAAAGGCGGCTCTATCCGTATCTTGTCTCTGACTCAAGCGCTCATGCAGCCCTGGGCCTCCATGGATGAGCGTGCTCCCTGGGCAGCGGGCTATGTGCTTCTGCTTCACACGCAGATTGCTGAGATCGATGCCATGACGCTACGCGGTGGCACCCAGGAACCCACAAGGGAGGGAACCCGTAAGGGAACCTTGTAGGGTTCGAATAGGGGGTGTGCTCCCCCTAATGTGCTCTCCCCCAGATCGGGAAAATCACTCCTGAACCTGCCGCTTTGGCAGTCGGGAGAGAGAATATGAGCAGCGCAAGTAAGGCTGTTGGGCTTCGTGAGATCAAGGCCATGTTGGCCAAAGAGGGAGCCTCGCTGGTGTCATGCGAGCGGATTGTTAGGAATTTTCATGTGGAATACAAGATCAACGGGCAGACTTTCAAAGCTGTGATGGCGAACCCTGCGAAAGCAAGCTGGGGCAATACTCGCCTTATGATCGCGGGCATTAGGGCCAATAAGCGGAAAGCATTCGTGCCTGGTGGCAACGAGGTTGAGAGGCTTGCTCCCACTGGTGCAGATCTCCGTAGATCGCGGAAGTCTTTGAGCTCGGTATTGCAGCAGGCCGGGGCCAAATGATGAACCGTTCGATCCATAGCTACGACGTGGAAATCGTGCGGACCGTTACTTGCACGACGACCGGAACCGTTCTCGCCTCGTCGGAGGAGGAGGCCATGGTGCTTGCCGCGACGAACGATCTTGATGGTGAGGTCGTTGATGTTCAGCAGTCAAAAGTGCTCAGCGTCAAGGTGCAGGACGAGCTTGCGGTCGATTGGGATCCTGCCAGAGATCGCTGAGCGACATTTGATCTTCATGGCTTGCCTCCACGGAAACCATAGCTCCACCTGACAGCCTGGCAAGGATGCCCTCCATTGCCAGCAATGGCCCTACGGGTGCAAGCCTGCCCGTGCGGCTCCGCTCATTGGGTTCCACCGGCACACGCCATTGGAGAACAACATGAGCACTCTCAAATACGGTCTGAACTACGGCGACATCGAATGGATCGAAGGCGTCCTGGCCAACGACGAGAATTCCACCAATGAAGAACTGGTGGAGTATTTTACTGGCAACGGATTGACCGCCGACCAGGCACAGGCGGTTGTCCAGCATCGGGACGACTACCTCAACGATATCGTCTTCAACGGTTCGGGTCCGCTCTGGGATGGCTGAGCCAACTTTGGTCATGGATGGTCTTGCGCAATTTCAGTGCTACCTCATGCTTAGGGTAGCTTCGATCACCAAAGGAGGAACCTGTGGACAATTTCACAACTTACTACCGAACCTCAACAAACGAGGATGAGTGGGAAGAGTTTGTTGTAGTGAATAACTCAAACAAGGTTCCCGATTTCGATAAGACAACCGTTGCAGATAAAATCCAGTTCCTACATGAAACGGTAGGCGAAGAGTGGACGAACCTGCGCCTATCAAGTGCCGGAGGTGTTTATGAGGAGGGTGGATATGTTTCTCAAACACCTTTGGCGAGTGATGATGATCCGAACGTTTCCCAAGACGCAAAGGGGAACTGGCGCCCCCTGGATACTCTCAATGCAGAGCGTCGGGCTATTTCAGAAGCTAGACAGCTTCGATCGAGCACCCGAGAAGCTGCGGGCGCCTGGTCCCCAGACCCGAAGGAAGCCGACGCCCAGTTCGATCGCCGCTATGCCGAGGCGGCCGCGCAAGGGCAGGGCATCGAGCCCGCCAAGGCGACCGCACGGATGCGTCTCTAATCGTGAACCAGGGCGGCTCACACTTCTTCCTCTTGATGACCACTATGCAGCTGGCTGGCCAGCTGCGCAGGCGCAAAGGTAGGGTCCTGGGAGCGTTGGACAGGCAGGGCCGCTCGTTACTGCACTGGCTGATCCTCGCCAACCGCCTGGATCTCGCAGCTCTTCTGGTAGATGCCGGCGTTCGCCTGGATATCCAAGACAGACGGGGCAGGGAGCCGCTTCACTATGCTCGCAGCCAGAAGGCAGTTGATCTCTTGATCAATGCCGGTGCCAATGCCAATGCCCGAGACCTGGCCGGGCGCACAGCCCTGCACATGTGCATCCGCAAGGACCGAGGCGAGATAGTGGCCGCGTTGTTGAAGCGGGGCGGCGATGTCCACATGAAGGATGCGAGCGGCCTCAATGCCCTGCATCACGCCGCCCAGAAGGGCCAGGCCGAGCTGGTCCGTAGCCTCATCGAAGAGCATGGCGTCTATGTGGATGCCCGGGACAAGCACGGACGGCATGCCCTGTATCACGCCCTCTCAGGTGGCCACCTGGGCTCGGTCAAGGCCTTGCTCGACGGTGGCGCGGACCTTGCCAAGATCGACTTCAAGGGCACGCCTTGGCATCAGGTAGCGTCTATGGAGCAGATTGGCACAATTCAAGAATATGCCAAGTCGGCGGCCCAGGCCCAGAAGCGCGTTGGCGGCTGGACTCCTGATCCGCTTGCCATGGAGCGCCTGCACGGCAAGCTCGTGGATCAGACGTGGTCGCGTTCGAGCCATCATCAAGTATTCGCGCAAAAACTCTGATCAAAGGGTTGCGCAATCCCCAATCTGGCTCACCTTGGAGCTATCACGGCCAAGGAGAACACGATGGGATTTGCACTGTTAGCAGCACTGTTTTGCACCATGCTTTCGGTAGCGGTGCCGGGTCTTTGGGTCATGCTCATCGCATGGTGCTGGTGGGGCCTGTTTTGGAAGGGCTACCTTCGCTCCCGCGCAGCCAATGTGGGTCGCCTCCGCGCCAAGGCCGAGATCCTGCTCATGGCAGCGTCAATCGTCTCCCTGCAGATCCTGACCAACCCCAGGATGATCCAGCTCTTCCTGGCGCCAGTCGCACTTGTCCTTTGGGTCTGGTGCTTGAAGGTGTGGAGCGCCGCCCGGCGTTCGCCTCCTGCCTTCCGATAAGGATCACGCCTCTGATCAGGGTGTAGAGCCTAGCCGTGCCATTAAGGGCGGCGGGCCTCTCTCCATCTCGCACACCCTGCCAGCTCTTCCACCGCATCCAAGCGGGAGCAGGGTCAGTTGATCAGCGCCATAGGTGTTCCTCTTCATCGACGGCGGCTTGCTTACTCGTGGGATTTTCGGTCAACACGCCCCGGGGCAAGTGTTCACTCCTCCACGCAGTCTTTCATCTGGCTAGGGCCGTTAACGCCGCTCCGAAGTGTGCGGCAGCACTAGACCCTTTCACGCCAGATGGCCTTTGTTGCGGCCTGTCTCCCAAAGGGACGCTCAACTCATTCCATTCCTCCGCTGGACAGGTGCACCTGGGCTTTCGTCTTCCTCCATCTATCCCCGAGCAATTCGCTCTTTCGATAGAAGGAAACCTGATCATGGCCAAGAACACCAGCAAGACCGAAGCTCCTGCCCGCCTGGATGCGTTTGTGGTGGAAGAGTTCGAAGTGCAGGGTGAGAAGCGTTCGAGTTGGAGCAAGATCGGCACCGCCTGGCCGCATCAAGATGGCAAAGGCTTCCGCCTGGTTCTCCGCGCCAACCCGATTGACGGTGTTGTGATCCTGCGCACCCCGGAAACCAAGGAAGACTGAACCCCACGGGGCCCTTCGGGGCCCTTTTCTTTGCACCAGGAGAAGACCATGGACAAGTGGCACAGCGACTTCGACGGCTTCATGAAGCAGTTTTGGGGCATGGATAGCCAAGATGCAGGCATGGACGCGCAACAGCTCAGCCGCTATCGCGATCTAAATCCCAAGGAAGCGGCTCTGATCTTCGGCGAGGACTACGATTTGGATCGTATTGATCGGGGATGGAACTAATCCATCCCTTTTTATTTGCGCCCAGCACCCTTGCCAAAACCTGATTTGGCCTTTGACTGGAACGTATAGCAATTGCTATGCATCTCGGAGGCCAAATGAAGAAGTTGTCCGCTGCACTAATCCTTGCAGCTATGTCGTTTTCTGCGCAAGCGCTGGAAATTCGACCACTCGTATCCACTTTCCCCGCTGCCCACAAGTCGGGCACGATGACCGTTTCTAATACAGACGATGTCGAGAAGACCTATCAAATATTTCTCGATGAGCTGACACTCGTGGACGGCAAGCAGGTGCGAACCAAGAGCGCTGATGTTCGCTTCGCACCGTCGATCATGACGATTAAGCCGAAGCAGTCTCAGACCGTTCGCTATGTTAGGTCCGGTCCTCCTGTATCTGGTGAAGCCGTCTATCGCGTTCGGGTGGAGGAGATCCCGGCAAACATCGTGCCCGAGAAGTCAGGCGTGGTGTATTCCATGCGGATGGATTTTCCCTGGATGTGGCGCGCAGCCTCAGCGTCCCCAGTGCTTTCGGCAACCTGGACGGGTAAAGACCTCACCATTACCAATGCCGGCTCCGCGACGGCACAGATTGTCAACCTGAAAGCAGGATCCAAGGTCAAAGAAGGACTGGTGGGATATCTGCTGCCGGGGGAGACAGCGACCTACCCATTGGACGCAGCGCCTGTGTCGAAGATTTCGGCAATGGTGAACGGCAAGGCGATTGAACTGGACGTCAAATGACCAAGATGGCCGTTGCCCTGGCAACGGTCCTGCTGGTTTGCCTCCCCGCACTCGTTCGTGCTGAAACGCCACCGCAGGATGCCGTTGAGAACATCGTCATGCTCAAATTCAATGGCAAGCTGGTGCAAGAGACTGCCATCGTTTTGCAATCAGCCGATGGCGATGTCTGGCTGGACCACGAAGTCTGGCTGGGCATGGGGCTGAGCCTGGGCGCGGATCAGACAGGGTTGCTTTCATCACGGGCGTTAGGTATCGATCCAAAATTCAACCAGACGGAGCAATCGATTGATTTGCTCGTTCCGGCCAAGCTTCTGCCTGGCCAAATCCTGGGCCGCAACTTTCAACCCGAGGAGCCGACACATCGTCAGCCCAAGGGCGTGATGATAAATTACGACTTGGCGGCATCGGTTCACCAGGATGGCACCTATGGTCTGTCTCTTGGCCATGAAGCGCGCACGGGATTGGCTCGCGGCACCTTGATCAGCACTGGTCAGCTGAATTTCCAATCTGGCAAAGCGGCCTACATCCGCGGCTTGACCACTTGGAACAAGGATTTCATCAAGCCCGGTGTGGTGGTGCAGGTGGGCGATGTTTTCAGCCCGCGATCGAACCTAGCAAACCCGGTCAATCTGGGTGGGGTTCGCATCGCCTCAGATCGCGCATTGCGCCAAGGAGAGAATTTCACCCCCATTCCGATGCTGGGCGGCATTGCGCAGGATACAACCCGAGCACAATTGCAGGTCAATGGCGCGCCCGCAGGCAGTCATACGATCAAGCCGGGCCCATGGCAGCTGGGAAACTACGCCACGCGCAACGGGAGTAATGAGCTTTCCCTTGTCATCAGCGATAGCTTTGGCCGTGAACAAGTCATCACTGAGCGCTTCTATGTTGCGCCCGGCAACCTGCCTAAGGGAAAGACCGAATTCGATGTGTCGGTGGGCGCTATCCGGCCCGACCTGTCATCGGATCGCTACGGAGCGCTTGCCGCCTCGGCCAAGGTAGAGCACGGCATGTCCGACAAGTGGACGCTGGGGGCTACTGTTCAAGCGACCCAAGATTCCAAGAACATCGCTCTATCCAACCGCTTCATCCTGGGCAACTATGGCTCTATAAGCGTGGATCTGAGCAAGTCGAGTAGTCCGGAAGGATCTGGAAGTGCCTATGGTGTGGCGTATGACTACCAAGGCGACGGATGGTCGGTCCGTGCCTCCCACGCTGCTTTTTCCAAAAATCACTGGATGCTGTCTGACAGCACAGCCACAGCCTTCAACGGCCGTGATATCTCGACCATTTCAAGCCTAGGGTTTGGCTTGGCCCCGCGGGGTTCGAACTGGAACGTCGGTGCAAGCTATACGGCGATCGACTTTGAGAACGGAGAAAGGTCATCCCGTTTCGATGCTATTGCAAGAGTGCGCCGCGGGCACGATGACTTTGGTTTTGGAGTCGCGTTTGATCCGCACACCAAGGATAAGCAGATCTATGCGACTTGGCGCCATAGCTTTGGTCCTAACCTCTCGGTCAACTCTCAGGTCAAAGCAGCCCCGGATATCACCGTGGGCACCGCCTTTGCAGGTCGCGCCAGCATCGCTAACAAAGACGTTCGATGGGCAGCAGGTGCAACCTATCGCCAAGACGGTAGCCAAACCACTGCGTTCGGCACCGCAGCCATGCGCTTTGACAAGGGCGATCTATCTGCCAGCGTCTACTACGACCAGGACAGTAGCCGAATGGATGCGAGGTGGAATGGGTCGATGTGGATAGGCGAGGGTGGCATCACCACGCAGCGAACCACTATTGGCAGCTTCGCCTTGGTTGAAGTGCCTGGACAAGCAGGCGTGCCTGTTTCTTCTGGTGGTGGGTTTGAGAGCACCACGAACAAGCGCGGCTATGCCTTGGTCCCTGATATTCAACCCCTCGCCAGGCAAAGCATCAAGGTCAACACCACTGACCTTCCACTGGAAGTGGGGATTGAGACTACGGAACAACGAGTCGTTGCGCCTAGATTGGGTGGGGCAAAAGTGGTGTTTCCCATCTCCACAGTCCAGATGCGCGAAGTCTCCATCACCCACCAGGGTAAGCCAGTTGATCCGCCTGCACGCCTTATCTCTGCCAGCGAAGAGGTGGCGATTGGTAAGGGCGGCGTCGCTGTTCTGCAGTCGCCTGTCCAGGGCGAAGAACTCATGGTGCAGCTGAACGCAACTTCGACTTGTAAGGTCAAGCTTCCTGAGGACTTGGGTCAGTTTGATTTCGTGATTGAGCTTGATTGCAAGGATGCTCAATGAAGCACCTCTTCCTCGCACTCTTGCTTTTCCCAGGTCTCGCGATGGCCGATACCACCTGCGAGATATCCTTGGCGGGTGCGGATATCGCAATTGATCGCGGCCTTGGGTCCACCTCACAGATCCAATCGGACTACGGGATGGTGCAAGTCAGTTGCTCGCCAGATCTCGCTTGGTCATTGGAAGTGGTCAATGCCCAGCCTGGTGGCGTGATCGAGCTCGTCGGATCCAAAGGCAACGCCATCCCAGCCTACCTCACGCTCGCGCATTCCAATGCCGTGTTGGGAAGCCAAGCGAACGGTGAGGCGACAGGTGGGGTAGGGAATGGGTCCGCGCAAGCGCTTTCCATTCGGGCCAGTATCGCACCCTCCATCTTGATCCCAGCAGATACCTATCAGGCTCGCGTGCAGCTGAGCATCAACTTCTGATCGAGGGTCTTGCGCAAAGTCTGTTCTGCCCTACAACAAATGGGATGCGGAACATTTGCGTCATTCACCCCAACCCCTTTCAGGAGAAAACAATGCTTTTCAAGAAACACACTTTGGCGCTCGCTCTGGCCGTGGCATCCATGGCTGCCTTGGGTAGCGCGAATGCAGGCACCCTTACCGACGATTTCAACATCACGCTGCAAGTGGATGCCATGTGCGCCATTATCCAGCCTGCTGGCGATATCAGCATGATCCACGACGCTACGGGCGGCAACTTGGCTGGCTCGGGCAACAGCGCTCTTGCAGTCGCCTGCAACCTGGATCTGCCTTACACCCTGGAAGTTGATACTGATTTCGGTGGTGGAGCCGTTCTGACTGATGCCGCCATTGGCAAGTCGGTCTTGGTCAATGTGCAGCTTGCGGACAACGCCAACGGCGTTCTGGTCCCATGGAGCAGCGCCATCAACTCCGGTCAGTTCGATGCCATCGGCACCGGTTCGCGCCAGGACTACACAATCAACGCTTCTTATGCGTTGGGCCGTCAGCCTTCCGTTGGTGTTTACACCGCAGTGAAGAACATCACTTTGAACTTCTGATTGTCGGCTCACAACCACATCACCGTCCCTCGTTTGGGGCGGTGATGAGTTGAGACCACTATCGTCCACATAGGAGCCGACTTTGAAAACAGTTAACACGCTATTCCTCACTGGGCTTGCCGTTTTGGGAGCTCTAAGTCTTACTGCTACGCCCGCCCACGCGGATACTCTCAGTGATGATTTCAGCATTTCGCTTGAAGTGGTGCCCAGTTGTAGCCTCAACATACCCGAAGACATCGACATCGATCTTAGAGGCGTTCAAGACGGCATTCGCGGGGATATCCCGGACTGGATGTTGCTCGGCGTTGGTCAAAGCGGACGTGCCGTCGTCGTCTGCAACCTGGATCTGCCCTACACCTTGGAAGTTGACTCAGGCGCGGCAGGCGGGATCGTTCTGACGGACGCATCTACGTCCAAATCTGTGCCGATGAGGCTCTTGCAGGCGGATAAGTTGTCTGTATGGGGTCAAGATGCGAACGGCAATGCTATTGCTGGCACCGGCACTGGCCAGTCCCAAGAGATCATGTTTTGGGTTGACGCGAACTGGGGATACACCGTCCCAGTAGGCACCTACACCACGCGACAAGTTGCAACACTGAACTTTTGAAATGAAAAGGCCCCAGTGATGGGGCCTTTTTTCTTTACTCGGCATATGCAGGCCTTAGGTCGGTTGGTAGTCGTTGACCAAGTGCCTTCTCAGCGCATTGGTAGGGACAACCCTCATCCTGTGTCCCCTTCGACACCACTGCTGCTGTCTTTGGATCAATCACCTGGAAGTCATCTGGGTTGCAGCTACGACCTCCGCAGCTAGCCTTGGCGACGATCATTGGCCCCTTGGTGGTATCCACACAAGCCAAATAATTCCAGTCTTGAAAGAAGCTCCCTTCTTCACCCGTGAGCAGTAGCTTGCTTTGGCCTGAGACGATTTCCACACGTCCGCTGTATTCGATGTAGTCAGGACTGATGCCTTCCACAGACACCGTTGCCGCTCCGCACGTGCCCGTTGCCTTGGTGCCCGACACGTTCAAGCCTTGGAGCTTCACCGGCTCGCCCGCAGCAGCCCCCATGGAGAGGGCTAACAGGGCGGCTCCTAAAATGATCCTCATGAGAACTGCCTCCGTCCGATGGTGCGGCTGTGGTGTTCGATCGCTCTGGCATTGAGGCGATAGAGCCAGATGGTGAAGAAGAGCAGGGGAACGGTTAGCAAGAGGGCTGGCGGAAAACCCAGGGCAGTGCCAATGACGCCCAGAACAGCAGGGATGATCAAGAGCACCACGATCCAGGCGCGCACACCGATGTGGAAGGCGTGGGGATCGCGCTTGTGCCAGCTCATCGCAGCGGTGATGACCGCGAAGACGATACCTGCAAACAGGAAGGAGACCCCGGCACCACTGAGCCGAAAGAACACCAGGAACACAGCCAGGGGCAGGCCCCAGCGAACCAATTCAGCGACTTTCATGCAACCCCCTTTGCGCCGCCCACCATGGGTCGGGCTTGAAAAACTACGTGGGGAGTAGTATCACACCGCAGGGGTCGGTTGGCATCATCCGGGGCTACCTTGATTCAGAACGTTCATGCCCCCCAGCAAGCCCCCAATCCAGAAGGTTCTGGCCGCACGTATGAAGGCGGCCCGGAAAGCGCTGGGTCTTTCTCAGGTCGGCGTGGGGGTGGGCATGGGGTTCCCGGAAGATACGAGCTCTGCCAGGGTCAACCGCTGGGAGCTGGCTATCAACAAAACCAGCCTTGAGCACGCCGAGCAGGTCGCCGAGGTCCTGAAAGTCCCGTTCCCCGCCCTGGTCAGCAGGGACGACAAGCTCGCCGCGGTCATCACCGGCTTCGCCCTCCTGCCAAAAGCCCGTCAGGACGAAGTGTGGGCCCTGATCGAGCGCTCGCTAGGCGAGGAACAGGCCGAAGAGGTCAAGGAGCGGCTGGGCAAGTCCACCCCTGCAGCCAAGGGGAAGACCAAGAAGCCCCGTCGCGTATGAGCCCTGGCCACCACTTTTCTAGTCTCCTGTGGTGCGATCCACCTACCCGAGAATAGCCGTCTCGCGGTAAGCTAAACCATTGATTTAGCGCACTCTTGGGGCTGCTTTGAAGATTGTCATTTTACTGCCCGGATCCTTGGGCCGGGGTGCCTTTGCAGGTGCCTTGGCTGGGTCCCATGCTTCCTGTTGGTCCAGTTGCGCCCTGGGGGGCTGCCATTGAACGCAGTTGAGATCGAGGAGGCCCTCTCCGCCCTGGCCGAAGCCCCGTTTGAGCCTGGCGAATTCCCTTATCTGTTCCTGACAGCGTTTGGGAACAAAGACACGACCATCAAGCGCCTACGGAAGGGGGACAGCAATGCCTCTGACGTCCCTGGCGCGATCCTGCAACGCTCCAACATCCACTTGGCCACCAGCGCGCCCGGGAAGGTCCACGAGACCTTGCAGGCATTGCGGGCCAGTCCGCGCACCCTCCCAGCCAAAGCCAAGTTCATCATGGCGACCGATGGCCAGACCCTGGAAGCCGAGGATCTGATCAGCGGGGAAGTGCTGGCGTGCGACTTCAAGAGCTTCGCTGACCACTTCGGGTTCTTCCTTCCGTTGGCCGGGATCTCCACGATCAAGGAGATCAAAGAGAACCCGTTTGACGTTCGAGCCACTGGCCGTCTGACCAAGCTCTACATTGAACTTTTGCAGAACAACAAGTCCTGGGCGTCGGACGAGCGCCGAGCGGACATGAACCACTTCATGGCCCGCCTGGTGTTTTGCTTCTTCGCGGAAGACACGGAAATCTTTAAGGCCGCAGCGAGTCTGTTTACCCAGACACTGCAAACGATGACCGAGTCAGATGGATCCAACACTCACACGGTGCTGGAAACCATCTTCCGTGCAATGAACTTGCCGGATGAAGAACGAGCAGCTTCTGATTTGCCCGGTTGGGCGAAGCGCTTCCCGTATGTCAACGGTGGGTTGTTCTCTGGAAGCACGGATGTTCCGGTATTCACCCGCACAGCGCGATCCTACCTTCTTCGCACTGGCGAGCTGAAATGGCAGGAGATCAACCCTGACATCTTCGGTTCCATGATCCAAGCGGTAGCCGATGAAGAAGAGCGCGGATCGCTGGGTATGCACTACACCAGTGTGCCCAACATCCTCAAAGTGCTGAACCCGCTCTTTCTTGATGACCTTCGCGCCCAACTGGACGCTGCCGGCGACAACAAGGTGAAACTGCTGAACTTGCGAAAGCGCATGGCGCGCATCCGCGTGTTCGACCCAGCCTGCGGCTCCGGGAACTTCTTAGTCATCGCTTACAAGCAGATGCGGGAGATTGAGGCTGAGATCAACAAGCGGCGCGGGGAAGCGGAACTGCGCACTGAGATCCCGCTGACGAATTTTCGGGGTATCGAGCTACGGGAATTCCCGGCTGAGATCGCGCGGCTGGCTCTCATCATCGCTGAGTTTCAGTGCGATCAACTCTACCGTGGGCAAAAAGAAGCTCTCGCTGATGTATTGCCATTGGATTCGCAGAACTGGATCACCTGTGGAAATGCCTTGCGACTTGACTGGTTGACGCTTTGTCCTCCTACTGGAACAGGTGTCAAGTTGATGGGGGATGATTTATTCAACACTCCATTGGACCAAGCAGAAATTGACTTTGAGAATGAGGGTGGTGAGACATACATTTGCGGAAATCCACCATATCTCGGATCAACCTGGCAAACGGACGAGCAAAAGTCTGACCTCAAAGCAATCTTTGGGGAGAGGGCTAGAAACTGGAAATCTTTGGATTACGTTGCTGGCTGGTTTATGAAAGCAGCTGACTATGGGCTCAGCACAAGTGCAGTTTCAGCTTTCGTATCCACCAATTCTATTTGCCAGGGGCAACAGGTTCCGATCCTGTGGCCACTCATTTATGAAACAGGACACAAGATTTCCTTCGCGCATTCGCCCTTCAAGTGGGCAAACCTAGCTAGCCAGAACGCTGGTGTTGCTGTGATTGTGGTGGGGCTGGAAAGAAACCCCAGTGGCCTGTGCCGTCTCTATGTTGAAGATGCAGCCGGACTGACATGCAAACTCGCTGACAACATTAATGCATATCTAGTGCCGTCTCGGGACATCATTGTCGAGGGGGAGAGTAAACCTCTCGGTCAGCAGGCCAGAATGTTCTGGGGGAACAAGCCGACGGACGGGGGATTTCTACTTCTTTCTACCGACGAAAGAGATGATCTTCTTCGTGAGTATCCAAGTTCAGCAAAATTCATACGAACATTTCTTGGGTCCCAAGAGTTAATCCAAGGTCAGCGACGGTATTGTCTGTGGATTGAGGATGACGAAGTCGAACAGGCGAAAGCCATTCCTGTTATTGCGGAGCGGCTCAACCAAGTTGCAAAATTCAGGGCGGAAAGTAAAGCGGCAGAGACTCGGCCAGCTGCGGCATTTCCACATCGATTTAGGCAAATTCAGGCGATTGCAACAAGAAACACAATCGCTATTCCAGCTGTTTCGTCCGAAAATCGTGCTTACTTCCCTGTTGGATTTACCGATAGCAACACGATACATTCCAATCGAAATTTCACCATTTACGATTCGCCGCTGTGGAATTTTTCGATTGCTTCATCAAAGTTGCATCAGGTCTGGTTGTCAACGGTTTGCGCGAGGCTCGAAATGCGCTATTCGTATTCCAATTCCATTGGGTGGAACTCCTTTCCGCTACCGTTGCTGACTGCACAAAATATGATTGATCTAAGCCGGTGTGCAGAGAACATTTTATTGGCCAGAGAAGCCCATTATCCAGCCACTATCGCTGATCTTTACGATCCCGAGACTATGCCTGATGACCTTCGCCGCGCTCATGAGCGCAACGATGAAATTCTAGAACAGATCTACATCGGCCGCCGTTTCCGAAATGACACCGAACGCTTGGAAAAGCTGTTCGACCTCTACACCAAGATGACGGCGGGCCAAGGCAAGCCAAAGAAGAAGGCCAAGAAATGAGCATGGAAGGCAATCCGACCAATAAATACACCGTCCCGTCCGTTTCGATTGCGACGGCGCAGACAGGTGCATCCAGCAAGATCAATGCGCTGGGCATGCGTCCAATGCAGGAGAAGGCCTACGCTAAGCGCGGTGAGCAGCACCTGCTTATCAAGTCGCCCCCTGCCTCGGGCAAGTCCCGCGCCTTGATGTTCATTGCCTTAGACAAGATCAAGAACCAGGGCTTGAAGCAGGCCATCATCGTGGTGCCAGAACGATCCATCGGCGGTAGCTTTGCCGACGAGAAGCTGTCAGAGCATGGTTTTTGGGCCGACTGGGAAGTTCGTCCGCAGTGGAACCTCTGCAATGCGCCAGGCGAGGACAACGGAAAGGTTGCCCCGTCCAAGGTCAAGGCCGTAGGTGCGTTCCTGGCAAGCGATGACACGGTGCTGGTGTGCACCCATGCCACCTTCCGCTTTGCGGTGGATGAGTTTGGCATTGAGGCGTTTGATGGTCGCCTCATCGCCATTGATGAATTCCATCATGTCAGCAGCAATCCCGATAACAAGCTTGGCTCGCAGCTTGGGCAGCTCATCTCACGTGGCAAGGTCCATGTGGTTGCAATGACGGGATCATATTTCCGCGGCGATGCGGTCGCGGTTCTCTCGCCTGATGACGAGGGTAAGTTTGAGTCGGTCTCCTATACCTACTACGAGCAGCTGAACGGCTATACCTACCTTAAAAGCCTGGACATCGGCTATTTCTTCTATACGGGTCGCTATCTGGACGCGATCATGAAGGTGTTGGATCCGTCTTTGAAGACGATCATCCACATTCCTAACGTCAATGCCCGTGAGTCTTTGAAGGATAAGCTCAAAGAGGTTGAGGACATCCTGGGATCTCTTGGAGAGTGGAAGGGCAGGGACGAAACAACCGGCTTCCACCTGATCCAGGTGGCTGACGGGCGCACGATCAAAGTTGCGGACCTGGTAGACGATAGCGACTCGGCTCGCCGCTCCAAGATCCTTGCCGCCTTGAAGGATCCAGCTCAGAAAGACAACCGCGACAACGTCGACATCATCATTGCTTTGGGCATGGCCAAAGAGGGGTTTGACTGGATCTGGTGCGAGCATGCCCTGACCATTGGCTACCGTAGCAGCCTCACTGAGATCGTTCAGATCATTGGCCGAGCGACCCGTGATGCGCCAGGCAAGGCACGTTCGCGTTTCACCAATCTGATTGCCGAGCCTGCGGCAGACTCAGAAATCGTGGTTGATGCGGTCAATGACACTCTGAAAGCCATTGCGGCCAGTCTGCTGATGGAACAGGTCCTGGCGCCTCGCTTTGAGTTCACCCCTAAGAACGCGGGTGAGAAGGAAGGCTTTGACTACGGAGAGGAGGGTTACCAGGATGGCAAGTCCAATGTGGGCGTGAATGCCGCCACGGGCGCTGTCCATGTCGAGATCAATGGTCTTGCGCAACCCAAGTCTCCTGAGGCCGCCCGGATCTGCAAAGAGGACATCAACGAGGTCATCACTGGCTTCATCCAGGATAAGCCGACCTTGGAACGCGGGTTGTTCGACAAGGACAACACCCTGCCTGAGGAAATCACCCAGGTCCAAATGGCTAAGATCGTCCGTGATCGCTACCCGGACCTCAGTGAGGAAGACCAAGAGGCCGTGCGCCAGCATGCCATTGCCGTCCTCAACATCACCCAGCAGGCCAAGCAGGTCATCGCTCAGGGGGATGCGAAGGGTGAGTCCGCCAACATGTCTTTGATCGAGGGCGTCCGAAAGTTCGTCAACGTCAAAGACCTGGATATCGATCTGATCGATCGTATCAATCCCTTCGACGCGGCCTATGCCGTCTTGGCCAAGGCGATGGATGAGCGCGTGCTCCGGCAAGTCCAGGCCAGCATCGCAGCCAAGCGCCTGGCAATCTCCTACGAGGAAGCCAAGGACTTGGCCAAGCGCGCCGTTGCCTTCAAGAATGAGCGTGGCCGCTTGCCTGAAATTGGCTCGGCGGATCCTTGGGAGCGCCGTATGGCCGAAGGTATCGCCGCCTTGCAGCGCCACATCGCCCAGCAGAAGGCCTCCGCGGCTCAGGGTGGCGGCAATGGCTGACCGGGAAGGCGAGGAGCTCCTAGAAGAGCTTGGCCTTGAAGCTGCACCTATCAAGGCCAGCAGTCATACCCCCCAGGAGGAACGTCTCCTGGCAGGGTTTGAAGACATTCTCCGCTTCGTCCAAGAGCATGGGGGCGCGCCACAGCACGGCGAAGAACGGGATATCTTCGAACGTCTCTATGCCGTGCGCCTGGATCGGTTACGAGCATTGACCAGTGCGCACCCATTGCTGATGCCGCTTGATCCCCAAGGGCTGCTATCCGCGCCACCCAGCCGCGCTGCGCCCGACGCTGCGGAAGACATGGACGATGAGGCGCTGCTGGCAGAGCTTGGCCTGGCGGGGGCTGAGGACGACATTACCCAGCTGCGTCATGTGCGTTCCTACGAGGAACGCAAGACGGCTGAGGACGTTGCCAACCGCACGGCTTGCCCTGACTTTGACCGTTTCCAGCCGCTCTTTGAGCGGGTAGAAGGAGACCTCAAAACGGGCCTGCGTAAAACCCTGCGCTTTGGGCGCGATGCCAGCGTGGCTGAGGGCAACTTCTTCATCCTCAGTGGCCAGATGGCCTATGTCGCGGAAATGGGGGAGACGTTCCGCACCCCTAATGGTGAGCCAGATGCCCGCCTGCGAGTCATCTTCTCCAATGGCACCGAGAGCAACCTGTTGCAGCGTTCATTGCAGCGGGCGCTTTACAAGGACGACACGGGTCGGCGTATTACCGATGATGACCATGGGCCGCTGTTTGGCGACACCTTGGAGCCGGACGACATCGTCAATGGCACCATCTATGTGCTGCGCAGCCTGTCCAACAACTCGTTCGTGGTCGAGCACCGGGAGCTCATCCATAAGATCGGGATTACAGGCGGCAAGGTCGAGACCCGGATCGCCAACGCCACGATCGATCCGACCTACATGCTGGCCAAGGTTGAGATCGTGGCCACCTACAAGCTCTCGAACCTCAACCGCACGCGGTTGGAAAACCTCTTCCATCGGATCTTCCAGGAAGCCAGGCTAGATCTGACCCTGCAAGACCGCTTCGGCAACCCGGTGAAGCCCCGCGAGTGGTTCCTGGTGCCACTGCATGTCATTGACGAGGCAGTGAAGCGTATCCAGGACGGCACGATCACGGATTTCGTCTACGACCCCGCGCAAGCGGCGTTGGTCAAGCGGTAGCGTGATTTGGGAGGGGTGATCGTAATGGCCAAGACAAAGCAAGAACGCGCCAATCAGAAGCTTCGGGACGCGATTGAATTCTATAACTACGACGCCTTTCTCGTAGCGATTGAAAGGGGCGCCGATGTGAATGTCTTGGATGAGGATGGCTATCCGCCGCTGCATACTGCCGTCTATCTGCAACAACAAAAGATGGTCAAGGTCCTGATCGCAAGAGGTGCTGACGTCAACCTTTCAGGTCAAGACGGCTGGACACCGCTGCATGAAGCGGCTCGGGGCGGAAACACCGAGAGCGTTCAAATGCTTCTGGATGCGGGGGCATCATTAGCGTCGTTTTGCACAGGTCATTACGACCCCATTGGTGGATACCCTATTCATGAAGCATCGGGCGCTGCTGTTTCGCTTCTGGTAGAGCACGGGGCGGATGTCGAAGCAAAAGACGAAATGGGCAGAACACCCCTTCATTACAGGGCTAATGGAGGAGATGCTGTGGGAGTTCGCTCCCTTCTCTCGCTGGGAGCAAATCCATACCCGCTGGACAATGAAGGAAAGTCGCCACTGGAATACTTGGATCCGAACAGTAAGAAATACAAAGGTGTATTGGAGGCGCTCGCCCCAAGTGCTGCGGAGCGTGATCGCCTCACTCTCGATGCTTCCACTGTTCAATCGATGAAGTCTGAGGGTCCGATCGGCAAATGCGAACGGTGTGGTAGGCCAGCTCATACGGGCAGATGCCGCTTCTAGCTCATCCGCCACGATAGTCCAGGGTGGGAGCTATGACTTGTAGCGAGGCATGATGAAAGATCGCGTTGAGGCTTGGAAGAAGGCGTTTGAAGGCGATGAGCAAGCCATCCTGCCCACGCTGGTGAACTTCGCCTGGAACTATGCCGCGTTCACAACGGTTATTCAGATCGTGCGCCAGGCGCCGGAAGACGACGAGGGCCGGAAGAAACTGAATTCAATGGTCCTGGACCTCTTGGCTGGCGGCTATTGGGCGAACGCCATCTTGGCCATTCGGCGTTTGGTTGACCGAGGGCCATTCAATGGCCGGCGTGGAGTCAATTCCTTATGGGCCCTTGTCCAAGACATCAAAGCAAGCCGGGAGAACCTCACCCGCGCTGTCTATGTGGAAACAATCGCTGGCCTTCCTTACGACTACGAAGCGATCCGCGACAGGTATTGGGACTTTGCGATGGCGCAGCCCCCAGGCGGTGTGCATGTGCCAAGGGAGCTTTGGTATGAACCTTCCGAGCAAAGGCATGAAGAGTTTGACTGGCTAAGCGGCGTCGCTTCCGACGCCCGATCGCCTGCTGACCTCGTTCGCGAGGATGTTTTCATCCGCTTGGAGAACCGACTCGGCCAGCTCGACCAGGTGGCTGATCACGCTACGATCTTCTTCGCGCATGCTGCAACAGAGGCGAGTAGGCAGGGCCGCGTGATGGATCGCTGGGGTCCAAACGAAGCTAAGCAGTCGTTACAGCAGGTCGCCGAGGTCGCGGAGTTTGTGGGGCGCTGGTTTTGCTTCACAGGGATTGGCGACATCCTGCCCACTGCTCAATACGACCAGTTCGAGTTCCTGGATCAACCCCTATGGCCGGGCGATCGGGCATTGCTGCATGAGCAATGGGATGAATTCGGTGAGGAAGTCGGTCGGTGGCCGCACATCGATAACCAAGCCTTGTAGCTAGTGCACCTTCAAGAGCTGATCCCACCGACTCGTGTAGGCCGGCGACAGGCTCTTCTGGTTCATCGCCCAAACCGGCTTTTGCTTCCATCCCGATGACGCAAACCCTACTGTCCCGCGGCCGAACTTTTGGTTGGCCCTGTCCAGGATGTCCATGAGCGCCTTGGATCGTGGATCTACGCCAGCAAACAGATCGCCTTGAACCACAGATCCCGCTGTCAGATCCAGCAGGCCAACACCCGCTTTCTTGTAGCGATAGCCTTTCCGATACATGGCCCTGGCCAACGCTTGGGCAACCATGAGGATCTCTCGCGTATCGGAGCAGGGGCCTACGAGGTTGAATGACTTGCTGGGATGATACTGAGCGGCGCCAGGCTTGAAGGGATTGGTGTTGAGCCATACCCAAACACCCGAGCACTGCAAGGCACGGGCACGCAGTTTCTCGCTGGCCCGGATGGCAAAGGTGGCCACGGCCTCTGTCAGGTCATCGAGCTCGATCACTTCCTTGCCGAATGACCGGGAGACCACGATCTGCTGACGGTCCGGTTCGACCTCCTGCAGATCGGAGCAGGGGATGCCTTGCAGCTCGCGCTGGGTGCGGGCCAGCACGACACCGTAGCGGGCTCGTAGGGTTTCCGGATCGGCGTGGATCAGATCGTTGGCAGTGAGGATGCCCTCTGCACCCAGACGCGCCGCGAACTTCCTCCCCACGCCCCACAGGTCCTCAACCGGATAGTGCGACATCTGCGTAGTGCGGATGTCTTCATCGGCCAGGTCGATCACGCCACTGGGCATCTTCTTGGCGAGCTTGTTTGCAGCCTTCGCTAAGGTCTTCGTAGGGCCGATCCCAACACAGCATGGAATGCCCGTCCATTGAAGGATCCTAGCCCGTGCTTCCTTGGCTGCTCGCTCGCGATCTGAGATGCCGTCGAAAGTGATAAAGCTCTCATCGATCGAGTAGACCTCCACCCGTGGGAACAGGTCGCGGAGGATGCCCACGATGCGGCCAGATATCTGACCGTAGAGCCCAAAATTGGCACTGCGAATGACCAATTGCTTCCGAACATCCGTTGGCACTTCATGGATGGGCTGTCCCATCTTCACGCCCAGCGCCTTGCACTCGGCAGACCTGGCAATCGCGCAGCCGTCGTTGTTGCTCAGCACAACCACAGGCTTGCCGATGAGCTTGGGCTGGAATACGCGCTCACAGGAGGCATAGAAGTTGTTGCCATCGACCAAGCCAAGCATGGTCAGGCGCTCCCACCGAAGAGACGGTCCACCTCATCCCGCTCTTCCTGCGTATACGCCTTGCCCAGATACTTGCCGGAATACTCCATCGCCCCAGAGAGGAAGCGGTGCGCAATTTGGTTACAGGGATCAATCGTAGTATCGAGGTGCAGGTTGAATACGAAGCCCACCCGTGCAGCCAACTGGCCAGTCTCTTCCAGCACGGGTCGCAAAAGCTTCATGTCCAAAAACGGACCGATGACCGCATCCATCCCGTCCGGGCGAAGCATGGCGAACCCGTTGAGGTTAGGGTGCGAGCCCAGGGTGCAGAACTTCTTGTAGATCTCTTCGCGGCGACTCTTGCCCAGGCCCGCTCTGTCATCCAGCGTCTTGCGAATGACGGAAGGACCGAACTCTCTCACCAGTTGCTTGGGATCCGCCTTACGCCATACCTCGATCTGCTCAGGCGCTCCATAGAAGTAGTCCGCCAGCTCCGAGGTCTCGATCAGATCGCGGAGAGTCGCAACGGCAGCTTGGTAGTAGCCACTCGCGGTGAGCTTCCACGCCGCGGCAAAGCTATTGAAGCAGCGCATGCCCAGCTGCGCGATGGTCTTCCCATCGTCGCTCTTGTCGTGGTGCTGGCGCAGCATGTCCAGGATGTCCATGGTGCGCTCCATTAGATCCAGATGGTCCACCAGGTCTGGGGATTGCCTGGCGAAGACCAGCGTTTTTGTCCGCAGCTCTTCTTCGCCACGGTGCAACATGCGCAGATTGTTGGGGATGCTCATGCGCCTACCGTCTCACGGTTCAAGATCAGAGAGAGCACGCCAGCAAGACGTTGCAACTCGCCCTCCTCTGTGGGGCAGCGGTGGTAGAGCTCATTGACGTCCAGGACCATCGCTATACGCGCCTCACCACTGCCGTCTTCCAGCACCGTGATGGGTAGCTCATAGATGCACGTTTGCGTCCAGCTACGCCAAAGGCGAAGCACGCCTTCATCCAGCCAGATGATCCACCGGTCATCCATGTCCTGGGGCCACAGGCCTGCGCGAAGGGCATCAAGCTCAGCGGGGGTGAAACGGCGGCGATAGGACATAGGCCATTGCGCGCCTTGCATGGGCGCGATCTTGGCCTTCCACTTGGTTGCAAGGTCTTCCATGTTGCTTACCGTCGATAGTGTCGGGTGATGGACCAAGTGATGACGCCCCAGACCAAGAGTTCATCCTCAGGCGGCACGATGATGGACGCATGATCTGGGTTGCCGGTTCGAAGCTCGACCTGGCGCCCCCGGATGCAAAGCTGTTTGACCGTGTAGCCCCCGTCCCATAGCACCATGACGATATCCAGGTGCTTGGCATTGATGGAGCGATCGACCACCAGGATGTCCCCTGAGTGGATCCCGAAATCCCGCATGGAGTTGCCGGAGGCCTCAACGAAGTAGGTGGCCAGCGGGTTGCGGATGCATCTGGCCGTAAGGTCCAGGTCCTCCCCCATGTGGTCCTCAGCGGGGCTTGGGAAGCCAAGCTCGGCCCGAGTGTTCAGTAGGGGGCGCAACATGGCCTGGGGAAGCGCTGAGGCAGCGCTAAGCAGGCCTGGTGGATCGGGTAGGGCAGCAGCCAAGGCAAGGCTGGCCGCCACTGCGGGGTCTGCTGAGTAGCTGGCGGAATGGAGATGTGCGTGGTCGTTCATGGCGGCGAGCTTCCGGGGTTGTTGAATCACCCGGTGAGACGCACCGGGGAGACAGGTTAGGGACGCCGATCCGAAGCCCGCAATTAGTATTTGGCTGAACAGCCGTAAGACCTTGTCCGATCACAGGCTGGTGAGTGGCGTGGAACCAAAAACCACCCCGGCCTTCCTGTTCCACGCGCAGCGGCCCGGCCGCCAATCGAACAGCGTCAAGAGAAGGTTGGAACAGGATCGCTCTTGCAGGCGCCAAAGACGAAAAATCAAAACTGTAAATACCTTTTGCAGTTCATGTCGAACTGCCATGCAACTAAGCAAAAAGGTATTTCAAATGAAGATCGACTCTTACCAAATGGGGCGCTTGACTGCGCTCTTCCTTGCCACTGGCGACTCAATCCCCGCCCAGTTCCAGGATCGCAAACCCAAGCCATTCCATCAGGACATTGAAGCAACGGATCCGGTGATGATCGCCAACATCGAGAAGCAGGGTTGGCACATCCGTCAGATCGAGCTAACGATCACTGCGACAACGGGAGCGCCACCGCACAAGTAAAAAGCGGTTGATGGGGCTTCGCCCATCCTCTCAAAGCGGGGATGGGCGGGGCTGCTTCGCCGAGTGGTAAGGCGGATCCAAGATTCCGAGTATGGCCAAGCAATTGAAGTGGCAGAATTGGGAAATCTTTTTCTGGTGTGCCATGCCCATTTCATTCGAGCCAGATGGCGACGATATCGTTTGGCGGCAGACGTTTGACCGTCCAGCCATCTATCTGGATATCTTCGCAATCCGCCACATCGCGAAGAGTGAGGAGCTGACCCAGCGGCTGAGCCAGGCAATCAAGCGCCAGCACGGCACATGGATGTTCGCCCCCTCTACTGTCTCAGAGTTCGCTCGCTTCTCAGATGGCAGGCATTCGGCTGCGGCCGATGAGCTGTTGAGGGCCGTGCTTCCCAACATCTACCTTGCCCACCCCGAGGCGGAAGAGGGGTGGGGACAAGGAAGCTTTGACGAGGATCCAGACCGGCCTTTTCCCGTTGCCGACGAGCCAAACATGGAGTTCTTCTCTCGCAAATTCGCGAAGACAGGGGACACCACTGAGGCCATGCTTAACTTGTTCGCGATGCTCCATGAGCATCGTGAAAAGATGAGCGATGTGCTGGACGATGTCGCTGACCGCTTTATCCAGAGCATCGTGTCAAATCGTCAGGACGACAAGTTCAGGGCTGCGACCAAGGCCTCTCGACCTGACGGTATTCGCTCGCGGATCAAGATCATCTCTGGGGCGTTGATGCGCGACTGGATCCTGGACCTGAATTCCACCATCGACCGCAATGATGCGATGGATTTCTCGCATGCCCTAAACGCTGTGAACTACTGCGATTTGATCATGCTCGATGCAGGATGGGAGCGAAGGGTCAATGCGTTGCGCCTGAGCATTGCGGAAAGTGGGATCCCAATGACCGTGGCTCAGTGCTTCTCCCTACGCCACGACGGCATGGAGCGCTTCCTCACTGCCCTGGAAAACTGGCCGAAGCATTCATAGTGCCAGCTTGATCCCCAGGCAGTGCCAGGTGCCCTTGGCCATCTTGCGCCGCACAAACTCCCGGTAGGTTTCCGGATCCGGTGGGTTCTTCCGCCGATGACGCCTGACATTGCAAAGCCAGCACGCCGCGGAAATATTTACACCCCCTTGGCCCCCGTCGCGCTTGGCGACCAGGTGCTCAGCGGTGCACCGGAGAGGGTTGGCGGTTTTAGGACGTAGGCCTAGTGGTGCTAGCTCCTCAGGAGAGGCTCGCCACATGGGCAGGTTGCAGTAGCAGCAACGGCCACCTTGGGCATTGAAGGCGGCATTTCGGGCGGATTTGTAGCGGTTTGGCATATGCAGGTTCCAGGACGGGAGCGAGGGGGGTTGTTCTCCCAACGGCTGTTTACAGTCCGATTGGGCACCTGGCGCCGTATGGGCATATGCAGGCTGAAACGCTGGCGATTTATCGACCAACGTGAAGCGCGGCGGTAGGGGCCAACGCTTACCACTGGCGGTTTTCCGGCCAGCGGGCCATTTATCGCGCCAGAGCGTGCCCGATGTCAAGATAGGGCCATGAAGACCCGTGCTGAACTCGCCCACCTCCTGGATGCTCTGGAACAGGCTCTGCCTGCCTTGGTGTCCGACCACCCTGATCCCGCGGACTTTTGGCCCGCCTTCGCTGGCCAAGCTGACCTAATCGAGGACGCCGCGGGGTCGGGGGACGACGCCTGCTATGTCCAGGATCGAATCGGGGCCATGTTGGGCAAGTTCGGGTTTGCCACCCTCCACATCGACGTAAGAGAACCGTAAGCAAAGGATCCAGGGGATACATGGACGCAAAAACCAATCAGCTTGACGCACTGTTCGACGGCAACAAGTTCTACCAGGTGCCGCTGTTCCAAAGGCCCTATGTGTGGGATGAGAAAGAGAACTGGGAGCCGCTTTGGGAAGACATCCAAGCGCTCCTGGACAAGCGGCTTCGCACAGGCAAGGCGCACCCACACTTCATGGGCGCCATCGTGCTCGAACAGGTGCCCAACCCCGCAGGTTCCATCGAGACACGCTTGGTCATCGATGGCCAGCAACGCTTCACCACCCTTCAAGTCTTCCTCATGGCAGCGCGCAACCTCTGTGCTGCGAAGGGTGCAGAGAAGTTTGCGGGTCGCTTCACGGGGTTGATCGAGAACGCGGCCAACCGTGCGGAGACCGAGGAGGAGAAGTTCAAGCTCCTTCCCACCAACTCAGACCGTCCTGCGTTCCGTCTGGTGTGCGAGTCGTCTTCCGATGCAGAGGTAGAGCAGGGGGCCAAGGGAAAGCCAGAGCTTCATGGCAGCCAGATCGTTGGCGCCTATCGCTATTTCAGCAAGCACCTGACCGACTGGGCTGCGGGCAAGCTGGATGATGAGGCCGATGTCGAGGCGCTATCCGGCAAGACAGTTGAGGACCGCCTGGAATGCATCTGGCTAGTGGTGCAGGACGGGTTGCAGCTGGTGGTGATCAACCTGACTGCGGGAGATGAAACGCAAGTCATCTTCGAAACACTCAATGCCCGCGGCACCGAGCTTTTACCGGCAGACCTCATCAAGAATTACCTGTTCCGCAAGGCAGCGAGGGTAGAGGGTGCGACGGAGAAGGATGTAGAAAAGCTCTACGCCAAGCATTGGGAGCGCTTCGACAGCAAGTTCTGGCGCGAACCCGTCCAGCAGGGGCGCATCTACCGCCCCCGCATTGACCTTTTCATCAACCACTACCTGTCCATGATGACTCGGGATGAGGTGAAGTCCACTCATCTGTTCAATGCCTACAAGAGCTTTGTAGATCATGCGGAGGCGGATCCAGAAGCAAGCATTCCGGTTCCCACGACACCCGCGGCCCATATCCAGCAACTGGCTCAATTCGGGGATATCTTCCAGGCGTTCTATGAGCCCAAAGACCATGACGCTTTGGCGCTGTTCCTACGGCGTCTGGAAGCGGTAGATACGGCCACGGTCTATCCGTTCCTCCTGTATGCCTATGCGAGCTTGATGCCAGACAACAAGGATGAGTTCGACAAAATCTTAGGCGTGCTCGAAAGCTTCCTGATGCGCCGCCTGATCACCAATTACACGACGAAGAACTACAACCGGCTGTTTGTGGACCTGATCAAGGCCGTTGAGAAGGCGGGCGGAGTGTCCGCGGCCACAGTCGCAGAGCAACTGGGCAAGGGCACTGGCGAGAGCACCAAGTTCCCAACGGATGATGAATTGCTCGTGGCGATCTTCGAGCAGGAGCTTTATGGCAGGTTGGCGCAGAAGAAGGTTCGTGCTGTGCTTGAAGCCTTGGATGCATTCTCCATGTCGAGCAAGAGCGAAGCGATCGCAATGCCATCGAAACTCACCATCGAGCATGTGATGCCGCAAACCTGGCTTACCCACTGGCCACTACCCGATGCTGCCCAGGTGGATGAGCTGACCAAGCAGAAAGCCATGGTTCGCCGTAGCGTGATGCTCAACACCTTGGGCAACCTGACCTTGATCACGGGTAAGTTCAATTCATCATTGCAGAATGCCTCCTGGGCCAAGAAGCGCCCGGAGCTCCTGACGTATTCCAAGATGAACCTGACTCGCTACTTCCATGCCCCGCACGCCGATGAGTGGCACGAAGACGCTATTCGCGCCCGCACTGAGCACTTGTTTGCTCAGTTGCTGAAGATCTGGCCGAGCGTTGCCAAGGCGGCCTGACACATGATGATGATTCAAGAGGCGGTGCTGGCGCTTGCGGGTTCTAGCACCATGCGCGCTGAGGGCATTGACGAGAACTTTGCCGCCCTGTTCGCCCGCAACATGGAAAACTTCGACGCGCTACCAGAAGGCGTGAGGACGAAGATCGCAGACCAGTTCACGGCAATGGCCCATGAGCTTTCCTACTCGGAAAGTGTGGCCAGGAAGCACAGCGAGGAGAAGGAAAAGGCGCTGGCCATATGGTTGAAATCCATCAATCTCTTGCTGGCCATGAACAAGGTTTGGACCAAGTGAGCATGGGTGGAAACTCCGAAAATCAGATCCGGCCGGACGAGGCCACCTTGGTGGCCACCAGGTTTGCAGTCTTGGTGAATGAGGGCAGGTGCTGGAAATGCGCCGAGCTAACACCCATGGCGGCAATATGGGTGCTGAGCTACACCGAGATTGACCATGAAGAGAACGACCACCTTGTCAGCCAGGATGCGGCCGTTTTGCACTATGTGGGCGGGATGACGGAGGAGGTGCACAGCCAGGTTCTTGCCGTAGCCCCTTGGCTTCGCTATGTCCATACGGAAGGGGCGGGCACCACCTATCTCGCCAACCACTGTGAGCGGTGCGATACGGTTCAGGGCGACTGGTTCGTATTTGGAGTGGATGGCCCCTTCTTTCCTCAGACAGCAGAAGAGGTGGCCAAGATCAAAGTGTTACCTGGGCAGGGCACGTTCCATGGTGTCGCCAGTCCATCGGTTTCCTCATGGATGGATGAGATAGCGAGACATGTGCAATGACAAGTTCACTTGATATTCCACACTGGATTGAGCGGATCAACCAGCTCAATGGATGGCTATGTGCGTTCCCAATGCCTCAGGAATATCGGGAACGAACCACTTTTCGTGAATTTCACGAGCTAGTTCAGGCCAAGCAATCTGAGCTGGGACTCACACCAGAAGTGATCGCACAGCTTCGGGATGTCGTGGGCAACTCAGACCTGGATTGGGCATGGCAGGAAGTCGGCATGACGGAGGACAACCGGGAGATGCTGTGCCCAACCTACTTCATAGATCTACCCATGAACTACTACTGGATGGACGAATACGAGCCCGTTATCAAGGCAGTTGATGACTACATGGATAGCCAGCCACCGGGTAAGAACATTCCGGACGAGGAACTACTGGAGGTCGTCCAAGAACACTTGCCGCCGCCCTCTCAGGCATCAAGTTAGAGGATTTTCAATGTGCTACTCCGCTGAAGCTTGGACTCTATACGACAACTACGTCAACGAATTTGGCGCAGAGATCGACATTGAAGAATTCTGGAAAGTCTATTTGCAGCGCGACGAGAAATACCGGATCCGCAAGAAGATGTCAGACGGGACGAAAATTCCCAAAGGCATGGATCTGAATTTTCTGCCTCCCAAATCGGAGGTAGGGAAGAAGATTCAGGAGCTTATCGCCGAGTGGAACGGACGCAAGCTTGCTGAGAGCGAAGCCGAGCTCGCCACCCAGGAAGCGCGCCTTGCCGCGGCCGAAGCAAAGTTGGCAGTAAAGGAAACCAAGACCGCGCTCAATGAGCAGCGGATCGCCGGCAACAAGATCAAGCAGATGAAACGCTGGATCGAGGACGCAAAGCGCACCAAGCACAAACCCGAGACCGATGACCGGATTTTTCCAGACTGGTATGCCCCGGTCCTTATCGTTGAGAACGGCAAGCGGGTTGTGCGTCCTATGCGCTACCACTGCCGGCCCGCAGGTATGGATCCCAGTATCGATCGCACCAAGACCGGCCAGGTCTCGGGCACCTACAACGCGAGGCGCGACAATCTCACGCGTTTCTGGCGGAACCAATTCGGTTACACCCATGGACTCATGCTCGCCGAGACCTTCTACGAGAACGTGGATGATGGGAAGGGCGGCAGCAAGGAGATCCACTTCCGGCCGCGAACTGGCGAGACAATGTATATCGCATGCCTGTATTCGCACTGGGTAGACCCCAAGGGCCAAGAGCCGGATCTATGGTCTTTCGCAGCGATTACCGATGAGCCCGAACCTGAGGTTGCCGCGGCCGGACATGACCGCACGATCATCAATATCAAGCCAGAACACGTCGACGCTTGGCTCAATCCTGATCCCAACAACTTGGACGCTCTGTTCGCTATCTTCGATGACAAGCGGCATCCGTATTACGAGCTGATCAAGGAAGCAGCGTGAGAAATCACAACCTCACTCCAAAACGCAAGAAGTTGGCGCCACTGGTCAAGGTCAAGCTGGCCTCAGGAGTGCTCGCTGCGGTCTTGTCTGAGAAGATTGATGAAAAGCAGGCAGGGGTGTTGCTGCGCGAAGCAACAGGAACACAGTGGTCATTGCTGACCTGTTTGCAATACCTATCCGGTAAGGAAGCCATTGCCGCCGTTGATGGCCTAGCTGAGAGCTGGAGTGAGGACGGTATGACCAAGGAAGGATTGCGGGCAGCTATCAAGGTGGCGGCGCATGCGGTGGCAAATTTCCATCCGAAGGGCAAATCCCTATGTGCGAGTGATCTGGCCCAAACGATGAAGGGCCTGCCCCTCGATTGATAAAGCTAGGGTTGCGGAGGTGCCGACTGAGGCACAAATCTAGCCCCTAGCTGGTCAAGGATCTCATGGCCGGTGGCAAGGTCATACTCGCCACCCAACATCACCATCACCTGAACTGCTGTGATTCCCACTGCTTGGGCATGGTCGATGGCTTGAACAATTTTGTCGTCGGGATATGAGGCACCAATTCCATTGCCGGCCATGTAGCCGTTGGCAATCTGGTTTCCACCGTGCGTGAAAGAGTGAAAGTAGTTGAAGGCGTTTTGATAGACCTCCGAGAAGATCTTGAACTGGTCAAATGGGGGGTGTGCCTCGATCTGCTGAGCCAGATTGCCCTTTGGCACGTTGTCGTGCTGCAGGAAGTCCAAGGCGCTGGCCTCATCGCCACAGAAGAAGAACCAGGACCCTCGCTTGATCTTGTCGTTCATGGGCCGGAGGAGGCTAAAAGCACTGCCTGCCAGTTCGCCGCCCAGGCTCGCCACCAAGTGGTTGATGGAAACAGCGTCATCGTAGGCGGCCCTCAGCAAAGCAAGAGCGGTCCGATGATGCTCCGGCATAGTCCCGGGCATCTTCAGCCTACTGGCTTGGTCGCCAGCGAACTGGAGATCTTGCAGGTTCTGATGGGCGCGCTGCTGTAGCGGGGACATAGCGTTACCGGCTGGACTAAGCATCAAAAATTGGAGTCATGGCAAAATAGAGCAGGTGCCATCCATGGCTCCATCATGCGCTGCTTCATTTCTCTAACGCTTCCAGCCGCGCCAGTGCCTCTTTCTTACCCAAGGCACGCAAGCCGACAAGGGCGGCGCGCTGTGCTTCCCGAGGCAATGCCTTATCCGCTTCCCAGTTGTAGATTGACTGGGCCGACGCACCGGCAAGAAGGCCGAACTCTGCGGCCGATAGCCCCAAGCGCTTCCTCATGGTCCGCAGACCCTTGGATGAAAAGCGGGTGTTGCCCGTCGATGAGGCTTCGGGAGCTGCCTTTGGGGTTTTGCCTGCCGCTTTCACTTGACGGCCAAGATCTGCAATCTGGCGTTTAAGCTCCGCGATCTCACGCCTCTGATTGGCCGATGCTTTGCGCAACGGATCAATCTGGGTTTTCATCTCCTTTCGGGCCAGGCGAGTGATCTCTTCTTTTATCACTGATGCAAGGTTTGGCATTCGTGTCCCTCGTGGGTTGGGATAGCGAGTCTAAGCGACTTGAAGCGATTGGAGAAATGCAGCGCTGAGCCCCTGTGATGGCTGCACTTTAACTTAAGACAAAGAGCGGTTTTCGGGCTTCGCCCAGGCTGACAAGCAACAGCGCTACGCCAGATGCACGTTAGGATAAATCCTACCTTTTATTGCGAGATATGCTGATTGCTCAACTATGGCAACAGCTTCAATCTATATTCGTCGCCACACCCAATGAATGAGAACGGATCAACGCCATCGACAGGAGTCAGGGGCGCCAGGAAGGGGGTTCAGGGACTAACAGCCCTGCTAGCAAGCGACCAAAGGCTCCCGCGAGGGGGCCTTTTTCCGTTAAGCCCTTGCGCTATCCCGGTTCTCCCCTTGAATGAGATGACCATTCAACTCGGAGGAGCCCATGAAAACCAATCTCGCCATTTCCCTGGCCATCTGCTTGTTAGCAGCTCCATTCATCGCCAGCGCTGAGAACTTCCCGCGCCAGAACGACCGGGGCTCCGTCGATAGCGTAGTGGTCGCCGCAATCGAGGCAGTAGAGGTATCCAAGCGAGCACTGATTGACTATGGCGTCTACGATATGGAAGCAGATCCTGCGAAGTGGACGATCATGCAGATCGCCGGCCGGGGCCACAACATGCAGCGGGGTAGCACGCCGGGCCTAGGGCCGATGTATTCCATGCGTTTCATCATGGATCGGGTCCGAGGAATTGAGAGCCAAGTGGTCAGCACTTTCCACGAAAAGCGTGCCATCCATTGCGTGTTAAATGATGAGAGCCGCTATGAGGCGCTTCCGGGCACCGTATACAGTGAAGAGGTGAAGTTCTGCCTTTCCCGCCCGGACTGGAAGGCCTATGAGGCTACTCCTGATGCTGCAGGCCTTGAAACCGAGGTCGGTTCTACTGCCCGTTGAAGCGGACCCTGTGACTGGGATGGACACTCCCAGTGCCTTTGCCTTAGGTGCGCAGCCTAGCCCGCTACCGGCCTGACAAGGCAAGCCTGCTCCACGATGTTGCGCCCCTTTGGGTGTCAGACCGGCGTATCGCTGGGCTTTCGTGCTTCCACCGGCTAAGGCCATGGGAGCACCACATGAACGCACAAGAGCTTCGCAGCGCGGCAGATCAAGACAACCTGGCACTCATCTGTGCCAGCTTTCCACTGCCCGAGCAGATCGTTCCACGCAGCCACTTCGATCCAACCTGGGCGTTGGAGAAGATCCCGGCCTCCCTGGATCGGCGTCTGGAAGCGCTGACGGCTAAGCTCGATCAGCACCGTCAGGAGCTCGCAGCAGATATCCAGCGCTACACCGACTTGCTGACTCGCAAGCTCGATGCCTTGTCTGACTACGACCTCACCATTTGCCACCAGGGAGATGTGGAGCAAGCTTTGCTCACGGCCCTTGGCTTGAAGACTGCCCACATCTCCTGGCATCGCTCGCACATCCAAGTGCTGGAAGCAGAGATGGCTTCCATTGAGCGCGATCGACCACAGCTGGCTCTCTTCTGAGGGCCTTTGGTCTCTAAGCAAGAGCGGTTATCGGGCTTCGCCCTTGGCGTGGAGAAACGCTACGCCACATACGAAATCGTGAGAGAAAGATCACGAAAATAGTTTGCAGAAAGATGGCGTTAGAACGTTGACATGTGAGCGGTAAGCCTTTTACTGGTTTGTATACAGATTGGTATACAAAACAGAAGGGGCAGGCATGAACACGATAGTTAAACGCAACGATGGCTGGAAAGGATCTAAGAAAGCGGCGCAAGTCGATAGAATAGATCAGCAAGCGAAGAAGTCGCTGATCGAATGCTTGAAGAAGAGGGACCACGACAGATTTCAGGAACTTGTAGACGGTGGATTAATTAGCGCGCACCAACCCATGGCGGTTGGCGCAACAGCAGCGTGCTTTACGCTGGGCTACACCAACTTTCAGTTTCATGCCAAACGCGGAACAGCTTGGGCCTTCTGGCCGCTATGGGACGCAGCCGGGTTCAACAAGGGCCAACTGGATTGGTATTTGTATGTGGCCGCAAAAGGCTATGACGGCATGCAGCACAAAGATGGTGCAGACGAACACTTGCGGATCGTGAAGCATCTGGCCTTCGTGGGTGCCTCACCCGATCGTTCGTATGCCAGTGGGAGCTACCTGTTCACAGCGCGAGGATGGGCGGGTGGCAATCTGCAATCACACCATCCTGGCTTGCTTGAGGCCATCGAGGCAGGTGAAGCCGCAAGGGATGCCATGTTTCGCGAAGGGCTCATGCATACGCGCGGGCGAACACGCCTGCCAGAGGGCAACTTGCCGCGCATATATTCGCGGTATGTCTAGTAGTCCAGTTTGAATCATATGCAGCCAAATATGAAAACTTCAAAAGAAAGCAATAAAGACTCCACGAGCAACGGTGATGGCTACAACGCCAGCGATGGCGGTGCGCCTATGAACGCCCTCAGGAAGCTCGCCGCAAAGATCAGGGCTTTCAAAGGGAAGTCTCGGATCGTTGACGCAGTGGGTCACACGCCGAACCCTGGAAGTTCGATGCGCGCCCAATGGCAGGCTTGGTTCGCAAATGGCTTCTTCCTGCAGCGAACGTCTTCTGGTTCAAACAAGTGGACGGCCGAGGAAATTAGTCGCCATTTTCAAGCTTTCGGATTCACGGGTAGCGGAAAAATGCTCATTCCATGGGGCGACTTCGAGGAGCGCACCCAATGTGAGAAGGAAGCAATCCAGGCACGATGGGATGCACGCTGCCTTTCAAGGTCTACAACCAAGGCCAGTGCGCCTGCAAAGGCGGTGCGTCTGTGAGCATAAGCACCAAGCCTATCCCCGTTCGCCTTCCTATCCCGCTTCATCAAGACATCGTTCGCGAGGCCAGGAAGCACAAGGTCTCCCGATCCGAAATCATGCGCCAGCTCATCCGTGAGGCTATGGCTGCGCGCAGATCCACCGCGACACCACACAGCAATAGGAGGACACCATGAAAAGCAAGTTCAAGACACCCCTTATCACCATCCTGGCCATCGGTGCCATGTGGGGCTTCATTTGGCTGGTGGAAGGCACCAACCATTCGGTCAACACTTTGGCTGAGGCTGCCCAGGGAGTTGAATGGAGCATCGAATGAGCAGCGCTCCGAAGAAGGACCGCTTTGGCATTCCTTACAACTCGCCCACCTGGCTGGAAGACAGCCAGAAGGCCTATGGCGAGGGGGTGGCTGACTTCTTCAAGCGTCGAGTTGCACGAGTGGCGGCGAAGGATCTACGAGAGCGCACCGAGGAAGCGGATCGCGAGGCCGATGATCTGGCCAGTAGGACTCAGGAAGCCGCGGCGGCACCGAAGGTGGTGCGCCTGTGATGGCCCTGCTCCAAATTGCATTCGCCATCCTCATGCTCGTCATTGGAGCGTCGATGGTGTTCGGGGGTGGCCTGGTGCTGATCGCTTGGACCCATGAGAGAAGGGCACGGCATGCAGTTGAAGGCCTGGGGATCTTCTTCACGGGATGGGTGTTCACCCTCAGTGCCGCGATCATCGTCTGGCTGGCGGTGAGCCAGTGAGCGGCGTTGCGGTCTTCAACATGAAGCTGACACCGCTTGGCATGACGGACCTGCTATCCGACAGCGAGATTGCCCAGGCAGTTTGCTCAACGGATGACCTAGTGGAGCACCTGACGCATATCGCCCGCCGCAAGCTCATCCGTAGGTTCCTGCGAGAGTGGCATCCGAACATCGCGCATGAGATCCAGGCGCGCTGGGATGCGAGGCGGCTGGCCAGGGCGACATGCAGGGTGCCGGCGCTGGCTAGGGTGGGGCGGCTATGAGCAGCAAGTTTCCTGGCTTCTCCGATTGCAACTTTGACTGGGTTCAGCAGTGCTATCAGATGTGCTTTTCCATGTTGAACGATGGCCTAGCCACTGAGGACGCGCAGACCATAACAATGGGACCGATTGAGGTGGAGCTTGCTTCACTGCTGGACCGGCATGACTACATCAGTGGGCTGACTGTCATCGGTCGCGAGGAGGAAGAAGCTCGCGAGCTAGACGATTGCCAGACGCGCATTGCGACCCTCTTTCTGTTTGCCGATCCCAATGCTATCAAGCCGGCGCTTTTGAAAATCCTACCCGTCGGGCGATCTATGGGTATGGACATCCCAGCACTGATCCCTTGGCTCATCAAACGCGGGATGCGCTTGACCCCGGAAGAGGCCTATCAGGTCATGTGCAACTTTGGAGCGGCGGGCCCGGACACCCTGACAGTCCTTCGCACGCGCCAGACCGACAACACGGCGATGGAAATTCATAACAGAACAGTGAAGGCGTCGGCGCCGGCAAGGGTGGGGCGGCTATGACGATCGATCGCTTCTGGTGCGAGCCAAAACTCCCCGGGTATGACGAGAAAGCGGCTTGGATCATCCCTCGCTTGAAAGCCCAGTTGGACACCTTCGATTTCCCACATGATGACTTTTGGGTGGAAGTCATGTTCTGCGAACTGATGATCAGAGCTAACGGAGAAGTTCCATCGGGGAACATGCGCAGGCTGGTTCGTGCGCGCTTAGACATGGAAGACCGCTTGCCGCCCCGTGAGCCAATCCTGGCCAAGTGGGAGGCCAGGAAGATAGCCAGGTCTACCCCTTGTGCTTCTGCGCAGGCAAGTCGAGGTCGCCTATGACCCGCTCTGCCCTCATTGAAAAGCTAACCCCCGGCAAGCGCTACACGCGCACCGATGACGCCACGCTCCAACCTGTGCGCGCCGGGCAATACCTGTTCGCCGCTACCACAACCAATGCCGGCTACTTCCTCCTCACGGACGAAGCTGGCCAGCTGCAACCCCTCACCACCGATCTGCTGGGCGCCCTGGTGCGGGAAGCCAGGTTCTACGGGGTGAAGCTTCGCAACATGCGGATCTTCGGCGCACGGGGTGGATGGAGCCGGGTGCCGGCCGGTGGGCGCTACTACGACATCGGCTATCTGAGCTAATTGGCCGAGGTAGCCGCGTGTTGCTCTTCCACCATGGACAAGTAGGCCTTGAAGGCTTGCAGTGCGCGGGCGTGCTCTTGTTCGAAGAGCGGTAGTAGCTCTGCCAACTGCATCGGCGATTGCTCACCAAACGACCATGACTCCATCGGCTTGTTGCTAAGCGGCTGGCCTGCGAGTTCGTCGAACACCTTCTCAGGCTTCACAACACGCTTCACAACGCTGATATGGCCCATGCCGATACCCCGTGGGTGGCCATGCTCATGCTTGTTTCGGAAGTCATCCGTTGCCTGGCTCAGCTGATCTTGACCCAGCACATTCAACTCAGCTGCCAGGGCAGGCCACGTGGCCCACTTTTCGCTCATGGCCTTGGCGGTCTTCATGCTGGAATGGCCGCCATCCCACTTCGGCATTCCCGCGGGCCAGGTCAGGAAGCGATTGGCATGGAAGGAGGTGGCCGTGGCGGCGTAGATCAGCCGGCCTCGAAGTGCTTGCGGGGCGCCTAGGCACAACACTGTATAGGGGCGCACATGCTCCAAGAGCAGGTTGTAGCGATCATCCTCAGGCACCCGCTCAAAGATCACGTGCCACGCGTGCAGGAAGCGGATGTAGCGCCCGAGGTCATTGATGGAGTTGGAGATCTCTCGCAAGGCGTCTTGCGCCACCGTGTGGAAAGGCATGGCCAGGATATTGAAGCTGCCACCCTCAAATGGACGAGGGTAGGGTGCAATCTCGAATAGGGGTGCTGCTCGTAGCTCCCTTCGAAACTCGGTGTAGAGCTCGATCGCCCTGTCGTCTTTGATGCTATCGACCATGGGTGTTATGTGCCTGAAAGCCTGCGACTGATGCTACCAGAAAAGGCGGTTTCCGGGCTTCGCCCAAGCGAACAAGCAACGGCGCTTCGCCTCGAAATATTTCAATGCCAGGGTCTTGCTAATTTCGACTCCTGCCTTTCACTGGATGTATAGCAATTGCTATGCAGCTAGGAGGGCAAGTGTCCAAATTCACTCTCAGTTTGACCCACTCATTCGACATGGACGATCAAGGCAACAAGATTGCCCATCGCATCCTGGTTCCCTCACGCCGTCCCAATGGAAGGCCGATCACCTTGGTCTCCAAGGACACCATAGACTGGAAAGCCTACTTCATGGGTGCTTGGGCGCCGATGGGTGTGGTGAAGCTACAACTGGGTTTCAAGAAGGATACGGATGTGCAGGGTTTGATGTGGGCCGTGCACGATCTTCTGGAAACGGTTGGGCCTCTGGACAAGGTTGCGGTGGCCGTATGAGCACGAATGAGCACGACTCAGAAAAGCGCACCACCGATTGGACCAAGACTGACTGGCCAGATCCAATCCTCTATGACGAACCCACCCAACCTCAAAGACCAGCGCAGTGGAGATACATGGTGCCAGCGTTCTTGCTGGGGGTGAGTTTCACATTGGTGCTCTTGAAGCTCCTGGGTGCGCTATGAAGGTGCCGGCACCCAAACCAAAGCCACAGCTGCCACCCATCCGAGTTGAGAGGGCTTTGTTTACGGCCCTCAAACGCAAGGCCAAGAAAGAAGGTCGCACTCTGACCGACGTGGCCCGTTGCGCCATGAGGGACGGCATGAACCTGCCATCAGGAGACGGCCATGGAGCGGAATGAATACCAGAGCCGCCCTGGATCCAACCCGTGGTTGGCGCTCGCATGGCTCGCCCTCTTAGTCGGTTTGCTGGCCTATACCTGCCTAGGTCGCATATGAGAGGTAATTTGGCCGTTGCCTTCGCTTGTGTGGTGCTGGGGGCGGTCCTGGCGTGCTCCATAGCCGCGCCGCGGCCGACGCCCGCTTGGGCCATCGATGCCCAGGCCAGCACTAGCGAGCGGCACCAAGTCATCCGTTTCAAGCGGGAGATCCAAGCTGGTAAACGGATCGATCGGGATGACCCCTATCTGCCGCCGCTGCTGGATGAGGAGGCCAGGCACGGGCGGGCGGAGAACTTTGATCGTTGCAAGGTGGCCGTGGATATCTACCTACAGACAGGGCAGGTGGTGCGGATAGGGTTCGATGACCCCACGACACTGTTCACCGTCCGGGTTGGAAGCCAGCGCTGGGTAGAAGAGGGTGCCGATGAGGTGGTCCTTGAAGACCTGGCTTGCTTCTTCGCCGCGGGCGACGTCAGGCGGGAGGTTGTGTTTCCTGTGCTGGACGAGCAGGGCAAACGACTGGGCACATGGCGCTACGGGCGCTATATCGAGGAAGCCTGATGGACAGTTGGAAGGAGCGATCCACGTCATGCCTTAGCCAAGAATATGCGGCATGGGGCAACTATCAAGAAGTGGTTCGCCTAGGTGCATTTCCGAATGAGAAAGCGCTGATTGACCAAGTTCATCTTGGCTCGCCCCTGGGCATGGCGCTATGTGAAGTGGTCCAGGCTGGTCACTCAATACGTCTCGACATCATGGCTGGTCCGCCTCAACGGGCTGACGCGCTCACCGCTGCCATTCGGTGGAAACTGAGTATGGATCGGCGTGAGCTCAATGAAGCTACGCCCTCTGTGGAGCTAGAAGCAAAAGCTAGGCGCTTGTAGAAGCAAGAGCGGTTTCTGGGCTTCGCCCAATCCTTAAAAAGCGAAGGAATATGGTGCATGAGCTTCGCCTGATGTTGGGCAAATTGTGGGCGAGTGAATGAGAGAAATGTCTCGAAAATAGTTGCAAAAAATGTAGTGCTGAAAGGTTGACAAAGTAGGGTGCTGCCTTAGCTTGAATACAAGAAAGAAATTACACCGACCAAGGAATAGCACATGGATCTGAACTCACTCACTGAAAGCGACCTCACTATCGAAAGCAAAATTTATGACGAGGACGGTGAAGAAGTTGGAACTGTGAAGTTTGGAGCTACCGCAAGAACAGCCTTCATCCTCTACATCGCACAGGAAACACGCGATGGGCTGATGATCCGTAAAGCCACGCAAGACAAGTAAAAGGAGCCGACCATGAAACATGCACTATCAGCAGCCGTAGCCATCAAGGAACTGGCGCATGACATCATCCAGGAGAACCTGGGCAACATCATCGTTGCGCTGGCTTTCCTGATCCCTGGCGTTCTGCTGTTCGCAGCGATTGCCACTTCCATCTAACTGAGCACAGCACCATGAGCACTTTCCAAATCATCCTCTGGGCCGCACCCGCCGCCATTTGCATTGGCTTGCTTCTGAACGCTTTCGTTGAGGATGTCGTTGAGAACGTTGGAAACTGGTTGCCCTGGTGAGTCTGGCAAAGAAAACTCCGAGAGGACGACACCCCATCACCCGCGAGCGAGCGGACGTGGTAAAGCGCTTCAAGCGAAGGTGCAAGAAGCTAGGCTGGACAACGGAAGGCGCACTCCGCCAGTTGATCCACAACTACCTGGCTAACCCATACCCATTCAAGTCGCGGGTTCAGGGTGGGCGAAGCAAGGGCGCCTTGCTAACGAGCATCCACGATGACGTGGACAAGGTGGTCGCATTTCGTGCTCACGCAGTAAATGCCGGCATCACCACTGGCGAAGCTATCCGCCAACTTGTGGCGAAAGACTTGGAGGGGACAAATGTCTAACTTCTTGAAGATTTGTGCCTTCGCATTTCTGCTGATCGTAGGTAGCCCGCCTTCCTTCGGTGTTGCGCTTGGCTTGGTGCACCTGTCAATTCGAATTAGGCCCTAGTCACGCCGCAGACCAATCAAAACGTAGCCTAGGCAAATTTTAGAAAACTGTGATCCTCGCTGCGCGACTGGGCCAATAGGTGCTCCGCACTCGATCACTGATCGACCCTTCGGGCTAAGTCCCTGGCTCGCATCCCTGCATAAGAACCTTCGCTCGTAGCCTCGCTGCGCGCCCCTCCATGGTCTTGCAGCCCCTACGTCCGGCTTCCACGGTAAAGGGTCGTTTCAGGGCCCGTGTAGTCGCGCCCAGATGAAGCCTGGCCACTCCGGCCCGCGCCAGCCCTTTCACTTAGCGGCTTGCCGCTAACCCTTGACCGCGCCGTGCTACGGGGCATTGGGTTTTCCATTCCAGTGCATCGCCACGCGCTGCCCTGGATAGGGCCAGCACAGACTAAAACCGGAGGATCCTATGTTCGACCACACCGATATCATTTTCAGCTACACCCGCGCCCAGGCCATCGCTGATGGGGTGCTGATTGACTTGACCGAAGAGGCAGCCAAGCACGGCTTCAGGATCCCCTTCGCATGCACCGAAAGCATCTGGCAGGAGATCGAGTGGGGTGAGCATGATAAGCCCGGGGCAGGACAATGCACGGAAGGGCGGCTTTACGATGTTCTGCACATGGCAATCCTCCGCGCATCGCAGGCGAAGGAAGCCAGCCAAGTTGAGGTCCAGGTTTGGATGGTGCCTTGGGCAGGAGACTCGATGGTGGGCAAGCTCTACACCTACAAGCTACATGTGGGACCTGGCGACCAGGGAGAGCCTGTCATCACTCTGATGCAGCTGCACGAAGATTGATGGGTTTACCTGTCAACCCACAAACGACCCCGCTCCGGCGGGGTTTTTCGTATCTGAATTGGCGAGACATTGCTCACGTAAATAGTTTGAAGAATGTAGTGCTAGATACGTTGACATTGGTTCACGTGGCCTTTCACTGGTTCTAACACATAGCAATTGCTATGCGTCCATCAAAGGAACCGACCAATGAAAATTAAGCACTTCACCCCGAGCACTTCACAGCTCACTCTCTTCGCTCAGTCAGTTGGCAAGGCAAGCCCGAAGTTCCCACCCGTTGAGTTCTCACGGGCTCACGACAAGAACAAGCGCATTGCACGGATCGCCCAGAAGATGCGTGCCCTGATTGATGGGTTGGCGTGAACCGCCATGTCAACTCATCAAGCGCCGCTACTGGTTTCGGCAATTCAACCAGTCTCGATAAAGGTTGTGCCAGTTCATGGCTATCTGAACGTCATGGTGGATCCAACAGAAGTCCTATCCAACCCTGACGCAGCAGACATGGTTGCCGAGGTCATCCGCGGCATTGCAGCCGGGAGAGGTGATGAAGCACTGATTTACGGGGCGTGTATCTCTGATGCCCTTTCCCATGCGCCACCGCTGGCTAAAGGCGAGCTCTTCATGTTCCACATCCCTCATCACTAAGGACAGACATGACCAAAGCTGATCAATACGCAACGGATCTCATCCAGGCTGTTCAATCTTGTGATCTGGAAGTTCTACGAGGTCTCATTCAGAGGATTGAAGCTGAGGCAGAGTGGGAGTGGATGGAAGCTTATACGGCGCCTGGCCGTAGTGGATCCGCAGAAATTCCACGCCAAGTGAACTACATCGATAGCACATTCGGGCCAATGGGCCTGACAGCACTCCATGTTGCTGCGAAGGGCTACGCCGCTCACACCGAGGAATACGGCCAGGTATTCAATGAGATGATCCGACTCCTGGTAGCTGCGGGCGCGGACCCATGTCTGGCATTCGGTCAGAAAAGAGTAATGCGAAGCGTGGCAGGTATTGAAGTGCCGGTCATGGTGGACATGGGTAGAACCATCGCCGAGGAATGCAAAGGGAAGTTGGCGCCTGCGTTGCTCGATGCCTATGCAGCGCTGCCATCGGATACGCCGGATCTACCGAAAGATAGTCGCCCATCCTTCTGCGAACGCAAGTCATTGGAAAAACTCGCCGCCTAAGTCTTGCGGATCTCCGGTTCGGCCTTTCTATGGGTATACCTGACAACCCATGGAGAACCGATGCGCATATGCACCTACAACGCCAAAGGCGGGGTTGGCCGAACCACGACCACAATCAATCTCGCGGGCTATTTCGCTCAGGATCTGAGTTTGCGGGTTCTTGTTGCTGACTGTGATCCCCAGGGTTCAGCCCTGGCATGGGCAGCACTGGCAGATGAGACACCTTTCGTTGTCGGGCGAACTCGTAGCCGTGGATTTGATATTGAGATCACGGACATGCCACCCACGCTCCCACCCAATGGCGTGCTCCCGGAGGCTGACATCTTCGTGATCCCAACCCTGCTGGATGGGGTTAGCTTCGTGGTCTTCCTTCGCACCATGGAGCTCATCCGGAAGCGTGGCTTGCCCTATGTTGTAGTGGCTAATCGGGTCAATCCCAGGCGTGCCGAGCACCGGGATCGGTTGCAATCGGAAGCTCTCAGGGGTGCCGTGGTCATACACGAGCGAGCGGCGTTTGCCAGCTACTACGCCCAGGGGCAGACACTATTCGAGATGACCGGGCCCTACATCCAGCCAGCCAGAACCGAGATATCCCGGGTGGCCGCGGCCATTGAAGAGACATTGAAGGGAGCTAGGACATGAGCCGCACAGGGCAGCAGGGGGCCGGCAAACGCGACCTATCCAGGGCCGTGGCCACGGTCCACAACCACCGCGCCGTGGAGCCGATGGGCATTGATGAGATCGAGAGAGAGTTGCTGTGGGCGGCCGGAGACGCGCCCGATAGATCCTCGTTCTTTGACCACGATGACAGCAGGCAGGTGTTTGAGAAGGACGGGGCGAGCGTGCACCTCACCATGAGCCCTCGGGCTCTTCTACACGACTACCGGGATGCCCGATACCGTCGGGAGCATCGCTCTCAGCTCACCATCCCGCCCAAGCTCCGGGAACAAATCCGGCTTCTCTATGGTCTGCAGGAGGGGGATGACTTCCTCATTACCACCACCCTGATCGCCCTGGCCGACTACGCAGCGATGATCCTGTTGAGGGATGGGAAGCGGCTCCATGTCGATCCCGCGCCTGATCCCAGAGAGGGTGAGCGCCGCAGGTTAAAGCGACGGATTGCCCTGGCTAACCCCTAGCCATCCGTTGGAAAACCCGCCCACGAGCCCCCTTATTCGGGAGCTTTCTCGTTCGCCCCGATGCCTTTGTATACTCGCTCGAGGCGGAGGATCTCCAGCCGCGCTTCCACGATCTCCATGGCGGACATACCCGGTAACCCGCTCGCTCCGTCTTGCTTCATACGGTTCTCGTAGTCCGCCTTTGCCTGCAACCAGGCGCGCCGGTCATTGGCTTTCCTAAGAGGCGCGGCCAGGGCCTCCTTACGATTGCGCATCCAGGTTGCCCCATAGCTTTGCGAGAGCTGCACAGGGGGCGAGGGGGCAACTTCCGGTTCAAGCAGAGAGTAGCGGCGGGTCAAATCACGTATGCCGGTGAAGGTGCGCGACCAGCAATTGCGCCAGTCGGATGCATCCAGGGTTGGAGGTGCGAGGCTGGAAATTGCCAAGGGTTGCACCAGGGCGTGGTGCTCGATGAGCGCCCAGATCACGTCGAGGAAGGCGCCGTTGTCCACCTGAAAGAGGGTGATCGGGGAGGTAGAGACGGGTGCGGCGAGGGCCTGATATCGGAGCAGCACCGCGGCCAGGTCATGGGCTTGGGGCGCGCCTGTCTTGTCATGCCAGCCGATCCACGAGGAGTCCAAACCTCGGGCGGCAAAGACCAGGAAGCGGGGGGAGCTGAAGCGGTTTTCCAAGTGGCGGATGACGGTTGAGCGATCTGCATTGCGAGAATGCGGCGTGAGATGGTTGCGAGCTTGGAGAAGGATTGCGGAACGTCGGGCTAGCAGGGGAGCGCGTTCGGAATCGGGAAGTTGGGTGAACGGGGGCCAGGCTAGGAGATCGTTGTAGGACTTACGCAGGGCGCAGGCGCGGCAACAGGGCAGCAGATTTTTAGAACCTTCGGGGCCACCAAGGTTGCGGGGAACGATGAAGTTCAAGGCGACCTGGCGCTTGGGGAGGCTGGCCAGTTCGATACGACAGTAGGGGCAACGCGGAGCCTGATCGTTGAAACGGGACCGGAGCTGATACGGCTTGAACGGCTGAAAACGATATTCAGTGGCTGCGGTGATGGCTTGGGTGATCACTTCGATATGGGAGGGGCTTGCTTGCATGGGGCTCCTGAATTTGCGTGCGACGGTCGATGAGGCGGGCCGTCTGTGCGTGCAAAAAATCGGAAGCAAGAGCGAGGCGGCCTATGTCAAAACTAGGCGAGGCTGTCGAAAGAGCAAGAGGCTGGCCGTGAAAAAGCTGTCGGCGGCGGCTGAAAGACCATCGGGCCAACTAAGACAAAGGCGTCTGGGAGTTGGCGATGGGTAAAAGCATACACATGACGCACCTAGGGTGTTTGGAAAGCTAGGGCGCTTTCCCATGCGTCATGTGCCCAGAGCCCAGCCACGTCAAGGGCTTGCCGCCAGCTGATGCCACAAGCTGATCAGAAGCGACCAAACGCGTTGTTCGTAGCGGAAAACACGAGTTTCACCGCCAGCTCTTGCGCAATCCCGGTTTTCGACTATCGGTGGATTAGACGCCGAAAGACACGGAGACCGAGAAACCATGAAAGTTCGCAAGAGCATCGACATTCAAGAAGTCGAGTTGGCCCGCGCTAGACGTATGGCTGACAAGGCCAACTTGTCGCTCAACCAATACCTGGTCGATGCCGTCATCGCAGCGAATGACGGCGAGCAGACCACGGCTCGGATTGACGACGCTACCGACAGCTTGAAGCAGACGATCGCCCAGCTTGAAGGCGAGGTGTCGCGCTTGCGCTCAGACCTTCAAGAGGAAACCGGCGCCGTCGTCAAAGCCATGGAAGCAATGAACCAACGTGTGATCGAGGACAACAGGAACCTGATAGCGAAGTTCATTTCGCTTCTCAGCGATGTCGTTCCAACGAGTGCTCCTTCTGGCTATCCGTCCACCTCCCACTTCCCAGCCCCTTAAGGAGAACTCAATGAAGAACCAACTCATCATCGCTACAAGCATCGCCGCGGTTCTCGCGGCGGGATCCGCCAACGCCGGCATCAAGGATCTGTGGGCCAAGACCAAGACCACGCTGGCCGGCAACCAGACTGAGGGACCAGTCTCCGAAGTGGAGCGCAAGGACTGCGAGCAGTTCCAGCGCGGCGTCATGTCCGGATCAATTCCCGCCACTCCGGCTAACGAGGCAAAGGGCGAGCGATGCAGTGTGGTCTTGGCGGCCCCGGCATCGCAAACTCCGCCCGCTCAGGCCAACGGTAATACGCAAACGCTGCCTGCCGTTGAAGTTCAAGGCCAGCGCCAGTCCGAGCCGAAAGCCGACATGGGCAAGGCAACCAATGCGGCTAACAAAGGCTGCGGCATCGGGGCAGTCGTTGGCGCCCTGGCCGGCGTCGATGGAAACATCGCCTGCGCAGTCGGCGGCGCAATCGGGTTTGGTTGGTCTTACCAGAAGCAAGTAAAGGAAGCGCGCCAGGTCGAAGAGGCCGCCAAAGCTGCAGGCATGAATGCCCGCGTCGAGACGACCACCGAGGCAGGAAAGAATGGCAAGCCGGAGGAGCGCCTGGCCGGGATCGTAATCGACTATGTGCCGGCTGACATGCAAGCCTTGGATCCGAAAACCACAGCCTTGCTCAACAAGGTTGAGGCTCTGGCCAAGAAGTCCAAAAATACCCTGGTTGTTCGTTTCGAGGGTGGGGCTGCTTGCTCAATCCCCCGCGACCGGCTGGTGAACAGCGGAGCGCTCGCCAAGCATCGGGTCGAGGATCTGTGTGGCAAGAGCAGTGCGCACCGGATCACCATCACGCCAATTGCTGACTCGAAGTAAACAGGAGAGCCAGCATGTCTGAGAACGAGATCCAGCGCCGGTATCGCCTTGAAGCTGAGCGGAAACGTGCGGAGGAAACCGGGGCGCCCGAAGTGTCGATGGAGGAGCTTGCAGCCCGGGCGCTGGCAGAGCTAGGCCCTGAGATCAGCCAGCCGCCACCCGCGACATTTCCCAGTCCTGCCAAGCCGTCCACCATGGGCGTGTATAGCGCCGACGACGGGAAGCTGATCAAGGACGACACCAAGGCCGCGCTGGAGAACGCTGGCGCCGTGGCAGCCACAGCTGGCCGCGCCCTTATGGAAAAGGCCAGAGAGGCAGCGGCGATGGCTCAGGAGAAAGCGCGCCTGGCGCAAGCTAAAGCAAGTGCTGCCAGGGCAGAGCTAGCAGCGTTCAAGGAAGCACGGGAAGCGCAACGGCGAGAAGTGAAGGCGCGAGAAGATGTCGTTACGGCGATCCACGATCCTGAGCCGGCCGCGGTGCCAAGCCCTCAGATTGCTTCTAACGCCGAGCAGCCCCTGTTGCTGAGCCCAGCCGTAGAGGCACTGCCTGAGGCTTGGGTTCCGAAGGATCCGGCCAAGAGAAAGCCGTGGCTCCCTTGGCTTGGCGTTGGCCTAATCCTGGTGGCCAGTTCAGGCCTCGCATGGTGGCTGTCTCGCTCTTCATCTGAACCCGTGCCGGAACCGACACCCAAGGTGGAGGCGACCAGTCCGGCACCCCCGCCTTCAACGCCAAGCACGGAGGGTCCGCGTCCCGTAGTGGCATCTCCGGAATTAGAGCCCACACCCGCTCAGCCTGATCTAGTCGTGGCCGCACCGGAGCCGAAGGTTGAGCCTGTCCAGGTTCCCATCGAAGTGAAACCCATCGCTGAGGTTGTCCGGCCGAAGCCAGTGCCACCCGTGGAGAAGCCCAAGCCCATCGTGAAGAAGCCTGCACCGCAACCAGCCGTCAAAAAGGACGAGCCTAAGGACGACTGGCAAGACAAGGGCATGCAGGAGCTTGATGCCTTAGAGAAGCAACTCGGCGGCTAACTAATCCGGAAGTCAAACAGATAGGCCGCATTTGTGCGGCCTATTTCGTTTCAAAGCCTTGCGCAATCCCGGTTTCCCCTTTTGATGGGTTGGTGTGCATACCCATGGAGGAACAATGATTCTCGACAAGATATTTCTGCAATACGCTGACGGCAAAAGGCTGACATTCGGTTCGTGGTTCATGACCAAGTGTGGCAACTTCTTCATTGGCACCTTGGACGACAACGGGATCGAGGAAGTTCGTGACGACCTGAAACTGTCGTATTTCAACATCCAATCCGATCGCATCCCCCCGACCCACGACAAAGTGGCGATGGAGCAGTGGAAGCTAGAAAGCAAGCTACTGACCCAGTTACGCGAAATCACCCGGCCTGCTATTGCGAAGGGAAGCTACTACTTCGCTCTAATCCTGATAAGCCTCCTGATTGCCGTTGGTGGCTCTATCCGCATCGGCTCTGATGGGATCAAGAAGATCGAGGAATGGTGGCAGACCAAGCCCACGGCCGAAGCAACATCGAGCCCCGGCCCAGGTGGGTCCGCTTCCAGCCCGGCGGCATCTGCTGCCAGTGAAGACGAGCGAGTTTGCCTGGACTACATCGACAAGGTGGATGGCGGGCGGATCCTGGCCGTTGGTAATTCAGATGAGACATACACCCGCTGCAAGCAACTACTCAATCAAGGAGGCAAGTAATGAAGTTTCCCCACAATCTGCTTGACCTTCTGGATATCGCAGAGGGCATCGCGTCCAAGTTCCAGAAGAAGAGCGAGATCCACAATCCAGAGGCGCCAGCGACAGTGCGCCAGCGCTGCGCCAAGGAAGCGTGGGATCGCTACGACAACATCGTTGGCCGGTTCGACGTATCCAATCGCGTGCCCGGCCGAGAACTGGTCAATGTCCTCGTGGAAGATGTCGAGAAGCTCACCAAGCTGGGAGCTCGCTACGACGTCGAAGCCAAAGGATGGCGCGTTCCCGAGGCGATCTCAGACTTGACACCGTTCAAGGCCTGGTGGCCCGAGGTGGCGCCTGATCTCCTGGACAAGACCCCCAGGATGCTCATGACCAAAGAGGGTCGCCGCATCGAGGGCTATGTCCTAGGTGAGGACAGCTACCACGGCTCCGATAGCACCGCGACGCCCATCATGTATGCCGCCCTGCCTGTCATTGCGGCGTTGGCCTGGTGCCTGTGGCCCCTGAGCCAATCCATAGCCATGCTGTCCACCTTGCTGGCCCTGCCGTTCATTGTTGCCTTGGGCCAAGGCGAGGGCCCGGTGGAGGCGATCAAATCGACCATCCTGCTCCTCGTCCTGCCCTTGGCTGCTAGCTTGATCTTGGGAAACAGCGCGGCTTCTGCCGGCGGTTCCCAGTTACTAGCGGCATTCAGCGGTCTTGGAATAGGTGGAAAGCTGGGTGGTCTCGCCGTAGCAATGTTGATCCTGCCGGTCATTGTTCTGATTTGGGGCCTGATCTTCGAGGATGAAGCAACGGCAGCGGGCTTCAATACCTTCTTTGAACGGGTCAAGGACGCCATCAAGTGGAGCGCGATCCTGGCTGCTTTCGGGGTTGTCGTCAGCTTCCTGCCTGCCTACATGGCACCGATCTACTGTTTCCTCATGGCCTGCATGTATCCGATGGTCTACTCGGAGAAGAACTACAAGGCAAGGAACACAGAGCTGAAAGAGCAGGGCGAGGAATACAACTTGGGCACGCAGGGTGCTCTATCCAATGCCCATGTGCCGGCGCGTGAATCCCAGGCTTTGAATGCCCACAAGGACAAGTCCCCAATTATCAATTTTGGCAGGGCCACAGGACACCAAACGGCCAAACAGTTCGCGTATGCGCCTGATGCTGGCGGAGAAATGTCTTTGTCCTGCTTGGATCTCACTATGCACATGTTGGGGTTTGGAGCTACAGGGTCCGGCAAAACATCCGTTGGTGCACGCAACATCATCCTTCAATACAAGCAGTCTCGTTGGGGCGGCGCATTGATCCGGTGCGGCAAAGGAACACTTCCGGGCGAGCTGCGCGGGATCATCGACATCATGATTGAGCCCGGCATGAAGTTCGCGTTGATGGAAGGCTTGGATGCGGAGCAGCTGGCCATTGCATTGAAGTCGGTGGGCAGCAAGCCTGGGAAAAACACTTCGGAGATTTGGGACAACGGCGCCAACACCTTCATTGACCACTTGACGGTCATTCTCGAAGCACTTCGCGACCATGAGATTGTTTACAAAGATGTTGCCATCAAGAAAGCGAGACAGTTAGAGACCATGCTTCTCTACCAAAGCGCTGAGCTGATCAAGCAGGAGAAGAGACAGCAAGATACAACAGCACTGAAGAGTGTCATCCAGAGCCTTGAAAAGAACCTAAAGTTCTGGACATCAGCATATGCATCGGAACGTAAGTGGCGGTGGAATGTGGAGTCACTGAACCGATTGAAGGTCATCCTGAACTCGCCAATCGAAACGCCTAGCAAGCAAATGATTGCCGGCAAGGAGTTTCAGGCCATTGCACATTTCCTGGGGCTCGATGATAACCCTAGGAGAGCCATCGAGTGTCCTGAGTTGATCCACCCTGACATCGGCAAGGGTTCGCTTCTTGACGACTCCCTGAACTATGGATTGAAGGTTTGGCCGAATACTGGCGAGCAGCGCACCAGTTATATGGCCAACGTCGATGACAAGCTCAATCCATTGATGCGCGGCAAGCATCTGAGAGACGAAAATGGCACCGCTTGGTATCTGCTAGAGAAGGGCGCAGACGTTGGCCAAGCCTTGTATGGCAAGTTCGTAGGCGTGAACCTGCCAGTGAACATTCATGGCCGTGCCGCTCTGATCGTCCAGGCACTAGTGCGCCAGCGCATCTACTCAGGCGTCAAGAAACGAGCCGAGTTCGGTTCCAAGTGGCGTGAGATGTTGCCTGGACAAATGCCGCTAATGGATATGTGCGATGAGTGCCAGCTCATCGTGAGCGAAGAAGAGACTGCTATGGCCCCGATTGGACGCAGCATGTCGATGAGCATGGTCTTCTTTACTCAGGGGTATGAATCCTTGGAGAACCGATTGGGTCGGGAAGGAGCGGCAGAGTTCGCCAACACATTCCAGTCCATCTTCTCTCTCAAGGCTTCAATCCAAACCTACGACTACCTGTTGAAGCGTTTCGGCACTGCTCAGATGGTCAGGTTCCCCAAGGCAACAGTGGGCTTGGACTACTCGGGCGGTATCGAGAACGCCATCCACTCGCCGTTGTCTGATCTTAACCACCCTGGTCGCAGCCTCATGAGGAAGTTGGAGCGTATGGGCGCGGGCCGCCTGGTTGGCATGCCGGATGACGACGACAACGAGTTCCATGGACAGCAAGTGCGTAGCCGTAAGGCGAGCGCCATCACGAAGACGATCAAGATCCCCTCTGGTGGCGTGAAGGAAATCATGCCGGTCTTCTTGCCGGAGGAGTATTCCGCACTGCTGGTTCCGCAGGGCCGCGCCATTCTTTGGCTCAACCGTGCGGGCGCACCTCGAGTGGATGTGGCGCAGATGAACTATGTGCCTGAGGACGCCATGCTCGAAAAGGTAGAGGAAGTCTGATTGAAGAGGGGTGGGCTATCACCCACCCCTTGCGCAATCCCAGTCCTCTGCAATCTTAATCATAGACCCAACACAGGAGACCTCATGACCGATGAACAAACCCCAGAAGCCCAGCTAGCCGCCACCCTCAAGGACGAGAAGTTCCGCGAGGAAATGCGACAGCGAACTGATCCGGATGCCACCCGCTGGCAGTCCTTGGATGAGAGCGTCAAGAAGCAAGAGAAGCGTGTGAGCGAATACTCCCACGAGATCGACAAGCGGCTGAACCTCGGTCCGGACCTCTTGGAGACTGAGAGGCAACTCACAGAAGCCCAGGATGCCCGCGATGCCCACCTTGGCCAGGGACGCCCTGGCATCTTCGCTCGTAAGGAGCGCGAGGCCTACGACACGCAGCTCGCTGAGCTCAATGGCGATGTTTCGAGCTATCAGAAGCACCTGGTGGAGCTGGCTCGCAAATCCGACCCCGAGCGGATCGAGCAGTTGCAGGTTCGGATGCAGGAAAAGCAGCAGGCGTTGCAGGAGAGCTTGGAACAACGCCAGGGCATCGCCAAGTTGCCGTCTGAGGAGCAGGGTGCAAGCCAGAAGGCTGAGGATAAGCAGCGCGCCCCTTTTTCGATGCAGGACCAGATAGACAAAGCAATGAACGCCTGGTCTCCGAATGTGCAGCTTGAAGGCCGAGAGAAGCAAGAGGACCTGAACTGGGCGCGACAGTTGGAGCAGGATCAGCTAGCCGTGCGTCAGCGAGTGGGGCGCAATCCAACCGATGAAGAGATGCACGCCTACCAAGCAGAGCGTGAGCAGCAGCAAACCAAGCAGGGTCAGCGATCCGCGCAGGGTATGTAAGCAATCCCCAGGATAGAGAGAAGCCCCCGCCTGGGGGCTTTTTCTTTGCGGTGAGCTTGGTCTCGTAGATTGTTGCCGAGAAACGCTTGCGCATCTCGTTTCTTCCATTTCAATGAATTCATGGGTTGACAGGTCAACCCACAAACACATTCATTGATCGGAGGAAAAATGAGACTACTTGCCGCGGCGCTACTGGCGCTTTCACTGCTACCTGGATTGACCTTCGCCATCGGCGCAGAGGATTTGGTCAAGGCAGCCCCTAATCTCACCTATGGTGTCGCCCAGCGTGCACTGGATGCCGTTGAGTGCAGCATCACCGCTGACCAGGAGATCGACAAGCTCATTGTTGTAGACATGAGCCAAGGTGCCAAGAGCCGCCGCCTATGGGCCTTCGATTTGAAGGATCAGGCTATGCCCAAGATGATCCTCAATGACCGCGTTGCCCACGGTGCCGGATCGGACCGCGCCGGCACTGGAATTGCCTCCAAGTTCTCAAATACCCCGAACTCCCATATGACCTCTCTGGGCCTCTACAAGATTGCCGAGCGCTACAAGGGCAAGAATGGTTTTAGCCGCAGGCTCGATGGCCTCTTGGCTCGCTGGAACTCCAATGCCCGCAATCGGGCCGTGGTCATGCACCCGAGCAACTATGTCAACGAGAACCGCGTAGGGCGCAGCCAGGGCTGTCCAGCGGTAAACCAGCAAACCATGGATGCCTTGGAAGCCGCAGGCCTTTCAAATGCTGTGCTGTGGATCGATGGGCCAGAACCCCAGTTAGCACAAGAGGTTGCCGACTGCGCGGCCAAGAAACGCATGCGCTTTGAGATCGAGCGAGTGAAGTTTGAAACGCAGTTCTTCACCGCCATGGAGTATGACGGCCACGGTATTTCAGCGTCCCCTATCGATATCTTCAATGAAAGGGTAGATACAAGCTTCCCCGTATGGAGTTTGGATGCGCCCATGCCGCTCATCGCTTCGATGAAGATGAATGTGGTCATGGACTGCACGAGCCAGGAATGGTCTGTTGATCACTGGGTTCAAGGAGTCTGCCCGGAGCGCAATGCATTTGAGGCCATGGTCTTGCCGAATACGGAGCCTGCCTTACAACTGGGGAATGGACACACATACAAAGACCGTCGGTTTCCTGACAGAGTTGCTGCGACCGCTTGGGGTCCACACGCCTGAAGATATCGCTGAGCTTCTATTTCTTGACCATGGTGAAGCTGCTACGACGTCACACCCGGCCATCTTGTTCCGCGATGCTTGTGAGCATTGCAAGGAGCCGATAGGCGGGGAGGATGGCATGGGGCTGACCTGGCGTGTTGGTTCTCCCCGCGGTCTTCCCTGGCTACTCATTGAACTGGACTACGAGGGTGAGACGAGCGAGTTCTCTACTTGCATGCCGATATCGGCTGCGAAGCTTGAACGCGATTTCCTAGACCCAGCGCTACACCACGGGGAGGGCGATGGCATCCTGATCGACTATGTCATGGAGCAGCTTGATGAGCAGGATCGGGCAGAGTTCTGGTCAGACCTCACCGAGGATTGCCACACCTTCGAGAAATTCTATCTGAGCATCGACAGCGTCAAAGCCGGTTGCTTGAAGCATGACTTGCTCAGGAGAGCCGCCAATACGGGAAATCTGGAAGCCGTCAATGCGGCCCTGGAACTGGGCGGTGCGCCCAATGCCCCAGACCTGCTTTCTAACTGTGCTCTGCACTTTGCCGCGGCCAAGGGCTTCACCCATCTCATTGCTCCGCTAATCGACGCTGGTGCCCGTGTCGATGAGATCGGCAACCTGGGCCAGACAGCACTTCACATGGCAGCGCGTGGCTCTCACGCTGAAACCTGCCTGGCATTGATGGCGCATGGCGCTGATGTCAGAGCATTAGACCAGCTGGGGCGCACCCCTTTGCAGCTGCATGCCAACACCGTCTTGGAGCGCCACACCCGTGAGCAAGCCCCAAGTCTATGACGCGTTCGGAAGCGTCCCGGCAACCGTCCCGCCGTCAGTCAAGGTGCGCTATTGGCATGAAGCCCTGTTGCTGGGCCCATTGGTCTTCCTGGCGCTCTACTATGGCCTCGCATGGCTGTTCTACAACCCGCCCTTTGCACCGGCCGACCTAGAAGGCTACTGGTCCTATCTGGCCAACCATGGCCTCCTGACCGCTTTGCACTTCCTCATGGGCGGATATGCCCTGGATGAGCCTGCACGGATCTTCTGGGCCGAGGTGCGGCCCTATCAACTGGCAGGGATCGCAAGGGCCTTGGCTCCTCTCCTGATCGCCTCTGGCATCGCTGGCAGGCTTACGGCCATTCTCTTGCGTCCCAGGTCCAACCTGCGGCACCTGGCTGGGCCGCGGCTCCTGGATGGTAAGGAAGCCTTGGCCGAAGCGCGCCGCCGCTCCATGAGCCCCAAGTTGGCCGCTACCAATACCGGCAACCTGGCGATCCACCCAGCATGGGTCATGAGCAAGAAGCTCTGGGCGCGCCACGTCTTTGGCTACGGTTCGGTTGGCTCAGGTAAGACCCAATGGCTGCTTGGCGTCGTGCAGCAGATCTTGGAGCGAAACCTGAAACTCTTTCTTTTCGACGTCAAAGGCGACTTCACCAGCTACTTCAAGAAGCCGATCATCCTGTGCCCATTCGATGCTCGTTCCTATGTCTGGGATATCGCTAAGGACGTGCGCACGCCATCGCAGGCGGCAGCGTTCGCAGCCTCGATCATCCCCGAGGACAGCAGCGGCTCAGGAGGGAAGTTCTGGACCACGGGCGCGCAACAGCTCACTGCGGGCGTGGTCAGAGGATTGCAGAACGAGAAGGGCACGGAGTGGACCTGGGCTGATCTGGCGCGAGGTTGCGCACAAGGCGCTCCGGGCATGCTGGAAGAGATGAAGAAGCACTATCCGAAGGCTGCCCCTTTGGTTGAGAACACCGAGGGTCAGACCACGGCCAGCCTCTTGGCCACGCTATCGAGCTACACCCGTGTCATTGATGATCTTGCGCTGGCTTGGCCGCGGATCGGCAAGCGTAGGTTCTCTATCACGGACTGGGTAAAGGATGACTATCAAGGACGCAAGCAAGTCATTGTGCAATCGGGATCGGATCCACAACTCACCCGCGCCTACATCTCTGCCATGGTCAACATCGCAGTGGGGACGATCATTTCCCCCTCACTTCCCGACAACGAAGAGGGCCGCTTTATCGGGTTCATTCTGGACGAGCTACCAAGCCTAGGAAAGATCCAGATTGGCCCACTCATCGACAAGGGCCGCTCAAAGGGTGTGGTGTTCATCGGGCTGGTGCAAGACCTCGCACAGCTTAGACAAGTCTACGGCGACAACGAAGCCAAGGCTATGAGTTCGATGGTGGGCACTCACATAATCTTTCAGGTGCAAATGGGCGAGACACGGCGGGAGCTGGCAGCCTTGCTTGGCAAGAAAAAGGTTTCTGTCATCCCGCATGGTGAAAAGCCAGTAGCTCGGGAGGAGGGCAAGGACGTGTTGCATGCCGATGACCTCACCAACCGCCTAGGATTCGCCAAGGGCAAGCAGTTCGGGCCCAATGGCTGGGGCATCCGTGCCATTGTCGTTTCGAGCTCTTTCAAAGATCCGCTGCTACTGGACTTCCCTGGCCAGCAGCTTCCAAAGGTCAGGGAGGGGCAGGTAACGGCTACATGGACAACTCGGCCTGCTGGCATCAGTGCTGGCTATATGCCGCCTGCTGCACCAGAGCGAAAGGCCACGGTGGAAGAACAGATGGCCACGGCTCAGGTGTTGAAGAGGGGCCTGACTGAGGAAGAGATCCAACGGATGTTGAGCTGATCATTCTTCCGGGCGGGGCGTCCACTTTGGGCTGGTGCAGCCGCGTTGGACCCATGTGAAGACGCTCGCATTGCAAGGCGACTCATCCCCGGGTTCAACAATTGCCATGTCGTTCGGAGGAGCACTCCACATCTTCTGGATGACATATCTGGGTTCGACATCCATTACAACAAGATATTGGTAGATATCCTTGTAGACCTGGCTGTCCAAGGGCGCTGCCACACCGTTATCGGTATAGACCTGGTGAAAACCCAAGACTGGATATGGCGACCAGTTTTCTCGACGCACGCCAGCCATAAATACAAGTGGACAAGCTGAATAGCAGCCATTCCAAAGAACCGTTTCTAAGCCCCTGGATCTAATGAATGCTCCCGCCTTCATGGCTTCGTAGACAAGACCGCCGCCACTACCCAGAGCAACGACTTTGACGCTTGGATTTGCATTGATCGCATCAATTACTTGCTTCGCATAGCCCGGTTCGATGTCGCCTAGCACTTGAAGGACATGCCCTTCGTTCTTGACGATGTAGAAAGTTGACTGTCCATCTTGCGCAATGAAAGCACCTTTTGATATCCCTAGCTGGCCAACACAATCAAGGTTCCATTGCAGAATTCGTTCATCTCTTGACCTTTCAAGAATGGCTTCCGCATGGGCAACAAAGTTGTCAATTGAATTGCTCATGATGCGCAAATCGTTAGCGTTCTCTGTTGTCAGCAATGCATGGTCCGGCTTGAACTGAATCCTAGCTGGTTCAGCTTCTTTCACTTTATCGAGCAGTCCACCCAGGATGAAGCACGCGTGCTCCCTGGAATCAATTTCGTTGTAGATAGTTCCGATCCATGTCTCATCGTCAACTGTCAGGGCTACTTTCCGGTTCTCTTCTGAGAGGGCTTTAAGCTTGGGCAAGCGTGCACGCAGGAGACCTTCTGCGGCGCTGCTGTCCGGAACCTTTGGCCCTTCTGATGCAGGGGCTTCTGGGACAATAGGTGGCACCTCTGGGACGTCGACCGCAGCCGGCACCGCAGCGGGCTTCTCCACTGGCGGGCTAACGACTTCCTGTCTCTCGCAGCCCAATAGACCCCAGAGCAGCACGCCTGCGACTGCCCACTTGAAATAGCTCATAACAACCCCTGAATTCCCCAAGCCAATGATAACGGTTGGCTGGGAATTTCGGGGCTAACCCTTGCGCAAACCAGGTCTGGCCTTTGAATGAAGGGGTCGCACCCGCCGCTTCGACAGCGGCTAGCAAGGAAAAAATATGATCAGCATTCAACGCCTCAATGCCCGTGGCGTAAACGGGAACGGTGAAAGCGTGGTGGACTACCTGCTGGAAACCGAATACTACCTGGACAAGTCAGACCAGAAACAAGAGACGATGAGATATGGGGGCAGGGGGGCCATCTCTCTTGGGCTGCTTGGCAAAGCCGTCGTGAAAGAAGACATGCTAGCCCTGGCTGCTGGCTTCGCTCCGGATGGCCGTGCCTTATGCCAGAACGCTGGTGCAAAGCCCACCGAGGTTATCAAGACCAATCGTAAGGGTGAGCCCGTGCTCGATGATGAGGGTAATCAGATCATCATCACCAAAGATGGCCACCGTGTGGGGTTTGACCTGACCTTCTCCGCGCCTAAGGCCGTCAGTGTGGCATTCGCCATGGCTGAGGGAGAGGATAGGGACGCCATCTTGGATGCGCATCGCAAGGCAGCCCAAGTTGGCATGGACTACCTAGAAAGCAAAGTGGAAACCCGTCGAGGTCAGGCAGGGAAGACCATCATCGACGTGAAGGGCTTGATCTATTCGCAGCATGACCATCTGGCTAACAGGAACCTGGAACCCAACTTGCACACTCACACCCTGGTCTATGGAGTTTCGGAAGGGAGTGATGGCAACTGGTCAACCTTTGATGCGCGCGAGCTCTACCGGCATCGCATGGCGGCTGATCAAATCTATCGCAATGAACTTGCGATGGAGATGCGCAAGCTTGGCTTTGGCATCGAGCAGCAGGTAGAGAAGGATATCGATAGCCAAGAGACAGGACGCATTTGGTGGACAATTGCGGGTATGTCGGATGAGGTGTGCGAGACGTTTTCAAGCCGACGCCAGGAAATTATCACCTATGCCGAAGAGCACGATATCGACATGCAGGCCGCATGCTTGGCCACGCGCAGGTATAAGGATGAACCTTCATTCCCTGAGATGCAGGCCATGTGGCGCCAGACGATGGCAGCCATGGAAGCCAATGAGCCGGGACTGGTCAAAACGATTGCGGAGTTGAAGCAGTTTTCCGATGTCAATGCGCAAGTAGTCAGTGATGAGCAGATCTTGGAGCGATTGCACGAGTCCGAAGCCATGTTCACCGAACACCAATTGGTCGAGCGCATCGGGATGGAGTATTCCGGGCGTATTGGTCAGGAGGAGTTATTCCAGAAGATTGAGGAGTTCAAGGAACGAACAAACCTGGTCCGCGTCAACGCTCAACAGATCCATGACGACGACAAGGGCGAGCGGTTGGCCCGGATCAATACTGAGGACCGCTATGCCGCCCCCTGGATGGTCGATTGGGAGCACGAGATCCAGCACCGAACCCAGGCCCGCATGGAGGAGCAGCATGTCAACGTGGCTCCTGAGACGGTGGAGCAAGCCATCAATGATTTCGAAGCCAAGAAGGGCTTCAAGATCTCAGATGAGCAGCGGCACGCCGTTGAGCACATCACGATGGGCACGGGCGGTGTTGCCGTTCTGTCTGGCCTCGCCGGCACCGGCAAGACAACCGTTTCCGATCTCTACAGCCAGGCCTTCATTGCGGAAGGCAAGCGGATGATCGGCGTTGCCGTATCCAACAATGCCGCTCAGAAGCTCCAAGCTGAAAGTGGCATGGACAGCGCATCCGTTGCCAAGACTCTTTCGATGCTGAGGAAGGGCGAGATGACGCTCTCTGACAAAGACGTCGTGGTTTTGGATGAAGCTGGCATGGTGGACACCAAGGACACTCGCTTGTTGATGGTGGCCTGCCATGAGGCTGGCGCCAAACTCATCATGCAGGGCGATACCCACCAGTTACAACCCGTAGGTGCAGGCGCCGGAATGAGCTTGGCTAAGGAAGTTGCAGGAGACGCCATGCTGACCGAGATCCGTCGTCAGAAGAAGGCGCAAGATCGCGAGACCGCGAAGGATTTCTACGACCAGGACGAATTCGGGAATGTAATCAATCGGACGGATGTGAAGTCCCGTGCTGAAACAGTCGCGAAGGGGCAGAAGATCTTGGCCAATCTGCTAGCCAACGATCATGTGGAGGAATACGGCACGCAAAAGCAAGTCGTGCGAGGTGCAATCGCTGACTACCTAGCAAGCCAAGTCGATATCAGCGAACGCCTGCTTGTGGCCCACTCTCGAGCTGAGGTGGCCGAAGCCAATGACCTTGTGCGAGCAGCAATGAAGGCTACTGGGGAGCTGGGTCAGCGGGACGTCGAGTTCAAGGCGCGCGATGGCAAGCATTGGAAACAGATGAGCCTGGCTGAGGGCGACCTGATCAAGTTCACGACCCGGGATGACAACCTGGGCGTGATCAATGGCTCCCGCGCCAAGGTCGAGAAGATCAAGCAGGCTTGGGAGAAGGGTGGGGGCTTCGACATCACCGTGCGCATCGAGTCCGACATCAAGGAGGACGATGGCCGGACCTTCACGTTCAACACCCACGAATACAACGCCCTGGCGCATCGCTACGCCAACACCGTGCACTCAGCGCAAGGGCAAGGCAAGCAGGAGATCTACCACATCCTCAACACCGGCATGGCGGACAACCAATCCACCCTCGTGGCCTTTACCCGCCTAACCGGTGGCCACTACAAGCTCTATGGCACAGGTGATGACATCGAGAACCTGAGCGAGCGGTTGGGGCTGGATCGCCTGAAAGGCAATGCTGTCCAGGCTGGATTGCGGGACAAGCCGATCTCCGTGCTGGAAGCCGAAACTGCCCGCATGTTGGAAAACCACTCCCTACCAACCGCTGAGCCTGCCAAGCGCCAGGAGCAAGTGGCTAGCGAGATCCAGAGCCGAAAGACCCTGGAAGACGTGGTTGGCCAGTTCGCTGAGAAGGTAGCCGCCAGGCGTGGCCAAGGCCAAGAGAACACGCAGACCAGCTCGCAGGTTCAACGGCGCGGGCGCGGCCAGAGCCTCTGATCACCGGGCCAGGATCATTAGTGCTGCCACGGCAAGGATGCCAGCAGCCCATCGCCACCCCCCCAGGGTGCGGCGATGCTTCCGCGGCCACCGCATGCCCAGGGCTAACAGGCGGCGCTTCAGGGTCATCCGCCGGGTGGCATCAATGACGATGGAGGGTGGCTTGGCGTAGACGATCCACCCCGCGTTCTGCGCCTTATAGCGCCATGCGTATTCGTGATCCTCAGCATGCAGTTGCGTTCCCATGGCTTGGCCAAGTCGCACCATCTTGAACGGCGCACCCATCCATCCACCGCTAGGAAGTTGATGTTGGTCCAGTCTGGATTTCAGATTGACGGTTTGGCCGATGTAGCAAGCGCCGTTGTCGAAGAGCAGGGCATAGAGATACCGAGGGCGGGAGCGGTATTTTTGGGTTCGGCCCCATCCGTGGGTGCTCATTACAGCATCCGGCTAATGAAGTCCTCTACGTCGACCGTTGCAATGGTCAACCCGCCGCGCTCTACCTCATCGCGTTGGGTCTCAGATCGAGGCTTTGACTTCAAGCGAATGCCGGCGTCGGTGATGATGCGGAGATCCAGGGTCCAAGCTTGATCTTTTCGCTGGCGCCAGATTTCAAATGCCTCTTGAACATGATCGTTGAGCTCACCCATAGAGCAGCCATTGACGCTCATGAAGTGCTCACGCGCTTCTGCTTCCTGACCAACCACTTGGGCATACCCGTAATGCGTGGTCCTATGGCAAAGGCTGCACAGGCAGATGATGCGTCTGAGGATCTGTTCACCCGTTGCCTCGATGAACTCCCAGCGCTCATGCGCTTCTAGGAAGGTGCCGACATCTTTGTCCTCCTTAGCCTGGCATATCTCACACTGCTGGCCTGCCCGTTCGCGGATGCCAACCCCTAACCGCTGCCAGTCTTGTGGTTCGATGCAATAGCGAACATTGACGAACCAGCAACTTGACGGGATGAGATCCACATACAAGTTGTTGCCGCCGAATTGGCGGTCCTCGCCAGGCAGGGCAGTAATCGGCGTGATGTCTGAGAGGGTTTTCCAAGTGGTGGAAAGAGCATTAGCCACCACTTGATCTTCCGTGAACCAGAGCCGGTGAGACGTATCCCACCTGGCTCCTAGCGCTTTGGCCTTATCCTTGTCAGAGAAAGGCACCTGGAAGTAGATCCTATTCACAGGGCAATTACTGACCGAAGGTATACGAGTAGCCCACGCCGCCCATTGGCTTGCCATCCGGAGAGATGGAGATGCCGATGGACCAGGAGCTACGCTCGCTTGCGCGGGCTTTCAGGCCCACGGCGAATGCTGCTTTGTTGCCGTAGAAGCCAACGCCAGCGCTAACAGCGACTTTACCCACGGGCAGGTATGTGCCAGCACCTGTCATCATGGACATTGCTGCTGACTGGGCACCCAAGGCCTGGACGTCATCGCTCAGCTGATCGATACGAGAGTTCGTCTCAGTCCAGCGGTCATTCCAGTTGTTTTGCAGGTCGTAGATCTGCCCACCGTTCACGGCATCGGTAGATCCGCGCTCGATGCGCCCGTTAGCGACACTCGTGATGCGCTGGCCACCAGCATCAATGCCATCGCGGGTCATCGAAGGGCCACCCTCGATCGATACGCCATTCGCGTTTACCGTGGTGCCGCCGACAGTCAGGCTGCCTTCGTCCGATAGCTGAATGTTATCGGCAAGGCTTACAGTCTGGGTGCCGTCTTCGTTTGTCTCGACTTCGATGTTGTCGCCAGCTGCGACATCCGAGCCGCTACCAGCATTGCCGTCTTCTCCGTCGCGGCCGTCGGCGCCTTGCAAACTTTCCAGCCATTCGGCTTGCGTGCCAACAAAACCATTATCCACAGCAACTTGGTATGCGCTACGGCCGTCTGCTCCGGTCTGGCCAGCTGGCCCCTGGGGCCCGGACGGTCCAGAGCCACCGCCGAGACCTTCCAGATAAAGCAATGCATCACCAACATTGTTAAACGTTGCACCAGTCGAGAAAACATAGTTCGGCGGGGTAAAAACTCCGTGGTTGAAGTTGGAACCGCCGCCCAATGCAGCTGCATATGGAGCTACTTGGCCAACATTGACAGCATCGGTTGCATCGCGACCAGCAGCGACACGAACCAGGCGGCTTTCATCGCCTTCACGGCCAAAAGAAGTGGTGTCGTTCTCGTCGCACTCGGCCGCATAACCGAACGCATCACAACGCGCAGTTGCAGTCGTGAATGCACCCACAGTGGTTCCCTCCTGAGTAGCTGAGGAGCGATAACCGTATGTGGTCGCAGCTTCGCCATCGGCGTTTGAGCCGACGCCGCCAGCGGTTGACTGTTGGGAAGTCGCTGTCGCAGGTGTCGTGTCGGCACCGCCGTTGGCCTTGAAGTAGGGGCTTTCGCTGCCGCTACCTGGTGGTTTGTTGTCCAGTGCCACGAGGGCATCACCCACATTGTTGTAAGTGCCCATCGAAAGAACATAGCTGGAAGCCGTCATGACGCCAGTTGCCGGGTTGTAGGTAGCACCCCCACCCAAGCCAGAGACGATGCCTGTGATGGCAGGGACAACTTGCTGATAAATCACAGCGTCGTTGGACTGACTGCCAGCGGCCACATTCGAAATGACACGCTCCTCACCAGGACGACCAACAGAAAGCTGGTTGTCGCGATTGGTGGTGGAGCGGGTTCCTAGTGCTATGGAATTGGAATGGGTGGCAACGCCGCCAATAGCAATTGAGTTCAGTCCGAGTGCGCGGCCATTGATCGCTACCCAGCCACCAGCTCCACCAGCCTCGGCACCAGCACCGATTGCGGTGGAAGCAAACGTTCCTGCGACAGCGCCAGTCCCTACCGCTGTTGCGGAGTCGTTCGCAATTGTTCTATTTCCTAATGCGACACTGCTTACTCGCGCGTTCGCCTGATCACCGACCGCGATTGCACCGTAGCCAGAGGTTGCCGCAAAACCGATAGCCGTGCTGCCTCCTAATGCACTGCCGGAACAACTGGCATTTGCGTTTCGTCCCAACGCCATGGCATAGCAGCCAGAACCGAATGCGTTAGCATTCTGGCCTTGCGCCATGCCACCCTGAGCCCTCGTCCCGTCGCCGATAGCGATATCGCCATTCGTATAGGCAATTGCATCTGTTCCCAACTGAATAATGGATGCACTCGCCTGACCCGTAATCAATAGGCCGGCAATGGCAAGGAATAGAAGCGACGATCTATTTATGATGTTCATTTGGTCTCCTTTGAGTTCGGGGCTTGTGCAATAGCCGTGCGAAGGCGGTGATCGCAGACAGCGCCACCGTTGATGACGTGTGCATTGGCTGCAAACTCTTTTATTACGTGCACCGGCTCATCGATCTGCTCTTGCAAAACAATGGGTTGACCGTGGTATGGGATATCTAAGGAATAGACGCCGCTGGCACCCGTCTTGGTGCGGTAGGTTTCACCGGTCAGAACATTCACTAGGGCTTGCCTCACGCCAGGCCTCGGGCCGTTTCCCCAGACTGCGCCACGGACCTTGCAGGTGTTGCCGACTACAACTGCCACTGGCCTTTCAGCGAGGCGATAGATCAGTTCCAGGTCTTGGGCGTTGGTGTGTGCCTTTGACATGCTTGCTGGCTTCTCGCTGGCTATTGCGGCCGTCGAAATAAGTAGCGCTGTAATGCACGCGATTGGTTTGAGTAGCATGTAGTCCTCCTTTTCGGTGTGGGGTCCATGGCGCTCCTAGCCGTGCTCCATGGGTATGTCTGAACACCCATACAAAGGCAGAACCGAATTTGCGCAAGGCCCTGAAACAAAAAAACCCCTCACCGAAGCGAGGGGTTCAAAACACCAAATGGAAAATGGGAACCGACCAAGGTGCACTCACCACATCGGCGTTTTATGTCCAACTTTCAGGAAGGGACCAACCACGTCTAGTCGAAGAATTTCCAGAAGCAAGCCCCAGGCACGAAAAACCCACGGTGTTCCCACCGTGGGGAGGGCGGCAGGACGGAGGAGAACCTGCGAAACCCTACAACCTTCAAATCAATTCAGATGCCGCGTTGAGATTTGATACTTGCAGAGGTTTCAGATTGCGCAAGAGGTATCAACAAAGATTGGGGCGTTGCCCCTGAGGTTGGGCGGATCGGGATGGCTACGCCGATTGCTCCGCGTTCAACGGTTCGAACTGGGGATCCAAAGCGCGCTCAGCGCTTTTGTCGATTTTAGTTGTCCCTAGGAACTCCCTGATCGCAACCAGACTCTTTGGGCCAATGCCCTTCAACGCCAGCAGCTCATGGTCAGATAGCCGCTCGACCTTGGCCAGCGTCTTCCAGCCCTGCCGGATCATGTCCTCTCGGACGGGCTTTGGGACGGGAAGGGCGTGGATGGCTCGCGGCAGAACCTCATCCACAAGCTCCCTTGCCTTGGCGAATTTGGAGTAGGGCGTCCCACCGGGGCCTATGTGCTTCACGAGATCCAGAAGCACCGCTTCCTTGCTGGCAACGGTGCCCGGCCCCTCAGTGATGGTTCGCAGACTAATGAGGAATGGCAGGTAGTCCCCGCCATCGGTGGGAACGGGGCCGACATCCGAGGCCATGGAGCCGCCCGCGAAGATCTCATCTAGGTCGCCCCAGTCCACGACCGGGGTCCAGATCCCGTGCCACATCATTGAGGAGAGGGTAGGCGGCTCATCGGGTCCGGCAGGGACCTCTCGGCCATGCTCCCGCAGGATGGCCAGCGGAGTCCTGCGTTGGAGGGTGGCGCAGTAGCGCCAGGACTTGATGATGTCCTCGTTGCCGCTGCCGATCTGGGGCATGTCGTGCCGCCGAGGCGGTAGCGGGGCGGCCTCAGGAGCTCTATCTAGACCGAATAATTTGCGAAGGAATTGCATCGCTCAATGCTGCCCCAAAACGCCTTCAGATGTAGCTCCGGAACAAACTCTCGCTGTCGGTCGAGAAATGTATCCACAACTTGGAGCAAGAGCAGACCGTGTCTCGTAAAGCACTGAAATGAAAGGCTATAAACTGCGCAGTCGGACCACATCCGGATGGTGCTTCATCAACGGGGTGTGTTCGGGCTTCTTCTCGGTCACGCGGGGTCCACTTCAATTTGCCGGGCGGGGGCATAGGGCCGCTATTGTAGGCGCAGTGTCGGGGATGGACGAGGCCGAGGCTCTGGCGGGCACCATCGGCGACGCGCGTCGGCGCGAAGCCACCGCCAGCAGGTGATTGTGGTGGGAGGTGCGTGGGTTCCCTGAATGCTTGTTCGTGATGCTGGTCGGGCGGCGATGCAACGATGGCAAAGCTCGTGCTGTTGCCCCTTCGCCCGGCGGAACAAGATTTCCTGCAACGATGTAGTGAAGGCGCGTTGACCGCTTGCGTCGGGCAACGAGAGGAGGGCGCCTGCACTACGATCATCGTGGTGACGTTGGGGCTAGAAATTCCAGGTCAGCGATACACCGGCCGTGCGGAAGCTGTCCGGCGAAAGGTATTGAAACAGGCCGCCGGTGTTGATGGTGGGGCTGGCGTCGACAAAGCTGCGGTAATGCTTGTCCAGCAGGTTGCGTGCGTATAGCGACACTTCCCATTGGCCATCCTCGGCACCGATGCCGACGGATAGATTGGCCACGCCGTAGCCGGGTGTCCTGGTGGAGGACTGGGCTGCCGTATTGTAGAAGCTGCTTCTATAGCTCCAGCCAGCATTGGCGTTGACCGCAAGGCCGTTGCCAAGGGCGTGATAGTAGTTGCCGCTCAGGGAATAGCTGTACTTGGAGACATACGGCGGGGTGAAGCCGGTCAGGTCGGCCTGCATTACGCCGTCAATGAGACGACAAGGTGCGTCCCGATTGTCCTGGCAGGTAGTGAAATAGTCCTGGAAATCGGCATCGGTGATCGCACCGGTGGCGATCAACGAGAAATCCGCGGTGGGGCGCCAGCTGACCTCAAGTTCCGCCCCCTTGGTGCGCATCTGGCCAGCATTCGACATCGCCCAGCCCAGGGTCTCGGGGATATAGACCTGGGCCTGGAAATCCTTGTAATCGGCTTTGTACAGGCTGACGTTGACGGTCAGGCTGCGGTCGAGGAACTGAGTCTTCGCGCCGAGCTCGTAGGCGGTGGATTTCTCAGGCTGGATCAGGTTGGAACGGTCCCAGATCGGATCGATGGTGGGGCCCTTGTAGCCGGTGGCGACGTTGGCGTACCACATCAAGTTTTCGTTCTGCTGGAACTGCAGGGCGACCTTTCCTGACACGTTCTGCTTGCTGATTTCTCCTTGCGACGGGAGGATCTTGTTCAGGTAGACAACCGGCTTTCCTTCGGCAGTCGGCATCTCGATAGGTGTCATGGCAGCGAACACCTTGTCGCTGGTATAGCGCAACCCGCCGCTGGCCGACCAGCGATCGCTTAGTTTGTAACCAATATTGGCGTACAGCGCATGGCTCTTGGTGTCGGCGTGGATATGCTGCTTGGGTCCGGTGAGCGAGCGGTATTCGTTCAGCGGCGCAAGACTGAAGTTGAAACCGCCATAGGCATAGTACTCGTAGGTGCTGTCGACGTTTGCGTAGTAGGCGCCAAGTACATAATCCAGACGCTCGTCATCCATGGTCCCGGCCAGGCGGAATTCCTGGCTGATCTGGTGCGCGCGGATCGTGGTGATGTTCTTGTTGACGAAGTCCGCTGGGGACTGATCGACATCGTGCACCTGATTGACGGTTGAGCTGCGATAAGCGGTGATCGAGGTCAACTGGGCATCGTTGGCAAGGCGCAGGTCGGCCTTCGTGGAAAATCCGGTCACTCCCTGGAACGCAAAGCCATCGGCGTCGGCCTGGCTGGTGAAGCTGTCGCCGCCGATGTGCGTGAATCCGGCGAGGCTGGCATTGAAGTCCGCGTCCGTACCCAGCGTGTAGAGGGTCGACAGCGCACGGTTGAACAAGGTCTGGCGCTCTGCTGCCACCAGGATGTCGAGTTGTTCGGTTGGCTGCCACAGCCACTTCCCGCGAATGCCGCGTCCGGTCTGGTCGCCGATGTTCCAATCATGGAAGGCATTGGCGGTGGCACCATCCTGGTCCTTGTAGTACGCGGAAAGGCGCAGTGCGGAGGTATCGGAGATGCCCAGGTTGCTGGTCACGCGTGCGACGTGTTCGTTGCGCTCACCCAGCGACAACGACACGGAGCCGCCGGTGGTGCCGATTTCCGGGTTGCGGGTGCTTATGTTGACCACGCCGGCAGAAGCATTCTTTCCGAACAAGGTGCCCTGCGGCCCACGCAGAACCTCGATGTGCTCGATGTCGCTGAAACCGGCCACGCCGGGGTCACGGGGAATGCCGATCACCACGTCATCGACCACGGTGCCAACAGTCTGCTCGGAGGCCACGCTGAAGGCTTGCGTACCGATACCGCGGACCTGGAAGCCACCGCCGTTGGCAGTTCCCGCGGTGGCCGAGAAGGACACGCCGGGTGCTACGTACTGCAGGTCGGAAATACTGCTCATGTTGGTGCGGTCGAGCTGCTCTGCGGTGACGACGCTGATCGAGATCGGCGTGCGCTGCAGCGGCTTGACCTGGTGGGTGGACCTGACCATCACCGTGTCCAGGTCCTTGGTCGCAGGTTCGGTCGGCGTGTTGTCCTGTGCCAGCGCGGGTTGGATGGCTACAAGTGAAGAGACCAGGGCCAGTGACAGACGATTGCAACGGATGCGGCTTACGGGGTGTCGATTGCACTGGTTCAACGTTTTCCTCATGCGTTTCTCTCCGGTGATGTTGATGCGGGCCGGCTTCCCCGGCGGTGTTTGCGGCGGTCTACCTGGTGCTGTGCTACGTCATGGAACTGGTGCGGAAACTTCGTTTGGACGAAACGGGAGACGCATTGACACGCGGCGTCGCCCGCGCTTCGCCAGACGCCTTGCGGCGCCAGGGAATTCAGGATCGATTCGAGGGTCCAGCTATCTGCGTTACGACAAGCGGGTGCTTGCGGGTGGTGTCCTGGATAATCGATGCGTCAGTCCACGCAATGTCGACGAAGCTCTTCGGCCCAGCATCGATTTGACAAGGACGGGTGCGAGCGTGATTGGGAGTTCAACTTGCCGTGTACTTGTCGTGTTGACGCGACAGGAACAGCAGGCGCGGGGCTGTTTGCATTGCCGGGGGCGTTCGTTGCCGGCGCATGCGCCAGCCTGCATTGGCCACGCCAACCCGCTGTAAGTTCTGCGCAATCGGGTTTGCAATACCGCGCTTGATTCCATTGCCGGCTTGGCTCCGCGAACGTTGATCGACGACTGTCATGATCTGCGGGAGCGACGATGTAAAAGTGATGCCGTCGATGTCAACACGTTGGCGCGAGATGTCTGGATTGGAACATTTTCGCTCTAGGGAACAGTTGCGCAGGCATTCTGTAGTTGTTTGTTTTTCATCGGTTGTATGGCCGACGAGAGCAATGGGATTGCTCGGACGACAGTCCGACAGCAAAAGGTTTGTTGCGCTGGCAGCAGGAGTCTGCGCTGCTTTCGTGGCTTGCAACGGGTTGTTTCGTGTTGCGTGGGTATGGATTTCAAGGTGTTTGAGGGGACACCACGCATGCGCTGCGGACGCGCGAGCAATAGTGCGTCCAGCATGATCAGTTTCATCGCGTAGCAGGCATCGCAAGCAAGCCTGGTTGACTACTCGCTGCGCATCGACGGGTTTCGTGCCCTCTCCAACATCCGCTGGCGGAAGAAGGGATACAGCGCTGCGCTGAACAGGATCGCCACAGTCGCATAGGCCAGTAGGCTGGCATCCGCGCCGAGCAGGGCATACAGGCAGTAAACGATTGCTGCTGCAGCCGTGAGCAGGCAGGCGGCACGTATCCAGCCTTTCTCACCGCGCTCCAGGGTGGCGCAGATCAGCGCACCGGCGGAGAACAGATAGGGAATGATGGTCAGCAGCACGGCGATGTTGGTCAGTTGGTCGAACTGGCGGGCCAGGGTGGGCGATGAGGTGACCAATAGCAGCGCGCTCATCAGCACCGCGACGATCATCAAACCGTTGCCGGGCATGCCATGCTTGTTGAGCGTGCAGAACACACGGGGGAACAGGCCATCCTCGGCTGCCGCCTTGGCTGATTGCCCCACCAGCAGCATCCAGCCACCCAGCGCGCCTGCCGATTTGAAGATCGCGCATAGCGCGATGATCAGCACGCCCCAGGGGCCGATCATCAATTGCGCGACATCAGCGAACGGCGCCGAGGAGTCGCGTAGTTGCGTCATTGGGACGATGCCCATGATCACCAGTGAGCAACTGATGTAGATCAACGCCGCCAATGCCAGGCCGAGCAGCGTGGCGAGCGGGATGTTGCGTCTTGGGTTGTCGATGACATCGGCCGATACCGCTGCGCTCTCCACCCCCATGAATGCCCACAGTGCGATTGAGGCACTGCGCGAGATGGCGGCGCTGTCTTGCATGCCGCTGACATTCCAGCCAGCGCTGAACATTGCCGGGTCGAACCACCACCATCCGAAGATCGCGATACCCAGTATCGGGATCAGCGCCAGCAGCAAGGTGCCGGTCTCCAGTGCGCCGACCCAGCGGGCGCCGCGTGCATTGGCCAGGCTCAGCAACCAGATCACCGCCAAGGTGAAGCCCAGGCGCGGATAGACGTCCTGCAACCATGGCCACAGGTGGCTCAGGTAGCCGGTTACTACCAGGGCGATGGCGACATTGCCGATCCAGTTGCCGAACCAATAGGCGTAGTTGCTGACAAAGCCGATGTAGTTGCCGAAAGCATCGCGCGCGTAAGCATAGGGTCCGCCTGGCTTCGGATCGAGTTGCGATAGCCGGGCGAACACCAGGCCGAGCGCGATGGCGCCAGCGGTGGCAATCAGCCAGCCCAACGACGAGATGCTGCCGACCGTGGCCAGGTTGGCAGGCAGCAGGAACACACCGGTACCGATCATGTTGCCGGCGACCAGCATGGTCGCCATGGTCAGGCCCATCTTCTTCGGGGTGGGGGAACTCATGTCCAGGCCGGGTCGGAGGTGAAATCGATGGTCAGCCAGAAGCGTGCAGAGCGCGCGTCCAGCTGCGATGCGATTTCATCGCGCAGACGGTCGACATCGCCGATGCTGCCCAGCTGGGTATCGGGTCTGGTCAGGATATGGATCTCGACGAACTGCATGCGCCCGATCTTGGCGACGTGGCTGGTGAAGCCTTCGAACTGGTGCTTGGCGACGAACGCCTGCATCACCTGTTGCACGAGTTGATCCAGTTCGCTTGGTGCTACCTGCAGGACTTCGCGCGCCGCTTTCCATGCTCCAAGCAGCGGCACCGGTAGCGTCGCCAAGGCGATACAGGCGAGCACCAAAGGGTCGAGGTAGGGAATCCAGTGTTCGTGGGTGCCACCGCGCAGTGCCAGTGCGATGACGAATGACAGAACCACGGCAAGGCTCATCAACCCGGTAAGCAGCCATGCACGTGCGTCCAGGCGTAGCAGGCCGGATTGCAGCAGACGCGCATGACGGCCGATCCACACCGCCATCGCCAGATCCACCACTGCCAGCAAGCCAGCCCAGAGCAGGCCGGGGCCCAGCCGTGTTTCGTGGCCGCCGTCGCTGAAGCCGATCACCGCATTGGCCAGTGCGTAGATACAGGCCAGGCTGAGGATCGCGCCGCCGAGCGCTTCGACCATGGGCTCCAGATGCCAGAAACCGTACTGGAAGCGCGGGCTCTGCTCGCGGGCCATCAGGCGCAGCACCGCCAATGCCACAAGTGTCAGTGCCACATCCACCAGGCTGTAGATGCCATCGAACAATATCGCCTGCGAGCGCGCGAGCATGCCGCCAAAGAAGCCGATCGCAGCGACCAGTACGGTGGCTGCGATGGAGAGCTGCAATACGCGTTGTTCTTGGCGGGTGCTGGTCATTTGGTTGGTCGGAGGTGCGGTAGCGATGTAGGGGTAGCTAGGCTTTAAAAGCCCCTCTCCCGTTCACGGGAGAGGGGTTGGGGTGAGGGCGATTTGAAAGCAAGCGGGGCAGATTTTGAGCTGAGCGGAGCCAAAGCCAAGGCCAAACTGCAGGAAGCAAAAAAGCCAAAGGCTCCCCTCATCCGCCCCTGCGGGGCACCTCGCTCCGCGCCCCGGCCCCGCGTAGCACGCGGGGCGTACGAACAGGCACGAGCCTTTGGCTCGTAAGCGCCTGTTCTTAACCCCGCGCGCGGGAGAAGGGACCGCGGGCAACTGCGCTTACTGCGCGCTCAAATCTTCAAAACCTCCACCCGATAGCTCGGCTTCTCACCACTGTTATCGATGATCAGCCCATGCACATCCGATTCAAATCCCGGGAAGCGCGCGTTCTGTTCGCGGGCGATGCGCAGCGACTGGATGATAGGCTCGTCGCTGGCGCCGAAACGCTCGCCCGGCATGATGGTCGGGATACCGGGCGGGTAGGGCACCAGCATGGTGCCGGCAATGCGGCCGCTGAGCTGGTCGATGTCCACGCGCTCGATCTCGCCGCGCACCAGGTGGTTGTAGGCCTCGGCAGGGGTAATCACCGGCTCTGGGAGGTCCACGTACATCTCCCGCATCACCTCGGCCACGCGGAACTCACGGTTGAATTCATGCAGTGCCGCGCACAGGTCGCGCAGGCCCCAACCGTCATATGCGCTGCCACTGTTCTCAAGCAGGCTGGGTAGCGCCTTGCTCAACGGCGCATTGGCGTCATACAGGTCCTTGAACGCCAACAGCTCAGTGACCAGCGTGCTCCACTTGCCCTTGGTGATGCCCATCGAGAACAGGAACAGCACCGAGTACAGGTTGGTCTTCTCCACGGTGATGCCGCGCGACCACAGGAACTTGCTCAGCACTGCCGCAGGCACGCCCAGCTTGCCCATCTCACCGTCCATCGACAGACCGGGTGTCAGCAGGGTGACCTTGATCGGATCGATCAGCACATAGTCATCGGCGAGGTTGTCGAAGCCGTGCCAGTGAGCACCCGGACGCAGGTACCAGTCCGGACGCGAGGCGACCAAGGGCTTGGCGCTGTCGCCTTTGGCCAGCGTGCGCTCAACGCCATCGGGTTGCCAGACCTTGAACCACCAGTCGTCGCGGCCGAGATCCTCGCTGACGTGCAACATCGCGCGGCGGAAAGCGATGGCCTCATCCTGCATCTCCTGCACCAACGACCTGCCGGCTTCACCTTCCATCATCTTGGAGGCGACATCGCAGGCGGCGATGATGCCGTAATGCGGACTGGTGGAGGTATGCATCATGAACGATTCGTTGAATCGTTCCGCATCCAGCTCGCGGGTAGCGGCATTGCGGACATGGATCATCGAGGCCTGCGAGAACGCCGCCAGCAGCTTGTGCGTGGAATGGGTGGTGAAGATGATCGCGTCCTGCTCGCGCGGCTTGCCCTTGGCCATGCCGTAGTGGTTTTCGTAGAAAGGATGGAACGCCGCATAGGCGTACCAGGCCTCATCGAAGTGCAGGAAGTCCACGGCCGTGCCGAGGTTGTCGGCGATTTTCTCGGCGTTGTAGCAGAGCCCGTCATAGGTGGAGTTGGTCACCACCGCAATGCGCGGTTTGGCGCCGGGCTTGGCCACCTTGCTGGCCAAGGGGTTGGCCTGGATCATCTTCTGCAGTGCCTCGCCGGAGAACTGGTCCAGGCTGATCGGGCCGATGATGCCGTGGGCATTGCGGCTCGGCGTGAAGTAGACCGGAATGCCTCCGGTCATGATCAACGAATGCAGCAGCGACTTGTGACAGTTGCGGTCGACGAAGACGATATCACCGCGCGCCACCGTGCCGTGCCAGACGATCTTGTTGGCGGTAGAGGTGCCGTTGGTGACGAAGAAGGTGTGATCCGCGCCGAAGTTGCGCGCGGCCTCGGCTTCGGCGTCGCGTATCGGGCCGGTGTGATCGAGCAGGGAGCCCAGCTCCGGCACCGAGATCGAAAGGTCGCTGCGCAGCGTGTTCTCGCCATAGAACTGGTGCAGTGCGCGCCCCACCGGTGATTTGGTGAAAGCGACGCCGCCCGCATGGCCGGGTGTATGCCAGGAGTAATTGGATTCTGCCGAGTGGTGGATCAGCGCCTTGAAGAACGGCGGCAAGAGTTTTGCCATGTAGTCATCGGCGGCACGCATTACCTGGCGGGCAATGAAGCTCTTGGTGTCCTCGAACAGGAAGATATAGCCGTGCACGAACTTGAGCAGCTTGCTCGGGACCTTCTCGATGGTGCGCCGTTCACCGTAGAGGAACACCGGCAGGTCCGCGCGGCGCTGGCTCTGCTCGCGCAGGAAGGCGAGCAGGCGTTGGAACTGATCGTCATCGTCCTCGGTGCCATCGATGGAGATCAGCACCGCCGAGGCGGCCACATAGGTGCGCGCGCCGGCGCGGGCGTCGTCCAGGTTCAGGCCGGAAAGCACGCGCTGGTCGCTCTTGCGCAGTTCCTCGGCCAAGGCGCGGATGAGGATGCCGGCGATCCGCGGCGATTCGTAGTCGGCATCGATGATGACGATCGGGTAGTCGAGTGATTTGAAGTACATGATGTGGTTCCTGTCTACCGAGCGGGGGATCAGTTCGTGCTGGCACTTGCGGTGCCATTCGGAGTGAATTTGGCCAAGCGCTGCTTGCGGCGCTCTTCGCTGAAGAACGGATAGAACACGGTGATAAACAGTACGAACAGGAAGGCGTACTGCACGATGCTGCCGGAGGAGCCGTAGATGGCCCACAGGCAGTAGACGACGGTGATGCTGGTCAGCACCCAGAATGCACCGGTGTGTACCAGCGTGTGCGAGCGTTCCACCACGAAGTAGCAGGCCACGCAGGAGTAGATGTAGGGCAGCAGGGTCAGCACCACCGCGGCTGAGGTGATCACGTCGAACTGCGCCGATGCGGTCTCCGAGGTGGAAGTGATCAGCACCGCCAGCGTCATCAGCACGGCGACGATCAGAACGCCCTTGACCGGCACCTCGTCCTTGTTGATCTTGCTGAAAATGCTGGGAAACAGGCCGTCGTCCGAGGCCGCCTTGGCGCTCTGTGCGGTCAACAGGATCCAGCCGCCCAGCGAACCGGCAGCGCCGACGAAGGCGCACAGGCTGACCAGCGCGCCGCCCCAGCCGCCCACCGCGTTTGCAGCGGCCAATGCGAAGGGTGCATCCGAGACCTGCAGGTCGGCGTTGGGCACCATGCCCATGATCACCGAGGAGCTGGCGATATACGCAACCGCAGCCAGGAACACGCCGGCCAAGGTGGCGCGGGCGACGTTCTTCTCCGGATTCTCGACGACGCCTGCGGTCACCGATGCGGACTCAACGCCGATGAAGGCCCACAGGGTCAGCGCGGCGGCGCTGGATACCGCGCCGAAGTTGGACTGGCCGGAAACGTTGTAGGCACCCTTGAAAATGGCCGGGTCGAAGTAGAACCAGCCAAAGATGGCGATGCCGAGGATGGGCACCAGGGCGAAGCTGGTGGTTACCGTCTGCACGCGCGTGACGAAGGCAGGTCCGATCACATTGGCAAAGCTCAGCGCCCATACCAGCAGCAATACCGCGACGCAGCGGGGTACCGGATCGGACAGGACCGGGAAGAAGTAGCTGAAGTAGCCGACCGCCGCAATCGGGATGGCGACATTGCCGATCCAGTTGGCGAACCAGTAGATGGTGTTGGTCTGGAAGCCCATGTATGGGCCGAACCAGTCGCGTGCGTACGCATAGGGGCCGCCCGCCTTGGGCGCCAGCTTGCCCAGCTTGGCAAACACGAAGGCCAGCAACAGTGCACCGGCGGTGGTGATCAGCCAGCCCCAGATCGAGGCGGTGCCGATCTTGGCCAGGCTGGAGGGCAGCAGGAACACACCTGAGCCCATCATGTTGCCTGCCACCAGGAAGGTCGCGCCGACGACCCCGATTTTCTTCTGACCTGCCATGACAATCTCCTTTCACCGGCAGTGCCGGGTAATTCGATGGGAAGGGCATTACATGAAGCGTTGGGTGGCGAGCCGCACGTTGGCGCGTGCGGGCGTCGGCTGCCGGTTACTTGATGAAGTTGTACTGCAGGCTGCCCTGCAGTCGCAGCGTGTCGGCATCACGACCGTCCTGTAGTTGCTGCTGGCCATACAGCAGCTCCATGCCCATGGTCCAGGACGGTGCCGGGCTCCACAGCAGGTTCAACGCGGCATAGCGGCTGCGCCGGAAGGCGTCGCTGGCCAATGCGCCCGCGTCGCCGAGCTGCAGTTGTCCGTAGATCAGGTTGGAGCGCCACAACTCGGACCAATAATGGGTATAGCCGAAGAAGCCGCCACGCAGCGACAGCGCTTTGAGGCGACCATCGGCGTCGATGGCTGCATCCAGATTGGAGCCGGTCAGGTCGGCGGTGTAGCGGCTGATTCCTTTGCCGCCGATCAGGCCGAACAACAGCAGGTCGCGTTCGGCCACGGCGTAGGAGCCGCTGAGCTGCAGGCCACCGCCGAAGTCGCTGTCGCTGCGGCCATCACCGTCGTAGCCGAGCTTGCGCATCACCGCACCCAGCTGCAGGTGGCCCCAATCGCGCTCCATGCGCGCGACCAGGCTGACATCGGGCAGCTGAGCGGTAGTGCTGTCGTCCTCGCCGGTATTGGCGAGTTGTGAATCCGGATTTTCAGCAGCGATGGTCAGGCTGTTGCCCTTGCCCAGGCTGAAACTGTGGTGGATGCCGGCCACCAGCAGGTAGCCGGCAGCACCGGGGCCGGCGAAGTCCAGGGTGTCCGGCAGCGAGTCGGCGTCCATGAAAGTGGAATAGCCGTAACCGGCATAGATGTTGCCCAATTGGCCATAGGCATGGCGCAGTCGGAATTCGTAGCTGTCGCTGCTGCCGAAGAAGTCGTTCTCAAGATAGAAGCGCAACCCACCATGCGTGGTTGGGCGCCGAGCTTCGAAACTGAAGCGGGTCTGCTTGGCATGCATGCCGAAATGCGAGGAATCGCGGTGCGCGCCGTCGACCGGGATCGAGGAGGTGACGAACTGCTCGGTATCGCCGGCGGGGCGCCTGTCTGCGATTGCGTCGAGTTTGGCGTAGCCACCCAGCCGGATCATGGTGTCGGTGCCCGGGATGGCGATGAATCCCTTCAGCTCGGGATCGGTCGGAGAAGGGGCGTTGTCCAGGCGTGAGGCTGCGGTGGAGGGATCGGCGACCGAATCACGCGCGGGAAGAATGCTTTGTACCGATGCGTGTTGGCTTGCGCCGGTGACCATCGGGCTGGCTGCTGCAGCCGTCGACGCTGATGTCGTTGGGGGAGGTGATGGCGTCGGTGCCGAGGTATTGCCTTGCCCCTGCTCCAGTGCATCAAGCCGCGCGTTGAGCGATTGCAGGTGCTGTTGGGCCTGGGCGATCTCCGCACGCAGCGCGGCGACGGAATCCTGTGCGTTGGCCGCGCAGGGTAATAGCGCCAGTGGCAGCAACGTGGCCAAAGTCAGTGGTTTCATCGCCCTTTCCGTGGAGAAGGAAACACCGCTCACGGCAGCGACCAGGCATGCCGCGATATCAGCAATCGCATACGTGGCGACGCGCTGACTGCCTCCCTCGGTCCGCGTGACGCTGCCTATTTACCATCGTTGAAATCAGGTTAGGATCACGTGAATTCACGATGAAACTTACTGTGATGAATGCAGGTTCTCTGATGGTCGTGACAGCTGAATTACCTAGTCATCGGTCTCTATCTGGCCGATCTCCAGTGATACGCGGCTTCCATCCAGCAGTCCACGGCTGAGCTTCCCATCCTCGATGAAAAGCAGCTCGCCGTTCTCGCCGTTCTTGATGCTGCTGTCGATGGCGATGATGCGGTCGCCGTGGAAGCTGCTGACATGGGGCATCGAGGTATGGCCGACCACGATGCGCTTGAGGCCAAGCTGATCGAGCACGGCTTGTACGCCGGGTGTATCCAGCTGGCCGTTGAAATAGCCGCGGTACCAGATCGGGCTGGTCTTGCCGTCGTATAGCGGCGCGGTGGCGGGGTCGGCCTTCACCTCGGCCTTGGGGCGGCCCAGCGAGGCCTGGTAGGCGGCGTTTGTGCTGGCCGGATCAAGTGCCAGCTGCACCGCCTCCGGCGAGATGCCACCGTGCAGGAACAAGGTGTCGCCGATGCGTAGCAATACCGGACGGGTGCGCAGCCACTGGCCAATCACCGAGTCACTGCCGTACAGCTGCGGGTAGCTGCGGCCCAGCAGCTGCGCGCTGCGCAGGTATTTGGGATTGACGTAGCGCAGGTCGTCGTAGAGCACCATGGTTTCGTGGTTGCCAAGCACGAAGTGGACCGCGCCGCCGGCTTGCGCGGCCTGCTGCTGCAGGCTGTAGAGCAGCCAGAAGGCCTCGGTGACCTGCGGACCACGGTCGAAGACGTCGCCGGCGATCACCAGTGTGTCCTGACCCAGTGTCCAGTTGTCGTCGCCGTCGATAACGCCGTTGGCGCGCAGCAAGCGGCGCAGCAGATCGTACTGGCCATGGATATCGGAGACGGCGACGATGCGCGGCACGCCGGGCAGCACCGCGTTGGCTGGAGTAGCAATTGGCGCTATGTGCAGTGGATGCGGATAGCCGCATTCGGGTGCAAGTCCGCGCGCGACTGCACGTGCTCCCTTGAGTTTCCGCGAAATCACACGGTCGTCGCAGATCCACTGCGCCTGCAGGCGTTTGCCATCGCGGAACACATAGGGGCCATCGGCCTGCACATGCTCGGCCGGCTGTGCAACCTCGCGGGCACCGGCGTGCAGGACGGGCAGGGCGGTGCACAGCAGTGCGATGAGCAGGGGGCGGACGAAGGGCATGGCGTGGTTCCGTGGCGGGTGACCTGTCGCACCCGCCTGCAGCCTATGCCGGTGCTGCTGCAGCGGCATGTGCTATCGGTTGGTTGCGTGGCCTGCTCAGTCGCGCCGCAATGCGTTGCGTCCCGGCGCAGTTGGCAAGGTATCGCTGCCGAGCACCACCCGGTTGCGGCCCTGCTTCTTGGCCTGGTACATGGCCGCGTCGGCACGCGCCATCACCCGCTCGTAGTCCGGATGGCCGTCGTACAGCGCGACGCCGATGCTGGCGCTGATCGGCAGCAGATGGCCATCGGCCAAGGTGACGGGGCTGTCGACGATGCGCCGACACAGGCCGTCGGCGATCACCATCGCCTGATGGTCTTCCACTGCCACCAGCACCACCACGAACTCCTCGCCGCCGTAGCGGAATACGTAATCGCTGCCGCGGGTGAACTGGGTGAGGATGCCGGCCACATGTTGCAGGGCGCGGTCGCCGGCTTCGTGGCCGTGTTCGTCATTGATCGCCTTGAAGTGATCCAGATCCAGCAGCAGCACGGCGAAGCTGTCACCAGACTTCTCCGCCAGCTCGATCTCGCGGCGCAGCACTGTTGGCAGGAAGCGCCGGTTCAGCAGGTTGGTCAAGGCATCGCAGCCGGCATCCAGTTCGCCAATGCGCTCGAACAACATGCCCAGCAAGGTACGGATCTGGCTGACCTTGGAGCGGACGTCCTGCAACTGGGCAGAGCGGGCAGCGGGAGTGCTGTCCTGCTGCAAGGTGTGCTCCAGCAATTGGTCGACCTCGTCGACCAGGCCGCTGATCTGCCGGGTCTCGGTGCTTTCGCCGAAGCTCGGGATGCCCTTGTGGTTGAACCACAGCCCGAATTCCGAACGTGCCAGGGTCTGGAAGCTGCCGAGGTCGCCTTGCGCGGCCAGGGCGTACAGCAGGGTGTTTTCCCAATCCAGCAGCAGTGCACGCTGGCGCTCGCGTTCGGTGCTGACGTTCTGCACCAGCGAGAACAAGCGGTAAGCGGCATCCGTGCGTGAGGAACGTTCCCGTGCATTGGAATAGGCCAGTGTCATACCCTCCAGCGCGATGTCGAACGAGGCGGTGAGGCTGGCGATGGCCGCGTGTGCGGTTTCGCCGTGCCCGGCCTGCTCGCCGATCAGCTGGAAAAGGCGTTGCTTCAGCACGCGCGTGCCACGGGTAACCAGGTCCACCGGGATGCCCACGCGCGCATGCACGTCGCCGATGACGCGCTGGTTGGCGATCAACTGTTCGACGTCGGCCGGGGTGGCGCGCAGCAGGTCCCTGACCCAGCGCTGCATCGCCGGTTGCAGGCGCACCCGTACCTGATCATGTGACATCGAGCGTGAGGCACGCGCGTCGTTCATCATGACCTTGTAAAAATGCGCGGCCAGTTCAGCGGCATGCGCATCGGCAAGGCTTGCCAGCACATGGCTTGCATCGGCGCCAGCGGCGGTGAGGCTTTGTTTCCAGGCGCTGGCGAGTGCGTTGCTGTCGTTGTCGGTGGATGGTGCGGGGGCGATGTTCATGCGTACGACCGGTAAAGTGCCAAGAGGCAGCCGATCATTATCGGCAGGAACAACAGATTTCTGAGGGGTTGGTGTTGATGATTGGATTCACCGTTTGTTCAAGTTGGATTGTGTTTGCAGGCGTCGAGATGGCTCGGTGATCAGCGCCGGCCCATTTCCGTTGATGGCCCTGGTTGCGTTGTTGGCGCTGGCAATTGGCTGGTTCTTCGCACGTGCGCTGGCGCCTGCCGAAGACGGCATGCGCAGTCGCGCCGGCGCGGTGGTGCTCGATGCCTTCCTGCTTGGCCTGCTGGGTGCGCGCTTGGCACATGTGGCGATGCACGCCAGCGACTATCTGTCGCAACCGCTGTCCATCATCCGTCTGGGTGATGGGGGTTATTCGATCTGGGCTGGCCTGCTGGTCGCGGTGGCCTATGCGTTGTGGAAGAGCCGCCAGCGCATTCTGCGCAAACCGGTGTTGTTGGGGCTGGTTGCTGGTGCGGCGTTCTGGGCAATAGGCGGCATGGCTTTGTTCGCGTTGCAGCGCTCATCCATTCCGCTGCCGGATGCGGTATTGGTCGATATGCAGGACCAGCCAGCGCCGTTGAAAGCATTTGCCGGCAAACCGACCGTGATCAATCTCTGGGCGACCTGGTGCGGACCGTGCCGACGCGAGATGCCGGTGCTTGCACAGGCGCAGCAGGCACATCCGCAGGTGCAGTTCGTATTCGCCAATCAGGGCGAGACCCGCGATGAGGTCGCCGACTATCTGCGTGCCGAGAACATGCAGTTGGGCAATGTGCTGCTGGATGCCGAGTCGCGGGTGATGCAGCAGACCGGCGCCCGGGCATTGCCAACAACGCTGTTCTTTGGCGCCGATGGGCGGCTGCGCAATGTGCATATGGGCGAGCTGTCGCGCGCCACCCTCGAAGCGCGCCTGCGCGAAATGCAATAACTCCTTTCCTGAAAGAGACACACGATGATGCGTTCCCGTTCGATGTTGCTGTTGTTGTCCGCCATGACGCTGACGCCGCTGGCGTGCGCGCAGACCCCCGCGCCGCCGGCTGCTACCGCGGCCAAGCCGGCTGCGGCCAATGAACCTGCAGTAGTGAAGACCCTGCGCTCGCAGGGCGTGGAGTTCATGGGGACGTTCGAAACGCCGGTCGGCCTGACCGGCTATGCCGGTGTTGCTGGACAGCGCCCGCTTGGTGTCTATGTTTCCAAGGACGGCGAGTACGCGGTGGTTGGCACCTTGGTCAATGCCAAGGGTGAGGACGTCAGCGCCGCCAAGCTCAAGGAGCTGGTGACCGGGCCGATGGGCCAGCAGGCCTGGGCCAAGGTGGAAGCCAGCCATTGGGTACGCGATGGCAAGGCCGATGCGCCGCGCGTCATCTATTCCTTCAGCGACCCGAACTGCCCGTACTGCAACCGTTTCTGGGAAGCGGCGCAGCCATGGGTAGCCGCAGGCAAGGTGCAGATCCGGCAGATTCTGGTCGGCGTGATCCGTGAGGACAGTGCCAACAAGGCCGCCGCGATTCTGGGTGCAGCCTCGCCGGAGCAGGCCTTGATCCAGAACGAGCGCGACTTCGCCAAGGGCGGCATCAAGCCGCTGGCGACGGTGCCAGCGGCAGTGCAGGCCAAGCTGAGCGCCAATGAAGCGTTGATGCTGGATCTGGGCTTCCAGGGCACCCCCGGCATCCTGTTCAAGGACGCCGACGGCACGGTGCAGATGCGTTCTGGCATGCCGCAGGGCGATGACATGCAGACGGTGCTCGGCCCGCGCTGATCACTGAACCGGGCGGCGGCGATGTAATAGTCTCCGCCGCCACTGGCTGACTAAGCTGGCGCCGCAATGAGGAGCCAGCCATGAGTCACGACCACAACCACCTGCCCAGCGAAATCCGCCACGAGAAACCATTGTGGTGGGCGCTGGGGCTGACCACCGCCTACCTGGTGGTCGAAGTCATCGGCGCGTTCTGGACCAACAGCCTGGCGCTGTTGTCCGATGCCGCACATATGGCGACCGATGCCATCGGCCTGATGATCGCCTTGACCGCGGTTCGCCTGAGCCGGCGTCCGCCCGATGCCAAGCGCACTTATGGTTATGCGCGCCTGGAGGCCTTGGGCGCGGTGGCCAATGGCCTGCTGTTGTTCGGTGTGGGCATCTACATCCTGTTTGAGGCCGCGCAGCGCTTCCAGCAGCCGCAGGACATTGCTTCCACCGGCATGATGTGGGTGGCGGCTTTTGGACTGGTGGTGAACCTGATCGCGATGCGCCTGCTCAGTGCTGGCAGCGGCGAGAGCTTGAACGTCAAGGGCGCCTACCTGGAAGTGTGGAGTGACATGCTCGGCTCGGTGGCGGTGATTGCTGGCGGCCTGATCATCCACTTCACTGGTTGGACGCTGGTGGATCCGATTCTTGCGGTGCTGATCGGCTTGTGGGTACTGCCGCGCACCTGGGTGCTGCTGCGCGATGCGATCAACGTATTGCTTGAGGGCGTGCCGAAAGGTGTGGTGCTGGCGGATATCGAGCAGGCCTTGCGTGGTTTCCCAGGAGTGGCCGGTACCCATGATCTGCATGTGTGGGCGTTGGCATCGAGCACGCCGGCATTGACCGTGCACGTGGTGATGAATGACGGCCAGTCACCGGATGCCTTGCGTCGGCAGTTGGCAGACATGCTGCACGAGCGGTTTGATATCGATCATGTGACGGTGCAGGTTGAAGCGGATCACTGCGGTGATGATTGTGCCGAGAAGAAGGCCGATGCTGGTCACGATCACGATCACGATCACGATCACGATCATGAAGGTCATGCGCATGGGCCGGATGATCAAGGCCATCACGGCCATGTGCATCGCTAGACGTCCGGTGGCTTTTCGGCATTGTAGGAGCGGCGTAAGCCGCGAAGCTGAGGCTGCTGAAATCACCGGAATCACGGCAATCTGATTGATCTGTGCCTTCGCGGCTTACGCTGCTCCTGCAAAATCGGGGGCTCGGCATTTTCTGTAAGGCCCCTGCCGAGCATGGCTCGGCACTACAGCTGGAATGAAAAACGGAGCCCTTCGGCTCCGTTTTTCATTCGATCAACTGCTAGAAGCTCAGACTACCGGCTCACGCAGCTCCGGCATGTCCCAGCCCTGGCGCGGCGCAAAGCGATCACCATGCCGCGCCTGCAAGGTCTTCAACTTCTCAACCAGGACATCCACGCCAGTCGCGCGGATATGCTGGATCGGGCCGCCACGGAACGGGGCGAAACCTGTGCCGAAGATCACGCCGGCATCGAGCAGGTCGGCATCGGCGACCACGCCCTCGTGCAGGCAGGCCACGGCTTCGTTGAGCAACGGCAGGATCAAGCGGTCTTCCAGATCCGACGGTGCCTGGTAGTCCTTGGCCACTTCCGGCTTAACCGCGCGGCCGTTCTCCCACTTGTAGATGCCCTGGCCATCCTTCTTGCCGCGCTTGTTCGGCTCGACGGTCGCCAGTGCAGCCGGGATCTGCAGGCCGAGGAAGGGCGCCAGCTCCTTGCCCACGCCAGCGGCGACGTCCAGGCCAACCGTATCCAGCAGCTCGATCGGGCCCATCGGCATGCCGAACTTGAGCGCCGCCTTGTCGATCACCGGGCCGGGGATGCCTTCGGCATATGCGGTGGCGGCTTCCAGCATGTACGGGAACAGCACGCGGTTGACCAGGAAGCCGGGCGTGCCGGCCACCGGCACCGGGAACTTGCCCAGCGCCTTGCAGAACGCAGCCAGGCGCTTCTCGGTCTCCGGTGCCATGCCGTCGTGGTGGATGATTTCCACCAGCGGCATCTGTGCAACCGGGTTGAAGTAATGCAGGCCGGCAAACTGCGCCGGGCGCTGGATATGGTCACGCAGCTCGACCAGCGGGATCGAGGAGGTATTGGTGGTCAGCAGCGCATCGGCCTTCATCTTCGGCTCCAGCGTCTGGTACAGCGCACGCTTGGCTTCCGGGTTCTCGATGATGGCCTCGATCACCAGATCGGCCTGGGCCACGCCGTCACCGGCCAGATCGGCCTTCAGTCGTGCGGCGACTTCCGGGCGCTTGCTCTCATCGCGCACCTTCTTGTCGAACAGCGCCTGCGCGCGGGTCATGGCCGGATCGATGAAACGCTGCTCGCGGTCCTGCAAGGTCACGTTGAAGCCCTTGTAGGCCGCCCATGCAGCGATGTCGCCGCCCATCACGCCGGCACCGACCACGTGCACATGCTTGATGCCCGAATCCTTGCCGCCCAATCCCTTGAGCCGTTCGGTGAGGAAGAAGATGCGGATCAGGTTGCGCGCGGTCGGGCTGCTGGCCAGCTTGACCACGGCGCGGCGCTCGGCATCCAGACGCTTCTGGATCGGGCTGCCGCCGGTGCGCTCCCAGGTGCTGATCAGCGCATAGGGCGCCGGGTATTGGTCCTTCTTGGCCTTGCGTGCGACCTGCTTGGCCATCTGCGGGGCGAGGATCTTGCGGGCCAGGAAGGTATTGGTGGCCCAGGCGGTGGCGCGCTGCTTGAACGGGCGGGTCACGCCGGTCTGCAGCAGCGCGATGGCCGCATCGACCAGCACCGCCGGGGCGGCGACCTTGTCGACCAGTCCGATCGCACGCGCAGCCGAGGCCGACAAGGTGCGGCCGGTCAGCATCATGTCCATCGCCGCTGGTGCGCCGACCAGTTGGGGCAGGCGCGAACTGCCGCCCCAACCCGGGAAGATGCCCAGCTGGGTCTCCGGCAGGCCGATGCGGGTGGATTGGTCGTTGGACGCCACGCGGTAACGGCAGGCCAGCGCCAGCTCGGTGCCGCCGCCCAGGCAGTGACCGTGGATCGCGGCGACGGTCGGGCAGGGCAGCTCGGCCAGCTTCTGGTAGACGCTCTGGCCGCGGCGGATGGCGTCATTGACGGTGCCGCGACGGTCGAACTCCTGGAATTCCTTCAGGTCGGCGCCAGCGATGAAGCCGGCCGCCTTGGTCGAACGCACCACCACGCCCTTGGGCGGGTCGATGGCCAGCCGCTCGACGATGTCGCCCAGTTCCAGCAGCACGTCCTGCGACATGGCATTGACCGGGCTGTCCTTGCGGTCGAGGCTGAGCACTGCCACGCCATCCTCGCGCAGCTCGGTTTGCCAATGATTGAAGCGGAGCCCGTCGAAGCCTGAGAGCATGGGACGTTCCATCCGGTTGTGTATGGAGAAGACCGCTATGATCCAGAGGTTGTTTCCCTGCCGTCAAATCCCAATGTCAGGAAGTGTGTTGGGCTTATCTGGTCAGCGCCCCCGGAGGTTAGCCGAACGGGAGTTAAAAGCTGGTGCGGTGCCGCTGGGACGGGGTGCTGAACTTTTGCCGCGAACAGCGGTCTTATTGCCTGACGTCGGTTGGGCTGACAGGAGTGCGGCCCGTTATGGCCGAGGTTGAAACACCGCAGGAGCTGGACCTGGAACTGGTCCGGCGTGTGCAGCGCGGCGAAAGCGCGGCGTTCGATGTGTTGGTACGCAAGTACCAGCATCGGATCATCGCGTTGATCGGGCGCTACATCGCCGACTGGAGTGAATGTCAGGACGTGGCCCAGGACACTTTCGTGCGCGCTTACCGTGCGCTCGGGAATTTCCGTGGCGACGCCCAGTTCTATACCTGGTTGCATCGGATCGCAGTGAATACCGCAAAAAACTACCTGGCAGCACACAACCGGCGCCCCCCCACCGACGACATCGAGATCGGCGACGCCGAGCAGTTCGACAGTGGGGTCCGCTTGCGCGACAACGACACGCCCGAGCGTGAGTTGATGCGCCAGGAACTGGAACAGACCGTGATGAAGGCGGTTGATGCGTTGCCCGAAGAGCTGCGCTCAGCCATTACGTTGCGAGAGGTGGAAGGCATGAGTTACGAGGATATCGCGCAGAAAATGGGATGCCCGATCGGCACGGTGCGGTCGCGGATCTTCCGTGCCCGCGAGGCCATCGATACACAGCTGCGTCCCTTGCTGGATACCCCCAGCGCTACCCGTGAACGGAGTCGCGTATGAACCCGCAAGACCGTAACCCGGTGTCGGCCGGTGCTGCGCCGGACAAATTCGAATTGCACTACCGCCAGCAACTGTCGGCGCTGGTGGATGGCGAGCTGGCTGCCGATGAGGCGCGTTTCATGCTGCGCCGCTTGGAGCACGACAGTGAGCTTTCGGCCTGCCAGGAGCGCTGGCAGGTATTGGGTGACGTGATGCGCGGCCAGGCCTGCGCACCGGCGCCCTTGGATTTTAGTGCGCGCGTGCGTCAGGCCGTGGACGCGGATGCGTTGCAGAACGGGCCGCTGGTGGCCGCGTCCGCAGCACAGCGTGCGCCGCAACGTGCCGCGCGGACAGGTTGGCGGCGTTGGGGCGGCGGTGCCGCCCTGGCTGCCTCGGTGGCTGCCGTGGCCTTGTTCATGGCCCGCGAACAGCTGCCTGAAACGAATGCACCGACGCCGGTCATCGCTACCACGGCGGAAGTTGCTCCCGCACCTGTGCAGCCTTCGGCCCCTACCGCGGCTGATGCCGGCAATGTCGCCGGTCTGGTTGCGGCCGCACCTGCGGTTGCCGCAGCCGTGACCCGTCGCCAGGATGCCAGCGCCCGCCGCGGCAGCGCGACCCGTACCCAGCAGGCAGCGCGGGCCGGTACCGCGCGCATGGCCGAGCCGCAGCGGGCGATTGCTTCCGCGCCGGTACTGCCGGCAACCCCGGCGCTGCGCCAGGACCCGTTTGCCACCGGCAATGGTGTGCTGCATGCACGGCCATGGCCACGCTCGACGGTGGCACCGTCGCTGTCGCAGGGCGCGCTGAATGCCAGTTTCCCTGCGCAGGAGCCGGGTGGGGCGACGTTCTACCCGTTTGAACCGCGCATGCCGGCACAAGGTGCCGACGAAGCCGAGTCGCGCAGGCTGCTGCCGCGTCAATGAGTGTTGCTTGCCGGTCGTCTGCCTCAGGGCGACCGGTTTTCCCCGGATTCCAGGTTTGTGCGCGGTGGTTGGGCGTACCGGGCTTGGCTGTTCTTTCCCGCTTTGACTGAATTGGAGGCTCGAAGCCGATGACCCCCCGTATCCAAAACAAGGTGTTTGGCCTGCTGGCGATGACCCTGCCGTTGGTGGCCTGCGCGCAGAGTCCGGCCCCGGATGCTCCTGCCGCGCAGGTTGCTGCCCCCCGTGCTGCCCCGGCGCCGCAGCTGGTGCAGGGCTTGCCTGATTTCACCCAGCTGGTCGACCAGGTCGGCCCGGGCGTGGTCAAGGTTGATACCGTGATCGGGGCGCGCCGCAATTCCCGTGCGGTGCAGCAGGGCCCGGACATGGACCAGATGCCGGAGTTCTTCCGCCGCTTCTTCGGTCCGGATTTCCAGATGCCGGGGCCGGGCCAGCAGGGGCCGGACAACGGTCCGCGTGGGCGCAGCATGGGTTCGGGCTTCATCATCTCCAATGACGGCTATGTGCTGACCAACCACCACGTCATCGACGGTGCCGAGTCGGTCAAGATCACCCTGAGTGATCGCCGCGAGTTCACCGCCAAGGTCGTCGGCAGTGACGCCCAGTACGACGTGGCGCTGCTCAAGGTCGAGGGCAGCAACCTGCCGACCGTGCGCGTGGGCGACTCCAACAGCCTCAAGCCGGGTCAGTGGGTGGTGGCGATCGGCTCGCCGTTCGGCCTGGATCACTCCGTCACCGCGGGCATCGTCAGTGCGCTGGGCCGCAATACCGGCGGCAATGAACAGCGCTATGTGCCCTTCATCCAGACCGACGTGGCGATCAACCAGGGCAACTCTGGCGGTCCCTTGCTGAATACGCGCGGTGAAGTGGTCGGCATCAACTCGCAGATCTTCTCCGCCTCCGGCGGCTACATGGGCATCAGCTTCGCCATTCCGATCGACCTGGCCATGAGCGCGGTCGAGCAGATCAAGAAGACCGGCAAGGTCAGCCGCGGCCAGTTGGGTGTGATGGTCGGTCCGTTGACTGGTGATGCCGTCGAGGGGCTGAAGCTGCCCGATAGCCGTGGTGCGCTGGTCAATCAGATGGTGGCGGACAGTTCGGCTGCCAAGGCCGGGATCGAGGTGGGCGACGTCATCCGCTCGGTCAATGGCACTCAGATCAACGATGCCAGCGAACTGCCGCCGATGATTGGCGCAATGGCGCCGGGCAGCAGGGTGCGGATGGGGATCATCCGTGATGGCAAGCCGCGTGAGATCACCGTGACCTTGACCGAGCTGGCCGAAGACGCCGCACGCCAAGGCAATACGGCCCCGGCCGCCGCTGACGCCAAGCCGCAGACCGGTGCCAATGCCCTGTTGGGGCTGGAAGTGGCTGATCTGACCGCCGCCGAGCGTCGCCAACTTGGCCTGGAGTCGGGCGAGGGCGTGCGCATCACCGGCGTCAACAGCCAGTCTGGCCGCGAGGCGCGTCTGGCCCCTGGAATGGTGGTGTTGCAGGTCGGGCGTGCCCCGGTCGGCAGCGTCGCCGCCCTGAACCGGGAGCTGGCTGGCTACAAGAAGGGTGATGTGGTCATGTTGCTGGTCCGTGCCGGTGCCAACAGCGCCTTCGTCCCGGTCCGCGCCGGCGAATAAGCCCGCCAGGCCTCGCGATTGCAACGGGAGCCGCCTTCGGGCGGCTCCTTTCATTCAGCTGCCGGCCAAACCCTGTGCGGGGCTTGGCTCCGGCATGCGATAATGCCCCGTTATCCTGACGACGCAGCGCCGCCGCCGCCACCTATGTCACATGATTCGATGCGGATGATCCGCAACTTCTCCATCATTGCCCACGTTGACCACGGTAAGTCCACCCTGGCCGACCGCATCATCCAGTTGTGTGGCGGCTTGACCGCGCGCGAAATGGAAGCGCAGGTCCTGGACAACAACCCGATCGAGCGCGAGCGTGGTATCACGATCAAGTCGCAGTCGGTGTCGGTGCCGTATACGGCCCGCAACGGCCAGACCTACTTCCTGAACTTCATCGACACCCCCGGCCACGTCGACTTCTCCTATGAAGTCAGCCGCTCGCTGGCCGCCTGCGAAGGTGCGCTGCTGGTGGTCGACGCGGCCCAGGGCGTGGAAGCGCAGTCGGTCGCCAACTGCTACACGGCCATCGAACAGGGCCTGGAAGTGGTGCCGGTGCTGAACAAGATCGACCTGCCCACCGCCGACATCGACCGTGCCAAGGCCGAGATCGAGGCCGTGATCGGTATCGATGCTTCTGATGCAGTGGCTGTCAGCGCCAAGACCGGCCTGAACATGGAGGAGGTGCTGGAGGCCATCGTGCACCGCATCCCGCCGCCGGCCGACCGTGGCAGTGACAAGCTGCAGGCGCTGATCATCGATTCCTGGTTCGACAATTACCTGGGCGTGGTCTCGCTGGTGCGCGTGATGCAGGGCCAGATCAAGGCCGGTGACAAGATCCAGGTCATGTCCACCGGCCGTTGGCATCTGGTCGACAAGGTCGGCGTATTCACCCCAAAGCGTAAGGAAATGCCTGCGCTGCGTGCCGGTGAAGTGGGCTGGATCAACGCCAGCATCAAGGACGTGCATGGCGCGCCGGTCGGCGACACCCTGACCCTGCAGGCCGATCCGGCTTCCGAGCCGCTGCCCGGCTTCCAGGAAATGCAGCCGCGCGTGTTCGCCGGCCTGTTCCCGGTCGATGCCGAGGACTACCCGGACCTGCGCGAAGCCCTCGACAAGCTGCGCCTGAACGACGCAGCGCTGCGCTTCGAGCCGGAAAGCTCCGAGGCGATGGGTTTCGGCTTCCGTTGCGGCTTCCTCGGCATGCTGCACATGGAAATCGTGCAGGAGCGGCTGGAGCGCGAGTACAACCTCGACCTGATCAGTACCGCACCGACGGTGATCTACGAGGTGCTCAAGAGCGACGGGACCATCGTGATGATGGACAACCCGGCCAAGCTGCCGCCGGTCAACCAGGTCGAAGAGATCCGCGAGCCGATCATCCGCGCCAACATCCTCACTCCCGAGGAGTACATCGGCAGCATCATCAAGCTGTGCGAAGAGAAGCGCGGCAGCCAGATCGGCATCAACTACATGGGCAGCCAGGTGCAGATCAGCTATGAGCTGCCGATGGCTGAAGTGGTGCTGGACTTCTTCGACAAGCTCAAGTCGGTCAGCCGTGGCTACGCCTCGCTGGAATACCACTTCGTGCGTTTCGAGGCCGGCCCGTTCGTGCGCCTGGACGTGCTGATCAACGGTGACAAGGTCGACGCGCTGTCGCTGATCGCCCACCGCAGCCATGCCGATCGCCGTGGCCGCGAGCTGTGCGAGAAGATGAAGGACCTGATCCCCCGGCAGATGTTCGATGTGGCCATCCAGGCCGCGATCGGCGCGCAGATCATCGCCCGCACCACGGTCAAGGCCATGCGCAAGAACGTGCTGGCCAAGTGCTATGGTGGCGACGTTTCGCGTAAGAAGAAGCTGTTGGAAAAGCAGAAAGAAGGCAAGAAGCGCATGAAGCAGGTGGGCCGCGTGGAAATCCCACAGGAAGCCTTCCTTGCTGTGCTGCAGATGGACAAGTAACAGTGAATCGAGAATAGGGGGTGGGGAATCGTAACGGCCGAGCGGACCCGCTTCTGGACTGTTCCATTCCCTGCTTTCGATTCCCCATTCCCATTCCGAAGGAACATGAATGAAATGGTTTGAAATCATCCTGGTTGTGCTGACCCTGGGCTCCGGCCTGGTGGTGCTGCTGGACAAGCTGTACCTGCGCAAGCGCCGTGCCGAGAAGGCCAGCCTGCTGGACAGCGAAGAGCCGGCGGTGGTGGATTACTCGCGCGCGTTCTTCCCGGTGCTGGCGGTGGTGTTGATCCTGCGCAGCTTCGTGGCCGAGCCGTACAAGATCCCCTCCAGCTCGATGATGCCCAACCTGCTGATCGGCGATTTCATCCTGGTCAACAAGTTCTCCTATGGCTTCCGCCTGCCGATCACCAATACCAAGATCATCCCGGTGTCCGAGCCCAAGCGCGGCGACGTGGTGGTGTTCAAGCCGCCGCATGCGCCGGACCAGAACTGGATCAAGCGCGTGATCGGCCTGCCGGGCGACCGCATTGGTTTCCACGGCGATACCTTGTCGATCAACGGCGTGCCGATGGTCTACGAAGAGCGCGGTGAGTACGTTGGCAAGGGCCCGGGCTCGGAAATGACCGGCGCCTCGCTGCTGACCGAGCAGCTACCGGGCCGCAGCCATACCGTGCTCGAGTTGCTGGGTCGTGCCGACCCGCGCGGGCAGGGCGACTGGGTGGTGCCGGAAGGACAGTACTTCGTGATGGGTGACAATCGCGACAACAGCGAGGACAGTCGCTTCTGGACCCAGACCCATTTCCTGCCGGAAGAGAATCTGCGTGGCAAGGCATTCCTGATCTGGCTGAACTGTGAAGGCTGGTTCTGCAAGGGTAGTTTCGAGCCGTCCCGCATCGGGTCCGGCATTCAATGAGTGGACAACGCGTTTCTGGGGAGATCGCAATGAAGCACAAGCAAGCAGGTATGACGCTGACATCGTTTGTGATGGTGCTGGCGGTAGTAGGCTTCGGGCTTTACATCGGCATGAAGCTGTTTCCGATGTACCAGGAGTACTACTCGATAAAAGTGGCGATGAAGTCCATGGCCAACGAGTCGACCGGGGAGTTCAGTCCTTCGACCGCGACCGATGCTTTTTTCAAGCGCATGGACATGAACTATTCCGACCGGGTCAAGCGCGACAACATCAAGTTCGAGCGTACCGAGGGTGGTTGGCGGATGAACGTGGCCTATGAGGTCCGTAAGCCGTTGATTGGCAACCTGGACATCGTAGGTAATTTTGAAAATTCTCAGGAATTCACCTCAGGCAGTGCTCAATAGAACGTTCCAACGGGGTGACCTGATCGGCCACTCATTCAAGGACCAGGGTCTGCTGAAGCAGGCCCTGACCCATCGCAGTGCCGGTGCGCCGCACAACGAGCGCCTGGAGTTCCTGGGCGACAGCATCGTCAACATGCTCATCGCCGAAGCGCTGTTCACGCGCTGGCCGAAGGCCGACGAAGGCGCGCTCACCCGCGCGCGTTCGGCCTTGGTCTGTGAAGCCGCATTGGCAGTCATCGCGCGCAGCCTGGAGCTGGGGGATCGGCTCACGCTGGGCCCGGGCGAGATGAAATCTGGCGGCCACCGCCGTGACTCCATCCTTGCCGATACCTTCGAGGCGGTGGTTGGCGCCATTTATCTGGACGCAGGTTTCGAGGCTTGCCGCGAGCGGATAATGCCGTGGTTCGAGGCCTCGTTGTCGGCGGTGCCGGCAGGCAAGCCCGAGAAAGACCCCAAGACACGCCTGCAGGAATGGTTGCAGGCCCGGCAGAAGACCCTGCCGGTATACGAGCTGGTATCGGAGACCGGCGACGACCACGCCAAGCACTTCCATGTGCGCTGTTGCGTGGCTGACCCCGCCGTAAGTACCGAAGGCGAAGGCACTTCGCGACGGCTGGCCGAACAACAGGCGGCAGCTGCCGCAATAGAGCAATTGGATTCCAAGTGAACGACACCTCCTCTCATCGCTGTGGCAGCGTCGCGGTCATTGGCCGCCCCAACGTTGGCAAGTCGACCCTGACCAACGCCCTGGTTGGCGCCAAGGTCAGCATCGTCTCCAACCGTCCGCAGACCACTCGTCACCGTCTGCTCGGCATCGCCACCTACCCGGAAGGGCAGCTGGTGCTGGTTGATACCCCCGGGTTGCATCGCCAGCAGAAGCGCGCGATGAACCGGGTGATGAACCGCGCCGCGCGTGCCTCGCTGGAAGGCGTGGACGTTGGCTTGCTGGTGATCGAAGCCGGTCGCTGGGACGAAGAAGACACCCTCGCGTTCAACGTGCTTAGCGATGCAGGCGTGCCGGTGGTACTGATCGTCAACAAGGTTGATCGCCTGAAGGACAAGGGCGCGCTGCTGCCGTTCCTGCAGGAGATCACTGTCGGCCGCGAGTTCGCCGCCGTGCATCCGATCTCGGCGCTGAAGCGCAATGGCCTGGACGCGCTGGTCCGCGACCTGATCGGGCTGGTGCCGGAAGGCCCGCCGATGTTCGGCGAAGATGAGATCACCGATCGTAGCCAGCGCTTCCTCGCCGGCGAGCTGGTCCGCGAGCAGCTGATGCGCCAGCTTGGCGAAGAACTGCCGTACGCCACCACCGTGGAGATCGAGCGTTTCGCCGAAGACGGTGCACTGCTGCGTATCGGCGCGGTGATCTGGGTCGAGCGCGAAGGCCAGAAGGCGATTGTCATTGGCAAGGGCGGCACCCGCCTGAAGGAAATTGGCGCCAAGGCCCGCCTCCAGATGGAACGTCTGTTCGGTGCCAAGGTGTTCCTGGAAACGTGGGTGCGCGTACGTGAAGGCTGGTCCGACGACGAGGCCGCACTGAAGGCCTTCGGCTACGGCGAGCAGTAAGTTTTCAACCGGGAATCGGGAGTAGGGGATCGGGAATGGAAACTGCCTGGTTCTTCTGCAAGCTGCGACCCTGGCTGTTGCCTGGCCACGTTGCTGGTCAGGCTGTGCGATGAGCGCCGACGCTGCGGTTATTCTGTTTCGTAGCGACGGCCTGTCGCCGGGGAGGCAGGCGAAAGCCGGCCAGGTCACGGTGACCTGCGGTTTCAACTCCCGACTCTCCATTTCCAACTCCCCGCCTTAGATGCGCATCGAAGATCAGCCCGCTTACGTGCTGCATGCCCGGCCTTGGCGCGAGACCAGCTTGCTGGTCGAGGTGCTGAGTCAGGAACATGGCCGCCTCGGCCTGCTTGCGCGCGGCGTGCAGGGGGCCAAGAAGCAGGCCTTGCGTGCAGCCTTGCAGCCACTGCAGGCGATCCGCTTTGACGCGCAACAAACGGGGGAGCTGGCCCAGCTGCGGCGCGCAGAAAGCCAGGATGTAGCGCCGCGACTGCAAGGCCACGCGATGCTGGCCGGTTTCTATATCAACGAACTGGTGATGCGGCTGACGCCGCGGCAGGATCCGGTCCCGGAGCTGTATTCGGCTTATGGCGAGCTGCGTGGCCAGCTGGATCAGGAGCAGGCACTGGCATGGTCGCTGCGTCGCTTCGAGCGTGACCTGCTCGAGGCGCTGGGCTTTGGCTTCGACTGGAGTTGTGCGGCAGACGGCGAGCCGATCGATCCGGCGGCGCGCTATCGACTGGATCCGCTGCAGGGACCGCTGCGTCTGTTGAGTGAACGCAATAATGAGTGGCGCACGCTGGCTACCGGCAGCGCGCTGCTGGCCTTGGCCGCCGACGAACAGCCCGACAGCAGCGATGTCGCCAGCCTGCGCCTGCAGATGCGCGCAGTATTACTGCACCATCTCGGCGGTCGCGGACTCAAATCCTGGGAAATGCTGGGCGAACTCGCCCGTCCGCAACCGTAGCATCGAGTCATGCTCGGCAAGAGGCCTCACCTGTAGTGCCGAGCCATGCTCGGCAAGAGGCATTCCAAGCCAAAACCCACCCCTCCCCAACCCTCCCCTTGGCCTGCGGCCAAAAGGAGGGAGCGTAGTGCCGAGCCATGCTCGGCAAGAGGCTTCACCGGCAGGGGCCATGCCGAGCATGGCTCGGCACTACATGTAATTAACGCAACAGGGCGCTGACGGCGCTGCCGAATTGTTGGCGCGCCTGCATCGAGGCCGGGTCGTGATTCAGTTGACGCACCGCAAACGCCAGGCGCGAGGCACCGACAAAGCCGCAGCTGGCCTGCAACCTGTGCAGTTGCGCGTGCAGGGTCTTGTCGTCGTGTTCTTCCAGTGCATGGCTGACCGCATCGCGGGTGCTGGGCAACTCCGAGAGAAACAGCTCACGCAGCGCACGTACATGCGCCTGCTGCCCATTCAGCGCGCTCATCGCCGCGGACTCATCCCAGTCGGGCGCGGCTTCGGCAACGGGGCCATCGGTTTTTGCAGTGGACTTCGCCAACGCACGGCGCACGCTCTTCAGCAGCGCGTCGCGGCTGATCGGTTTGACCAGTGTTTCCTGGAAGCCGGCCTGCTGCAGCGTGTGCTGCATTTCCAGGCTGGTATCGGCGGTATGTGCCAAGGCCGTGGTCTGCGGATGCAGGTTGCGCAGGCTGCGCAACAGATTGGCACCGTTGCCGTCGGGCAGGTTCACATCGAGCAGCCAGAGATCGTAGGTTTCGGTCTGGGCCAGGCGTAGCGCGCTGGCGCAGGAATCCGCGATATCGACCTCGGCCGGTAGCGATTCCAGCACGAACTGGAAGAAGCCCTGGCTGGTCATGTCGTCCTCGACCAGTAGCAGGCGCGGCAGGTTTCCTTGGTGATGCGTATTCATCTGCTGCCTCCATGTCAGCTATAACCCGCATCTTAGCGATGGCGCAGCGATCTGCAAGCCATCGGGGTGTTCACGTTAAGCATCTGCGACAATGGCCGCCCTTTTGCCCGCAGCCTGTTGCCACGTGGCCCGATCCAGAACCCCCCGCATAGACAAGACCCCGTTCCAGACCGACATCCTCGACCTGAGCCACGATGGCCGCGGCGTGGCCCGCCGTGAAGGCGAGGGCAGCAAGGTCACCTTCATCAGCGGCGCCCTGCCGCATGAAACGGTGATGGCCGAGCAGACCGCCAAGAGCCGTCATTTCGACGAAGCCAAGACGCTCGAAGTGGTCAAGGCCTCGCCGGATCGCGTTGAGCCGCGTTGCCCGCATTTCGGTGTATGTGCTGGCTGCGTGCTGCAGCATCTGGAAGAGTCCAAGCAGATCGTCGCCAAGCAGCAGGTGCTGACCGACAACCTGACCCGCATCGGCCATGTCAGCCCGGGCAGCGTGTTGCCGGCGCTGGTCGGCGACAGCTGGGGCTATCGGCGCAAGGGTCGCTTCTCGGTGCGCCGCGTCGAGAAGAAGGACAAGACCCTGGTCGGCTTCCGCGAACTGGACCCGCGTTTTGTCGCTGACCTGTCGCAGTGCCTGACGGTGATCCCGGAGATCGGCAGCAAGGTGGGCGTGCTGTCCGCATTCATTGAAAGCCTGGACGGCAAGCGCGATATCCCGCAGATCGAATTCATCGCCGGTGATGCGGCCATTGCGCTGACCGTGCGCCACCTTGCCCCGCTCAGCGAAGCTGACAAGCAGGCGTGGATTGCCTTCGGCCAGGAACATGGCTTCGCGATCTACCTGCAGCCCGGCGGCCTGCATACCGTTGCACCGTTGTGGCCGGCCGAAGGCGTTGCGCTGTCCTTCGCGCTGCCGCAGTGGGATGTGGAGCTGGCGTTCCGTCCGCTGGACTTCATCCAGGTCAACGCCAAGCTCAACCAGCAGATGATCGCGCATGCACTGACCCTGCTGGATGCGCAGCCGGATGAGCGCGTGCTCGACCTGTTCTGCGGCCTGGGTAACTTCACCTTGCCGCTGGCGCGCAGCGTGCGCGAAGTGGTGGGTGTGGAAGGCGAGGCCGGGCTGGTCGCGCGCGCCAAGGAAAACGCTGAGCGCAATGGCCTGGCCAACGCCGAGTTCCATGCGGCCGATCTGACCCTGGACCAAAGCGGAGCGCCGTGGATGAAGCAGGGCTTCGACAAACTGCTGCTGGATCCGCCGCGTTCGGGTGCGATCGACGTGCTCAAGCAATTGCCGCTGGAGCAGTTCAAGCGCATCGTCTACGTGAGCTGCCACCCGGGTTCGCTTGCCCGTGATGCCGGCTACCTGGTCAACGAGCGTGGCTTCACCCTGGTGTCGGCAGGTGCAATGGACATGTTCCCGCACACCGCTCACGTTGAAAGCATTGCCGTCTTCGAGAAGAGGTAAGCGGTGGGTATCGAGATCGAACGCAAGTTCCTTGTCACCAACGATGGCTGGCGTGCCGCTGCGCACGCCGTCATCCCGATGGCGCAGGGCTATATCAACGATATGGCGGCGATGGACAGCGGCGCGCAGAAGGCCTCGGTGCGAGTGCGCATCCAGGGCGACGAGGCCTATTTGAACATCAAGTCGCGCGAGCTCGGCCACACCCGCCAGGAGTTCGACTACCCAGTGCCGGTAAACGAGGCGCGTGAGCTGCTGGCGCTGTGCGTTGGCGGCATGATCGACAAGCGCCGGCACCTGGTCCAGCACGATGGCCTGCTGTGGGAAGTGGATGAGTTCCTCGGCGACAACGCTGGGCTGGTGGTGGCGGAAGTCGAGCTGGAAAGCGCCGATCAGGTCTTCGCCATGCCTGATTGGGCTGGTGCAGAAGTGACCGACGAATTGCGTTATTACAATCTGGCCTTGGCCTCGAAGCCGTACAGCCAGTGGTGACGTGCCGGTAGTGCCGAGCCATGCTCGGCAGGGGCATTGCCGGTAAAGCTTCAGCCGAGCATGGCTCGGCACTACAGGTGGCATTGCTGGTAAAGCCCCTGCCGAGCATGGCTCGGCACTACATTGGACATCAGGAACCCTCATGCGCATCGATATCTGGTCTGACGTTGTCTGCCCTTGGTGCTGGATCGGCAAGCACCGCTTCCAGCGTGGTCTGGAGCTGCTGGGGGCTGACGCGCCCGCGATCGATGTGCACTGGCACCCGTTCCTGCTGGATCCGGATGCCAGCACCACGCCGGTTCCGCTGCGCGAGGCTTACGCGGTCAAGTTCGGTGGCATCGAGCGCACCAACCAGATGCTGGCGCAGACCCAGGGCGCAGCCCGTGCCATGGGCCTGCCGATGGATTTCGACAAAGGCCAGGTCAAGGTCAGCACGCTGCCTGCGCATCGCCTGATGTGGTTGGCCGGCCAGCACGGTGTGCAGGAGCAGGTGGGTGAAGCACTGTTCCGCGCGCATTTTGTCGAGGGCCGCAATCTGGCCGACCCGCAGGTGCTGATCGCCGCCGCCGCAACCGGCGGCATCCCGGCCGAGCGCGTGCAGGCCATGCTGGCCTCCGAAGAGGGTCTGGCCGAGGTCCAGGCTGGGATCGGCCAGGCACAGGCGCTGGGCATCCAGTCGGTGCCGACCTTCGTCATCAACGGCCAGTACGCCGTGCAGGGTGGGCAGCCGCCGGAAGTATTCGCCGAGGTGCTGCGCAAGATCGCCGCCGAGCAGGCTCCGGCTGCCACTGCCAGCAATGATGAACAGGCCTGCGGCCCGGACGGTTGCAGCGTCTGAACGCGGGCTCTGACGCGGCGGGCGCCATCTGCGACAATGCCCAGCTACGCCGCAGCCTGCGGCGGGATGGAGTCCTTGCATGCTTTTGATCGGCGTTGCCGGCACCGAACTGACTGCCCAGGAGCGCGGCTGGCTGCAGCACGACGCCGTGGCCGGCGTGGTCCTGTTCAAGCGCAACTTCGCCTCGCGTGAGCAGGTGGTCGAGCTGACCAGTGCGATCCGTGCCGCTACCGCACGTCCGCTGCTGATCAGCGTGGACCAGGAAGGCGGGCGCGTGCAGCGTTTCCGCGAGGGCTACGCCGAGCTGCCGCCGCTGGAAGGCCTCGGCAAGTTGTATGCGACCGATCCGGAAGCTGCCCTGGCCCTGGCCGGGCAGCACGCCTGGCTGATGGCCAGCGAGATCCGCGCCAGTGGCCTGGACCTGAGCTTCGCGCCGGTGGTGGACGTGGGGCATGGCAACCTTGCCATAGGCAACCGTGCCTTCGGCGAAGACCCGCAGGTGGTTGCCGCGCTGACTGCGGCCTATGTGCGCGGCATGCACTCGGTCGGCATGGCGGCAACGCTCAAGCATTTCCCCGGGCACGGCACCGTGCGCGAAGACACGCATGTGGATACTGCAATCGATCCGCGTTCGCTTGCTGAAATCGAAGCGCATGACCTGATACCGTTCCGTGCCGGCATCGCTGCTGGCGCTGATGCGGTGATGATGGCGCATGTCATCTATCCTCAGGTGGCGCCGGAACCGGCGGGCTACTCGCCGCGCTGGATCAACCAGATCCTGCGCGAGCAGATGGGCTTCCGCGGCGTGGTGTTCTCCGACGACATCGGCATGGCGGCTTCGTTCGCCGCCGGTGGGGTCAAGGCCCGCGTCGATGCGCACCTGGATGCCGGCTGTGACGTGGTGCTGGTCTGCCACCCGGAGCTGGTCGAAGAATCACTGCAGGCCGTGGCCGGCCGCAGCTTGAATACCGCCGCCCTGCTGAGCCTGATCGGCCGTGGGGCGATGGGGTGGGGCGGCCTGCTGGCCGATGCCCGCCATACTGATACCCGTAATCATCTGTTTGAAAACCTTGGAAGAACCGCCTGATGTCCAGACTCACTCTTGAACAAGCCGTGGCCCAGGCCGACCTGCTGGTCGACCGCCCCGCCATCGACACCGCCATTGCCGGTATCGCCGACGCCATCGCGCGCGATTACAAGGGCGAGGTGCCGGTGTTCATTTCCATCATGAACGGTGCGCTGCCGTTCGCCGGCCAGTTGGCATTGGAGCTGGGCGCGCGTGGCCAGGATGCGCAGTTCGACTACATGCAGGCCTCGCGCTACCACGGCGAGACCGGCGGCGAGCTGGTCTGGAAGCACCGCCCGGTGTCGGCCCTGTTTGGCCGCCGGGTGATCCTGGTCGACGACATCCTGGACGAAGGCTTCACCCTGCAGGGCGTGCGCGAATGGTGCCTGGAGCAGGGCGCCACCGACGTGCGCATCGCCGTGCTGACGGTGAAGAAGCACGACCGCGCACTGCCGGGCGTCAAGGCCGATTACGCCGGCATCGACCTGCCGGACCGCTTCGTGTTCGGCTTCGGCATGGACGTCAACGAGTCGCTGCGCTCGCTGCCCGCCATCTACGCAATGAAGCAGTAATACCGGCGGCCGATGCTTGCCATCGGCCTTCGGTTTGATCGCGGCCAGGTCACGCCAGCGGCGTGGCCTGTACGTGTCCAACGAAAACATCAGGAAAGAGCATGGAACCTATCGCCCTGGCCGTGATTGGCGGCACCGGCGTGTACAAGCTGGCCGCGCTGGACGATGTCCAGACCCATGAAGTGGAAACCGCCTACGGCGCTCCGTCCGGCCCGGTCCGGGTTGGTCTGTTGAACGGCCAGCGCGTTGCGTTCCTCGCACGCCATGGTGAAGGCCATTCGATTCCACCGCACAAGATCAACTACCGCGCCAACCTGGCCGCGCTGAAGCAGCTGGGCGCAACCCGGGTGCTGGCGCTGAACACCGTTGGCGGCATCGGTGACAACTTCGGCCCGCGCGTGCTGGCCTGCCCGGATCAGCTGATCGACTACACCTGGGGTCGGATTTCCACCCTCAGTGAGGAAGAAGGCAGCGAGGTGCTGCACGTTGATTTTGGCCACCCCTACAGCCCGGCGTTCCGCGCCAAGGTGCTGGCCGCGGCCAAGGCCAAGGGTGTGGCAATCCAGGACGGCGGCTGTTACGGCGCAACCCAGGGCCCGCGCCTGGAAACCAATGCGGAAATCGCGCGGATGCGCCGTGATGGCTGCGATCTGGTCGGCATGACCGGCATGCCCGAGGCCGGGCTGGCGCGCGAACTGGGGCTGGAATACGCCTGCCTGGCGATTGTCGCCAACTGGGCGGCCGGCTGCGGCGACGCTGGGGAGATCACCATGGCCGAAGTTCTGGCCAATGTGGACGCAGCTTCGTCTGGTTTGCCGACTTTGGTGGGTGAATTGGCACGGGGGTGATTGTCATCCCGCCTTAAGGTTTGCATACTCCGCCAGTGCGCTTCATTCAGCGTACATCAATCCATTCATCGAACAAGGTCTCGCATCACCATGCCGAACGGTACCGTCAAGTGGTTCAACGACGCCAAGGGATTTGGCTTCATCTCACCGGAGGACGGCAGCGCCGATGTCTTCGCGCACTTCTCCGCGATCAATTCCAAGGGCTTCCGCAGCCTGCAGGAAGGCCAGCGCGTCAGCTATGACGTGACCCAGGGCCCGAAGGGTGCCCAGGCTTCGAACATCACGCCGGCCGAGTGATCTACCCGGTTGTGCGGAAAAACCCCGCTTAGGCGGGGTTTTTTTTTAGAGGATGCAGTCGCCCAGGGAGGGACTGTAATGAGCAAGACACTGGATATCGCCATCGTTGGTTATGGCACGGCCGGTCAGGCGCTGGCCGTGCTGCTGTCGCGCGATGGGCACCGGGTGCAGGTGTTCGAGCAGGCAGCAACGCCGGGCCCGGTCGGCGCGGGCTTCCTGCTGCAGCCCAGCGGCCTGCAGGCGCTGTGGCAGATGCAGTTGATGCCGCAGGTGCTGGAGCATGGTGCGGTAGTGCGCCGCCTGTACGGCGAAACCCCGTGCGGCCGCGCGGTGATGGACATGAACTATGCCGGGCTGGACGCACGCCTGTGTGGCATCGGCATGCAGCGCGGGGCGCTGTTTTCACTGCTGGACTCGGCCTGGGATGCTGGCCCATCGCTGCACGTGGACAGCCGTATCAGCGCCATCGACGACTCCCTGCAGCGCGTGCAGGACCAGCACGGGCATTGGCACGGCCCGTTTGATCTGGTGATCGCCACCGACGGCTCGGGCTCGGGGCTGCGTGCGCAGGTGCAGGGCACCAGGTTGGACAGGATTTACCCCTGGGGTGCGCTGTGGTGCCTGCTGCCGCGGGGCGACTGGCAGCATGGCGACGAGCTGCGCCAACGCTATGTGGCCGCGCGCAAGATGATCGGCCTGCTGCCGGTGGGCACGCGCCCGGGCGACAGCGAGCAGCGCCTGAGCTTCTTCTGGAGCCTGCCGCGTGATGGTTTCCAGGCCTGGGAGCGCGATGGGCTGGAACCGTGGCTGGATGAGATCGCCACCCTGTGGCCGGAAGCGCGTGAGCGCCTGGCCGGGATCAGCGTGCAGGCGCAGCTGGCGCGTGCCAGCTACCGCGACGCAGTGATGCAGCGCTGGTACCGCGGGCGGCTGGTGCTGGCTGGTGACGCCGCGCATTCGATGAGCCCGCAGCTGGGGCAGGGCGTCAACATGGCGCTGATGGATGCGATGGCGCTGCGTGATGCCTTGCGCGCGGAACAGAACATTGATGCCGCGTTGGCGCGTTACCAGCACGAGCGCAAGGCACATGTCTGGTTGTACCAGTTCTGGAGTCGCTGGCTGACGCCGATCTTCCAGTCCGACCACGATTGGATCGCAAATGGCCGCGACCTGTTGTTCAAGCCGATGGGGCGCATGCCGGGCGGTCGTGGCCATATGCTAAGGGTGCTCAGCGGCACCCAGCATGGCCTGTTCGGCAAGCTGGCGCTGCAGGATGATTTCATCGCTGCGCTGGCCGAGGTCGCCGCAAAACGCTGAGCGACGCGCGGGCGGCGCGCGCTTGCGGCAGAATCAACGGCGATCCTCCTCGAGTCGCCGCCATGCTGCCGCAGCCGCCGCCGTTTGAAACCCACGTCGTCGACAACCAGCCGCCACCGTTTGCCGAGCGCGATCTGTGGCAGGACGACCTGGCCTTGCAGCAGTGCGTGCAGCGCGAAGGCGCGGAAGCCTTCGCGGAGGTGGTGCAGCACTACGGTGTGCTGGCCGGTGGCGAGCTGTACCGGATCGGCTTCGACGCCAATCGCCAGCGGCCGCTGCTGCGTACCCACGACGCGCAAGGCAACCGTATCGATACCGTTGATTTCCATCCGGCCTATCACCGGCTGATGGCCACCGCTAAAACCCGCGGCGTTGCCGGGCTGTCCTGGCGCTCGGCGCAGCCCGGTGCGCATGTGGCACGTGCGGCCTTGAGCTATCTGCACAACCAAGCCGAAGCAGGCACCAGTTGCCCGCTGACCATGACCCACGCAGCGGTGCCGGTGTTGCGGCAGGAACCCGCGCTGGCCGAATGGGCCAGCAAGGCCGCCGCACCTTTCTACGACGCGCGCGATGTACCGATCGGCGACAAGCCGGGCATCACCCTCGGCATGGGCATGACCGAGAAGCAGGGCGGTTCCGACGTGCGCGGCAACACCACGCTGGCGACGCCGTTGGCCGGAGAGGGCGAGTACAGCCTGGTCGGCCACAAGTGGTTCTTCTCCGCACCGATGTCCGATGGCTGGTTGGTACTGGCACAGGCACCTGGCGGTTTGAGCTGCTTCCTGATGCCACGCAGGCTGGCCTGCGGGCGCCGCAACAACTTCCATCTGATGCGTTTGAAGGACAAGCTTGGCGACTGGGCCAATGCCTCCAGCGAGGTCGAGTTCTGTGGTGCCTGGGCGCGCCGTGTTGGTGATGAAGGGCGCGGTGTAGCGACCATCATCGAGATGGTGATGCTGACCCGGCTGGACTGCATGCTGGGCTCGGCCGCGCAGATGCGCATGGCCTTGGCGCAGGCGCTGCATCATGCGCGGCACCGGCGCAGCTTCGGCAAGCTTCTGGTCGAGCACGCTTTGATGGCCAATGTGCTGAGCGACCTGGCGATCGAGTCGGAAGCGGCGACCACCTTGGCAATGCGCGTGGCCCGCGCAGTCGATGCCGCGCCGCAGGATCCACAGCAGGCGGCGTTCGCGCGCATCGCCACGGCCATCGGCAAGTTCTGGATCTGCAAGCGTGCGCCGGGCTTCGTCAATGAAGCGCAGGAGTGCCTGGGCGGTGCAGGCTATGTGGAAGAGTCGATGCTGCCGCGGCTGTACCGGCAGGCGCCGTTGAACTCGATCTGGGAAGGCAGTGGCAACGTGCAGTGCCTGGATGTGCTGCGCGCGCTGCAACGCGAACCGGAAACCCGCGTGGCCTTGCTGGCCGAACTGCAGCAGGTCGCCGGTCGCAACGATGATTACGACAAGGCGCTGCAGGCGCTGCTGGAACGGCTGCAAGGAACGGAGTTGCTGCAGGCCGATGCGCGCACGCTGGTGGTGGATATCGCGCTGCTGTTGCAGGCGGCGATGTTGTTGCGCGCGGACAGCCCGGTGGCGCAGGCCTTCGTACGTTCGCGGTTGCGCCAATCGCAACCGGTGTATGGGCAACTACAGGCAGATACACCGTTCGCAGACATCCTGGCCCGCGCTTTGCCAGTAGGAGCGGTTGTAGGGGCGGCGTAAGCCGCGAAGCCAGTAGCAATGCAGCCGCGAGTCAGCCTGCAACTGCAGAATACCGGCTTGCAGGCGTTGCGTTGTGGGAGCGGCATAAGCCGCGAAGCCAGTAGCAATGCAGTCGCGAGTCGGCCTGCAACTGCAGAATGCCGGCTTGCAGGCGTTGCCTTGTGGGAGCGGCGTAAGCCGCGAAGCAGACAGCGTTGAAGCCGCGAGCAAGCCCGCAACTGCAGAATCAAGCCCGTCGCACACGGCAGCTGTCCAGGCCGCTCACGGCTTTCCTGCAACGCGCCCCGCCACAACCCTGATCAACCGGCACCATCCAGCGCAGGGTCGAAGCGCAGCACCTGGTTGCGGCCACTGCGCTTGGCCCGGTACAGCGCGGCGTCGGCCTTGCGCAGCAGGGTGAGGCCGGCCACGCCGTCGACGGGATACGTGGCCACACCCAGTGAGATGGTGATCGGCGGCAGCGTCTTGCCCGAGAACGGCACGCTCATCTGCGACAGGGCAAAACGTAGTTCCTCGGCCTGGCGCAAGGCGCTGCTGCTGTCCGATTCGGGCAGGATCACGGTGAATTCCTCGCCGCCATAACGGCAGGCAATGTCTTCGCCGCGCAGGCGCGAACCCAGCAGCTGGCCGATGGCTGCCAGCAGGGCATCGCCGCCGCCGTGACCGTGGGTGTCGTTGAACTGCTTGAAGTGATCCACATCCAGCATGATCACCGACAGCGGAAAATCGCGGCGGCCGCAGCGGGCGATTTCGCGGGTCAGCGATTCTTCCAGATAGCGACGGTTGTACAGCCCGGTCAGCGGATCACGGATGGACTGCAGGCGCAGCGACTCGCGCAGTCGCAGATTGCTCAGGGCAAGCGACAGCTGCTCGACCGCGGACTCGGCGATGTTCAAGCGCGGCAACGGCCCGGGGCCAACGCCGGAAAGGAAAAGGAAACCAATCTGTACGCCTTGTGCCGACATCGGAATACAGGCGGTGGCAACACTTTGGCCGTGCTCAGGCCGGCTGATATGCGGGCAGCTGGCATCGCGCAGCAGGTCGTCGATCACATGCGGTTGCCCGCGCCGGATCGCCCAGCAATCGCTGGGCGGCAGGGTCGCGCTGGTTTCCACCAATGGCTTGCCCCAGCTGACGATGTTCTCGGCGCGGTCGTTGGAGGCGCGTAGCAGATAGACCGAGCCGGCGACGTTGGGCATCAATGCTTCCAAGGTGCGCGCGCTGATCTCCAATGCTTCCTCCGGGTTGGCGCAGCTTTGCAGCAGGCCGGTGTAGCGCCCCAGCGTCTGCAGGTCGGCGCTGGAGCGCTCGATCTGTTCCAGGTTGCCCGCCAGTTGTTGACTGGCGCTGGCAGCGCGCCGTTCGGCGCGGGTGCGGCGGCGCAGTTCGGACAGCAGGATGCCGTACACCGATGCGACCACCGCCAGACCAAACGGAATGCCGGCGAAGGCCAGCCCCAGCAGCAGGTCGGCGCTGCGGCGCGAGCTCGCTGCACGCTCGACCAGACGTTCGTGTTCTTCCTCGACCATCGTCCGCACCTGCTCGCGGATGGCGCTGGTGGTACGGAAGGCGGTCTGGTTGATGGCTGCGCGCGCTGCATCCAGGCCGCGGCTGTCGTAGATGTCGACCACATGCTGGATCTGCTGCAGGCGTCGGTTCACCAGCTCGTTGAGCTTGAGCGCATTGCGCGCCTGATCGGGATTGTCCGGGATCGACTTGGAGAGGCTGCCCAACAGCAGCGGCAGTCGCTCCACGCTCACCTGGTAGTCGAGCAGATAGGCCTGGCTGCCGGTCAGCAGGTAACCACGCTCGGCCGATTCGGCGTCGAGCACCATCGACTGGATCTCATCAATCCGGCTGATGACTTCATGGGTGTGGGCGACCAATCGCGCATCGGCGATGAACCTGCGTGCGCCAACGAATACACCAATACCGATAGCGACGAACACCAGCGCCGAGAAAACCAGCGCGAATTTACTGCCTGTGCGTTTCTGCATCCGGCCCTTGACTGCATGATCGAGGTGATACGCCTGTGCTGCCTGTGCGCGTGATCACATGCCCACCCGGATGGTGTTCACCCGGCCCCCAGTGGGATCACGCTTGCCGCGCGAATGCCACGCAGCCGCCATCGGCATGACGGCTGCGTGGCGAGTCTATCAATGCTTGGCGGCGTCTGCTTTTTCGCGCGCGTCCTTGGCCGCATCGTGGGCATGGTCGGCGACTTTCTGTGCCGCGTCGGCGGTGGCGGCGCTGGCATCGGCGGCGGCATCCTTGGCTGCGACTGAGGCTTCATCTGCGGCTTTGGCAGTGGCGTCGGCTGCGTTGTCCAATGCCTGCTGTGATTCGGCGGCGGCAGTACGGGTGGCTGCAGCGGCCTGGTCGGCGGCATCGCGAGTGGCGTCCGCGGCGGACTCGGCTGCGTTCCTGGCGGCGTCGGCGGCATGATCGGCCGCAGCGGCTGCGTCCTGCTTGGCCTGCTCGGCATTGCGGTCATTGCAGCCAGCCAAGGCCAGCACCAGGCCTGCGGTCAGTACGGGGACAAACAGCTTCATTGCACTCTCCTAGGGTGGGCCAATGCGATCAGCCTAGGGGGTTGCGTATTCAGATCACGTCAACGCCCCGTCGCACGATGCGTCTTGTTCACGCGGGGCAGTGCGGCTGCAGGGCTGCGGATCGCTCGATGCAATTGCAGCCATAAAAAAAGCCGCTGGCGAACCAGCGGCTTTTCTGGAACAGCTTGGAAGCAGAAGTTATTACTTCTTGGCTTCTTCAGCAGCGTCCTTGGCCTGACCAGCAACGTCTTCAGCAGCCTTGGCAGCGTCAGCAGCGGCGCCAGCAGCAGCGTCGGTGGTGGCAGCAGCAGCAGCGGTGGCAGCGTCGCCAGCTGCGTCAGCAGCGGTAGCGGCGGTGTCAGCAGCAGCCTGGGCAGCGTCAGCGGTAGCAGCGCCGGCGGCAGCAGCAGCGTCAGCAGCGCCCTGGGCTTCGGTTGCAGCGGTGTCAGCGGCAGCGGCGGCGTCAGCAGCCTGCTCCTGCTTCGAGCAGGCGGTCAGGGCCAGACCCAGGGTCATTGCGATCAGCAGCTTGTTGATGCTCATTAGTGAATCCTCGTCGTGAAATTAGGCAACGCGCCATTGCGCGCCGGGAACATGATGACAAGCCCATTTCGGCTGTCAAGCGGTCCCGCATTCAGGTTTGAAAAAATCTGAGATTTTTCAATCAAATCAATTCAATGGCGATGGCGGTTGCTTCGCCGCCGCCGATGCAAAGGGATGCAACGCCACGCTTGAGGCCGCGTGTGCGCAATGCATTTACCAGCGTAACCACCAAGCGGGCACCCGACGCACCGATGGGATGACCCAATGCACAGGCGCCGCCATTGACGTTGATCTTGGCATGCGGAATACCCAGCTCGCGGATCGGTGCCATCGCCACCACGGCGAACGCTTCGTTGATCTCGAACAGGTCGACGTCGGCGATGTTCCAGCCGGCTTTTTCGAGCACCTTGGTGATCGCACCGATCGGTGCGGTGGTGAACCATTCCGGTTCCTGCGAGAACGTGGCGTGCGCGGCAATGCGGGCCAGCGGCTGCACGCCGCGGGCGGCGGCATCGTCGGCGGAGAGCAGCACCAGCGCTGCGGCACCATCGGAAATGCTGGAGGAGCTGGCTGCGGTGACGCTGCCGTCCTTCTTGAACGCCGGACGCAGGGTCGGGATCTTGGCGATGTCCGACTTGCCCGGCTGCTCGTCCTGGTTGAACTCGACCTCACCCTTGCGGGTGGCAACCTTGACCGCGACGATCTCGTCGTTGAACGCGCCATTGGCCTGTGCGGCCTGTGCACGGGTCACCGACTCGATGGCGTAGGCATCCTGTTCTTCGCGGGTGAAGCCGAACTTGGCAACGGTGGCTTCGGCGAACACGCCCATGGCCTGGCCGTCGTAGGGGTTGGTCAAGCCATCCCATGCCATGTGATCGACCGCCTGGAAATTGCCGTAGCGGTTGCCGGTGCGCGAGTTCGGCAGCAGGTGCGGCGCGTTGGACATGGATTCCATGCCGCCGGCAACCACGATGCTGGCCGAGCCGGCCTTGATCAGGTCGTGGCCGAGCATGATGGCTTTCATGCCGGAGCCGCACACCTTGTTGAGGGTGGTGGCACCGGTGCTGGTCGGCAGGCCTGCGGCAAGCGCGGCCTGGCGGGCCGGTGCCTGGCCCAGGTTGGCGGGCAGCACGCAGCCCATGATGACTTCGGACACGTCGCTGGCAGCAATGCCGGACTGCTGCATGGCCGCGCTGATCGCGGCTGCACCGAGGGTAGGAGTGGGGACGCCGTTGAACTGGCCAAGGAAGGAGCCAATGGCGGTACGCTTGGCGGCGGCGATGACGATGTCGGACATGAGCAATCTCGGTTATACCTTGCGGCAATTATCGAACGTCTGCAGGGTCTGGCACATTGGACCAACGGCACATCCCCACAGACAGTGGATTGTCGTTGCAGTATAGAAGGTAGCTGGAGTGCTACCTGCACCAGGTAATACCTGAATTGGTAAATGATCCACAGGACGGAGAACTAAGGGAATGAGCAGTGCAACGGTAAATGGTCGGGTAGCGCGCAGCGTGCTGGCCAGTTCATTGGCGTTGGCCTTGGCAGCCTGCGGGGGCGGGGGCGGAACCAGGTCCGATCCGCCGCCGGTGACACCACCAGTGACGCCGCCACCTACCACGACGCCGCCGGTGGTCACCCCGCCGGTGACGCCGCAGCCGGCCTTTGACGCGCATCTGGCGCTCACCAATACGCCCGCCGCGCATGCGATGGGCCTGACCGGGGCGGGCTACCGCATCGGTGTGATCGACTCCGGAGTGATGCGCAATCATCCGGCGCTGGCTGGGCGGGTGCTGGTCAACCGTACCTACGTAAACCCAACGCAGAACAACCTGGCGATCGATGACGTGGTCGGCCACGGCACCACGGTTGCACAACTGGCCGCTGGCGCGCCGACCGGGCAATGGCCGGGTGGTATTGCGCCGGGTGCGCAGATCCTGTCCGCGCGCATCATCGCCGACAAGTCGCCAACCGATGACGGCTCGGGCAACGGCAACGAGGTGACCGGCGCGCTGGGTATGGCGTCTATCCATGCCGACCTGATCCGTGACGGCATGCGCATCATGAACAACTCCTGGGGCGGCCTGTACTGGACCCGGCCGAACGTAACGGCGGATATTGCCAACGAGTACCGTCCTTTCATCAATAACAGTGATGGGCTGGTGGTGTTCGCCACCGGCAACGAATCCAAGCCCAACCCTTCCGACATGGCAGCGCTGCCGAGCAAGGTGGGCAGCCCTGGCAGCTATCCCGCAGCCGATCTGGAACGTGGTTGGTTGGCGGTTGCGGCATTGGATACGGCCAAGCCCACCGCATTGGCGTATTACTCCAATGCCTGCGGCGTGGCCAAGAATTATTGCCTTGTGGCGCCGGGGACCTCGTTGTTCCTTGGTCAGGACAGCACGGCTAACAACCTGACGTATTACTACGGTAGCGGCACCTCGTATGCAGCGCCGCTGGTGTCCGGTGCGGCGGCATTGGTGTGGCAGGCGTTCCCTTACTTCAACAATGACCTGGTGCGGCAGACCCTGCTGGGTACGGCGACTGACCTTGGCGATCCCGGCCCGGATGCGGTGTTCGGTTACGGCCTGCTCAACGTGGGCAAGGCTGTGAAGGGGCCGGGCAAGGCCGACTGGGGTGACATCAAGGTCGACGTGAATCAGCTTGGGCTCAACTCGGAATGGAGCAATCCGATCAGTGGCGCGGGTGGACTGGTGAAAACCGGTAGCGGTTCGCTGGGTTTGTCCGCGGCCAATACCTATGCCGGTGCTACCCGCATCCAGCAGGGCACGCTTGCGCTGCGCGACGGTGGCTCGATCCGCTCCAATGTCAGCATCGATGCGCAGTCCAATCCTTCGGCTGCGGCACTGCAGTTCATGGGGGGCACCACCCGTGTGGTGGGTAACGTGGACAACGCTGCCAGCGTGATCGTGCTCAGCAATGAAGGTTCGGCAACGATCGAGGGCAACTACGTGCAGCGCTCAGGCGCGCGCTTGATGGTGGCGCTTGGCTCCAATGCCTTGCAGGTCACCGGCACTGCGAGTCTGGATGGCGGGGTGATGGTCAGTGGCGCGGTTGCCGGTTATGTACCGCAGGATGGCCGCCGCCAGGACCTGCTGCATGCAGCTGGCGGCGTCAGCGGACAGTTTGCAACGCCCGCTACCGGCGCCAGTGGCGTCACTTTGCTGCAGACCCAGTACGGCTATGACGCCAACAACGCCTGGCTGCAGTTGGACCGGGTGAGTGTGACGGCAGCAGCAAGCACCGCCAGCGTTGGCCTGCGCGCGATGTCGGCCGCACAGCGGGTGGAGCAGGCGTTCGAACTGCTGGACTCCAATAGTGGCCTGCAGACCACAACGTTTGGCGCAGCGGCAGCGGCGGTGCAGGGCGTTGGCGGTGGATTTGCCGGCCTGGCCCAGAGTCTGGAGAGTCTCTCCGGGCAAGCCCATGCCACCGCCACGGCGATGACCTTCGACAGTATCGACATGAACCGGCGTGCGCTTTCCAGCCAGTTTGCCGACGGCAGCACGCGGTCGGCGGCCAGTGGCGTGTGGATGCGCAGCCTCGGTGGTGGTGGGCAGGGCGGTTACCTGGGCAGTGACTACAGCGTAGGCGGCTGGATGATGGGTGGCGAAACCGCGCTCTCCAGCAACGCCGTACTGGGCTTCGCCTTCGGTGAAACCCATGCCAATGCCAGCAGTGGTGTGGCGCAGGATCGCAGTCGTGATCGCCAGACCCAGTCGCAGCTCTATGCTGGCTGGCAGCGCGGTGATGCCTATGTGCTCGGTCAGGCGGGCTTTGGCCAGTACCAGCGCGAACTGGACCGTGGTTTGTTGCTGGGTTCCGAGCGTGCTGGCGTGCATGCGCGTTACAACGGCAATTTCCTGTCCAGCAGCGTCGAGGCCGGTTATCGACTGGGCCACGGTGCGGCGCAGCTGACGCCGTATCTGGGTGCCGACTACACGCGCATCGACGGTGGCGCGTTCAACGAACAGGGGGGCTACGGCTTCGGCCTGCGCGCCGATGATTGGAGCAGCAGTCGCGTACAGGCCTTGGCTGGATTGCGCGGGCAGTACCTGTGGAAACGCGTGGCGTTCAACGGCTATGCCGAATGGCAGCAGGCGCTGGGCGACAATGGCCTGAGCCTGGATGCGAGCTTTGTCGGGGTGGATGCCTGGGCACCGATTGCCGGCCTGCAGCCGTCGCGTTCGGGCGGCTTGTTTGGGCTGTCAGTGGCTTCGTGGCTGGCCCGCAATACGCGGCTGTCGTTGGGCTATGACCAGCGCTTCGGTCCGCGTGGCGACAACCGGCAGGTCTCGTTGCGTCTGCAGCAGGCGTTCTGATCCGGCAGCGCTTGAGCCGGCAGAAAAGCAGAAGGCGGGCGAGATGATCGCCCGCCTTCCGTGTTTCAGCCGGTAGGGCTTACTCGCCGCGCAGGCGGTTCATGCGCGGCACCGAACGGCCCATCGGCATCTTCAGTTTGCCGATTGCTTCCAGCCGGCTTTCTGCGATGCGGTCGGCCGCGCGCTGCGGCGATACATCATCGCGCTCGGACTGGTCAAAGATCTTGCCTAGGTTGTGGTAGATGCTGCGGATCAGGCGCATCGCGCGCTCGCGGTTGTAGCCGTCGATCTCCAGTGACACGTTCATCACGCCACCGGCATTGACCGCATAGTCCGGTGCCCACAGCACGCCGCGCTTGTACAGCTCATCGCCAACCGCATGGCTGGCCAGCTGGTTGTTGGCGGTGCCGCAGATGACCTTGGCCTTGAGCCGCTCCAACGTACTCATGTCGATGGCGCCTTCCATCGCGCAGGGCGCGAAGACGTCGGCGGCGACGTCATAGATGGCATCGGGCTTGACCGCTTCACAGCCGTATTCAGTAACGGCCTTCTGCACCAATACCGGGTCCAGATCGGTGACGTAGAGCTTGGCACCGCGCTCGCGCAGCAATTTCACCAGTTCCATGCCGATATGGCCGAGGCCTTGCACGGCGATGCTGAGCTTGCCGATTTCCTCATGGCCGAACTTGCGCTTGACCGAGGCCATCAGCGCCTGCAGCGCGCCGTAGGCGGTGAACGGGGCCGGGTCGCCGGAGCCGCCATGGACCTGGTGCACGCCGGTGACATAACCGGTCTCCAGGTAGATGTTCTCCATGTCGTTGACGTCGGTGCCCACGTCCTCGGCGGTGATGTAGCGGCCGGCCAAGGCCTCGACCTGGCGGCCGAAGGCGCGGAACAGCACTTCGCTCTTGGCGGTGCGGGGGTCGCCGATGATCACTGCCTTGCCACCGCCCACATTCAGCCCGGCCAGGGCGTTCTTGTAGGTCATGGTGCGGCTCAGGCGCAGGACGTCGCGCAGCGCATCATCGGTGTTGGCGTAGGGGCGCATGCGCACCCCACCGAGGGCCGGGCCCAGGGTGGTGTTGTGGATGGCGATGATGGCTTTCAGGCCGGCATCGCGGTTCTGGCAGAACAGGACCTGCTCATGGCCGGAGGTCTCGAGGGTGTCGAACAGCATGCGGGCTCCGATGGCGTGTTTGCCACAACGTCAGTGATCGTGTGGCCAAATGGCTGGCCGGAAAACAAAAAATGCGACTTCGTCGGGGTGGTGACGGGTCGCGGATGCGCCATTCTAATCCATTCCCGTCAGGGGAATGTTCAGGCCGGGCTACCCGCCTTGGCCCCTCACTTTGCCGGAAACGGCGGCCGCCGTGCCCATCGATAGCGCAAACCCGCAAAAGGTCACGCTGCGCTGCAACCTGACCTGCGGGGGCGGCGGTTCTATGATTGGTTGCAATAGAAACCGGATGTTGCACGGCCATGAGTACCCCCGCCTCCCAGCTCCCGCAGACGCAGCCTGAAACCACCCCGCTGCGCTTCGTCACCGCCGCCAGCCTGTTCGATGGCCACGATGCGGCCATCAACATCATGCGCCGCCTGATCCAGGCGCAGGGCGCGGAGGTGATCCACCTCGGCCACAACCGCAGCGTGGAAGACGTGGTACGTGCCGCGCTGCAGGAAGACGCCGATGCGATCGCGCTGTCGTCCTACCAGGGCGGGCACGTGGAGTACTTCAAGTACATGGTCGACATGCTCAAGGAGCGTGGCGCTGGTCATATCAAGGTGTTCGGCGGTGGCGGCGGCACCATCACTCCCGAAGAAATCCGCGAGCTTCAAGCCTATGGGGTGGAGCGCATCTACCATCCCAACGACGGCATGAAGATGGGACTGGTGGAGATGATCGAGGACGTGGTGGCGCGCGCAGGCAAGGCCCGCGAAGACGCTGCCCGCGATGCGCATGCAGATGTGCCTTCGATCGACGATGAAATCGGCATCGGCCGGGTGCTGTCGCAGCTGGAGGACGGCAATCACGGTGAGACCGAGCTGGGCTTGCTGCGCAAGCAGTGGCAGCTGGCCTCAGGCAAGACGCCGGTCATCGGCATCACCGGCACCGGTGGCGCAGGCAAGTCGTCGGTTACCGACGAACTGCTCAATCGCTTCCTGGCCAGCTTCCCGCAGATGCGCATCGCAGTGATCTCGGTTGATCCGACCCGGCGTCGTACCGGCGGTGCGCTGCTGGGGGACCGCATCCGCATGAACTCGCTGCGTTCCAAGCGCGTCTACATGCGTTCGATGGCGACCCGTCGCCAGCATGCGGCGATCAATACGGTGCTGCGCGATTGCATCGGTTTCCTGAAGTCGCTGCACTTCGATCTGGTGATCGTCGAGACTGCCGGTATCGGCCAGAGTGACTCGGAGATCGTCGACCTGGTCGACTTCCCGATGTACGTGATGACCAGCGACTTCGGCGCCCCCAGCCAGCTGGAAAAGATCGACATGCTCGATTACGCCGAGCTGGTGGTGCTGAACAAGTTCGACAAGCGCGGCGCCGAAGATGCGCTGCGTGATGTGCGCAAGCAATGGAAGCGCAACCGCGTCGCCTTCACCATGAAGGACGAGGATGTGCCCGTGTATCCGACGATCGCCAGTCAGTTCAATGATCCGGGTATCAGCTGGATGTTTGTGAATCTGTGCAGATTGTTGGGTGACAAGCAAGATCAAAACCGGGGTCAGAGTCCGGTTTTGCTTGCAAAACCGGACTCTGACCCCGGTTTTGATCCCGGCATTAATCTTGCTCCCAACATCGACACCACCCTCAAAGAACCCCGCGCGACGGTGCTGATCCCAGGTGCCCGCGTGCGCTACCTCGCCGAGATCGCCGAGCAGGGCCGCGGTATCAACGCCCGCATCGAATCGCAGGCAGAAGTGGCCGAGCGTGCGCAGAGTCTTTGGCAGGCGCTGAAGGAGCTGGGTGATGCAGCGCAGCCGGGCGCCCTGGATCTGTATCCAGTTGACGCGCTCACTGACGCGGGCGTCGACAACAGCATCCGTACCCTGCGCCAGCGCTACAACGACGCGGTGCAGTCGCTGGACTCTGACGCGCTGCGCCTGCTGCGTGAGTGGCCGGCACGACTGAAGTCGATCACCGATCCGGTCAACGAATACCAGGTGCGCGGCAAGACCATCCGCGTCGAGAACTACCGCGAATCGCTAAGCCACCAGCAGATCCCGAAGATTGCCGCGCCCACCTACCGTAGCTGGGGCGAGCTGCTGGTGTTCCTGCAGAAGGAAAACCTGCCCGGTTCCTATCCGTATACCGGCGGTGTCTACCCGTACCGCCGCAGCGGCGAGGACCCGATCCGCATGTTTGCCGGTGAAGGCACGCCGGAGCGCACCAACCGCCGCTTCCACTACCTGAGTGTCGGCCAGCCGGCTGCGCGTCTGTCCACCGCCTTTGACAGCGTCACCCTGTATGGCGAAGACCCGGCGCCGCGCCCGGATATCTACGGCAAGATCGGTAATTCCGGCGTCAACATCCCCACGCTGGACGACATGAAGAAGCTGTATTCCGGCTTCGACCTGTGCGCGCCGACTACCTCGGTGTCGATGACCATCAACGGCCCGGCACCGATGATCCTGGCGATGTTCATGAACACTGCCGTTGACCAGCAGATCGAGAAGTATCTGCAGGAAGATGCCGCGCGCTGGGCTGAGGCCGAACAGAAGATCGCGGAACTCTTCGAAGGCCGCTCACGTCCGCAGTACCACGGCGAGCTGCCGCCCACCAATAATGGCCTGGGCCTGGCGCTGCTGGGCGTCACCGGTGACCAGCTGGTGGACGCCGAGACCTATGCGAGGATCAAGGCAGAAACCCTGTCCACGGTGCGCGGCACGGTGCAGGCCGACATCCTCAAGGAAGACCAGGCGCAGAACACCTGCATCTTCTCCACCGAGTTCGCGCTGCGGATGATGGGTGATATCCAGCAGTACTTTGTCGACCACAAGGTGCGCAACTTCTACTCGGTGTCGATCTCGGGCTACCACATTGCCGAGGCCGGTGCGAACCCGATCAGCCAGCTGGCTTTCACCCTGTCCAATGGCTTCACCATCGTCGAGTATTACCTCGCACGTGGGATGAAGATCGATGACTTCGCACCCAACCTGTCGTTCTTCTTCTCCAACGGCATGGACCCGGAGTACACGGTGATCGGCCGGGTTGCGCGGCGTATCTGGGCCCGCGCGATGCGTGAGCGTTACGGCGCCAACGAGCGCTCGCAGATGATGAAGTACCACATCCAGACCTCTGGTCGTTCGCTGCACGCGCAGGAGATCCAGTTCAACGATATCCGCACCACGCTGCAGGCGCTGTATGCGCTGTTCGACAACTGCAACAGCCTGCACACCAACGCTTACGACGAGGCGATCACCACGCCGACCGAAGAAAGCGTGCGCCGCGCGGTGGCGATCCAGATGATCATCAACAAGGAGTTGGGGCTGAACTTCTGCGAAAACCCGTGGCAGGGCAGCTTCATCGTCGACAAGCTCACCGACATTGTCGAAGAGGCGGTGTACAAGGAGTTTGAAGCGATCAGCGAGCGTGGTGGTGTGCTCGGCGCGATGGACACCATGTACCAGCGCGGCAAGATCCAGGAAGAGTCGCTGTACTACGAGCACAAGAAGCACGATGGCAGTCTGCCGCTGGTCGGCGTGAACATGTTCCTGCCCAAGGAGCATGCCGGCGAAGTGGCCACCGAGATCGAGCTGATCCGCTCGACCGAGGAGGAGAAGGGCCAGCAGATCGAGAACGTGCACACCTGGCAGCGCAACCGCAATGGCTTGGCGCCGGCGGGTGAGACTTCGCATTCGCATGAGATCGAAGGCGCGGCTTCGACGGATGAAGTGCACGATGGCCACGGTCTGGGCTACCTTCAGAAGACCGCACGTGATCGCCGCAATGTGTTTGAAGCGCTGATCGAGGCCGTGAAGACCCACAGCCTCGGCCAGATCAGCCACGCACTGTACGACGTGGGCGGCGAGTACCGCCGCAATATGTAAGTACCAGAGCTGTAGTGCCGAGCCATGCTCGGCAGGGGCCTTCCCGGTAAAGCCCCAGCCGAGCATGGCTCGGCTCTACAGTTGGAACTATCCCAGCCGAGCATGGCTCGGCTCTACGGTTGGAACCATCCCAGCCGAGCATGGCTCGGCTCTACAGGCGTCGCGGTGCGCTGTTACCCTTGGGCTGACATTCCGGTAACAGGTAGCAACATGGATCGACGTCGTTTCATCGGTGGTACGGCGCTGGCGGCGGCGGTGCCGCTGCTTGGCTTGCAGGGGGCGATGGCCGCCACCCGCGGGCAGTTGCTGGCCGCGGGCCTCAACAAGGGCGATACCGTTGGCCTGGTCAGTCCGTCCTCGGCCAGCAGCGAGCGACTCAGCCTGCAACTGGCGCGCGAGGCAATGGAAGCGCTGGGCTTTGTGGTCAAGACCGGCGCGCATTACGCCGCCCGCCATGGCCACCTGGCCGGCACCGATGCCGAGCGTGCCGGCGATCTCAATGCCATGTTCGGCGACAAGCAGGTCAAGGCAATCATCTGCGTGCGCGGCGGCTCCGGTGCAGCACGGCTGTTGCCGCTGCTCGATTACGACCGCATCCGCGCCAATCCCAAAGTGCTGCTCGGCTACTCCGACATCACCGCGCTGCATTGCGCGATCCAGGCCAAGACCGGGCTGGTCACCTTTCACGGCCAGATCGGTGCTGGAAGCTGGAATCGCTTCAACGTCGATCAGTTCGAGCGCGTGTTCTTCAAGCGCGAGCTGATGCAGTACCAGAACCGCAGCGAAAGCGACGACGAACTGGTGCCGCGCGACAACCGCACGCTGACCATCCGAGGTGGAAAGGCGCAAGGAGAACTGATCGGTGGCAACCTGACCGTGCTCACCGCACTCGCTGGCTCGCCTTATCTGCCGGATTTCACTGGCAAGATCCTGTTCCTGGAAGACGTGGCCGAAGCGCCTTACCGCATCGATCGCATGTTCAGTACCTTGAAGCTGATGGGGGCGCTGGACAAGATTGCCGGCTTCATCTTCGGCGAGTGTACCGATTGCTCGCCGGGCGACGGCTATGGCTCGCTGACCCTGGACCAGATCTTCGACGACTACATCCTGCCGCTGAAGATCCCGGCCTACCGCGGCGCGATGATCGGCCACATCAAGGAGCAGTTCATCGTGCCGGTCGGCGGCAGAGTCGAAATGGATGCCGATGCCGGGACCTTCCGGCTGCTGGCGCCGGTGCTGACCGGCGCGTGAGGCGCGCGACGACGTGGCGGTCGGCCGTCACGTCGTCACTGCGCGAGGCTTATTCTTCTTCGTCGCCTTGCGCGTCTTCGTCCTGATCTTCATCCTCGGGCGACAACCACCAGGCATGACCGTCTTCGCGCACCGGCTGCGGACACTCGCGGGTTTCGATGGCGTCCAGATGACGACCGGCATTGCCTGCGGCCCAGTCTTTCAACAGTTTCTCGACCGACAGCCGGCTCTGCGCGGCAATCCCGAGATTGCGTTCGTGCTGCCATTGCGCTTCGCCTTCTTCTTTCGCTTCCTGGGCATGGCTGTGCGGCGCACCGTAGCTGCAACGCAGGCAGTAGTGGCGGATGCTGCGGGTCCAGTCTTCGGCGTAGCCGATGCCCGGTGCACTTGCGCGTAGCAGCGCGTCGATATCTTCGGCGCTGTCCGCGCGCACGAACACCACGAAGGTCTGGAACCCGGACGGCTCCAGTCGCTCCAGCTCGTTGAACACATGCACCTCGCGCTCGCCATCGAAGCGTGAGCCAGTGGGTGCACCGTCGTGCAGCACGATGTCGCCAAAGCGGTGGCCGCTTTCCGGTAGTGGCACGTTGAGGATGCTCGCCCGTACCGGATCAATGCGGCGCATGAACACCGTTTCGCCACCATTCCACGGATTCAGGCGCACAACAGCGACGCCGAAATTGGCATCGATCGGGCCGTCACCTTCGGGCAGCGTGATATCGCAAGCAGCCCACAGTTTGCGCACCGTCGCCCACTGGCCAAGACCCGTTGCGGCGATGGCAGCGTTCCAATGCTGGGCCTGGCTGAATTCCTCCGCCAGCTCGATCGCCTGCAGGTTGTCACGCAAGGAGCCGGCCCATTCCATCTGGTACTTCAAGGTCAGGCCGCGCATGTAGTGATAGAACGGGTTGTCGGGGTGTTGCTGCAGCAACAGATCAAAGTTCTGCGTGGCGGCTTTCAATTCGCCTTCATCGACGGCGAGGTAAGCGCGGTTATGGATGGCTTCAAGGTCTGGCTGTTCGGCGGTCATTGCGGGTAGCGATGTCTGGGTGCATGGATGATCGCATGCGGGCTCCAGGGAAGGCATGTGAGACACAGGTAAGCGGCGGCGGATCCATGCTTTAACGGCTGGATAACGGAATTGTTGCCAGCATTGCCATCAACGCGCGGTCGTCGGCCCGAAGGAGGCGTATCGTGCGCAGCTTGTTCTCATCCATGGTTTGCTGGAGCAATGCAATGAACGTTGAAGGCATGAAGTACGCGGCATTGGTGGCGGCAATGGCGCTGGCACTGGCAGGGTGCGGGAAGCCGACAACGCCCGATGGTGCAGCTACAGTGGCGCCTCCAGCAGCGACGCCGGCAACGGACGACCTGCCGGAAGCCACCCAGCAGCCGCTCAAGGTGGACGTGTTCAACCCCGGTGCGGATGCCATCTTCGCGGTGTCCTCGGAACTGCTGACCGGTGCCAGCGATGCGGTACTTGTCGATGCGCAGTTCTCAACTGCCGATGCGGCCAAGCTGGTCGAGCTGGTCAAGGCCTCCGGCAAGAAGCTGACCACGATCTACATCAGCCACGGTGATCCGGACTACTACTTCGGTCTGGAGACCCTGCACGCCGCCTTCCCTGACGCGAAGATCCTGGCCACGCCGCAGACCATCGCGCATATCCAGGCCAGCAAGGACGACAAGCTGAAGGTATGGGGGCCGCAATTGGGGGCCAACGCACCCAAACAGCTGCTGGTGCCTGCGCCGCTTCAGGGCGACAGCCTGCAACTGGAAGGACAGGAGCTGAAGGTGATCGGGTTGGACGGGGCCAGCCCGCAGCGCACTGCTTTGTGGGTGCCCTCGATCAGGACGGTGATGGGCGGGGTACTGGTGGACGCCGGCTCGCATGTGTTCATGGCCGATACGCAGACGCCGCAGTCACACCAGGCTTGGCTGGCCGCGTTGCAGCAGATCAAGGATCTGGCACCGGCGCGGGTGATTCCCGGCCACTTCGTGCAGGGCGCACCGCAGGACCTGGCGGCGGTTGATTTCACCGCCAGTTACATCCGTGCCTTCGATGAAGAAGCGGCCAAGGCCAAGGATTCGGCGGCACTGATTGCGGCGATGAAGCAGCGCTATCCTGATCTGGAAGGCGAGGCCTCACTGGAACTCAGCGCCAAGGTCGCCAAGGGCGAGATGGCCTGGAAGTAAGACCCAAGCCAGTTGCCGGGACACTTGATGTTGATGGTGTTCCTTCAAGATCTGAAGGAACACCGCAGCTGATGGCATTGATTGTCAGGCAGGGCACAGTGCCTGCGAGCGCCGAAAAACGCTGGTTCACGCTGTCCGCAGCAAGGCGGCTCAGGAGCCAGCAAGCCGTTTTTTTGCCTTGGCGGCATACATGGCAGTGTCAGCATGGCGCAGCAGCGCATCGGCGTCGCTGCCATCGGCAGGGAAGCAGGCCACGCCCACGCTTGCGTCTATCTGCGGGGTATCGCTGCCCAGGCTCTGCAACAGGGACAGCCGTGCGCGCAGCGCCGAGGCAATATTGAGCGCATGGTCGGGGCTGGCACAGGCAGGCAGCACGGCGACGAATTCATCGCCGCCAACGCGGGCGATCAGGTCGTTCTGGCGCAGGCCGTCGCGCAGTTGGCGGGCGGCGTCACGCAGCAGGCGATCACCGGCTTCATGCCCATAGCGGTCGTTGGCGGCCTTGAACCCATCCAGATCGATGTACAGCAGGGCCAGACCCTCGCCACTGCGCGTCGCGCGCTCAAGCGCGGCTTCCAGCTCGCGGCGCAAATGGTAGCGGTTGGGCAGGCCGGTAAGCGCGTCGTGGCTGGCCAGGTGTTCGAGCTGCCGTTCGATGCCGCGCAAGGCGGTCACTTCGTGGCCGACGCCGATGCGGATGCCATATTCCGGTAGCCATTTGGCTGACCATTGGATGTCGACCACGCTGCCATCCTTGCGGATGTAACGGTTACGGAAGTTCGAGCGCGGTCGGCCCGCCATCACATCCAGTGCCGACTGCTCGGTGGCGGCGCGGTCCTCCGGGTGCACCAGATCCATGATCTGGCGGCCTACGGCCTCGGCGGGCGTATAGCCGAAGATGGTCTCGAATGCGGCATTGACCATCAATAGTTCGCCATCCGGGGCAACCATGCAGACCGCATCGGGGAGCAGGTCCAGGACTTCACCAAGCAGCGGCAACTTGAAGGGCATGTGCAAACACGACAAATACGAAGGCTGGGATTATGCCGGTTCCAGATTACAGCGTATGTCGGGGAGCGTCCCACGCAGGCACTGGCTTGTGTGGGCCAGAAAGGGAGGGCGGAAGGCGCCGTCGGCCAAGCTGTCCGAGGTGCGTGGCCGGCGATGCCAGCCAGTAGCAGGGGCGGCAAATGCTGGCAGGCGCCGGGACGAGGAGGGCGGGCGCCGGAAGCGCCGCTACTGCCAATTGTGGTCGGCCGGGCCTTGCCGCATGCTCGGCGCATGGACCTGAACAGCTTCCTGCAATCCGCGCTCTCGCTAGACGGCATGGTTGGCCACGCCAGCTACCTGTTGTTGATCCTGTCGATGCTGATGACACGGATGATGTGGTTGCGCGCCCTTGCGGTGGCGTCGGGGCTGCTCAGCATCAGCTATTCGGTGATGATTGCCGATTACGTCAGTGCCACCTGGGAGGTCATCTTCGTGGCGGTCAACGTGGGCCAGCTGTCCTTGCAGGCCTACCGCAATCGCATCACTCACTTCACCGCCGAGGAGCGCAGCTTCCGCGAGGCGGTACTGCCCTTGGTGGAACCGGCGCAGGCACGGCGGGTTCTCGATCTGGGGCAGTGGTGTGAGGCCGGGGTAGGCGAGGTGCTGATCCGCCATGGCGAACAGGCCAGCCACATGTTGTTCATCGCCAGCGGTGAGCTGGCGGTGACGGTGAACGAGGCCGTGGTCGGCTGGTGCGGGGCCGGCGCACTGTCCGGGGAGATCAGCGTGCTGACCGACATGCCGGCGACCGCGACCGTGATCACCGCCAAGCCGACCCGCTACCTGGCACTGGAGCGGCACGCGCTGCGGCAGTTGATGGCGCGCGAGCCCGAGATCGAACATGCCATCGACCAGTGCTTCCGCAAGGACATGCGGCTGAAGCTGGCCGCAGCCAACCAGGCCATGGCCGAGGCGGGTATCCGGGTTGAGGTGGTGCAGACCAGCCTGCAATAGACAAGGCCTTGGGTAGCCGGTCGCCGAGGCCGGAGCTTGCGAAATGCCAGTGATTTCCGTGACTTGGCTGATGTTTCAGCGGCCTTTTTCGGTTCAGGATGAATCCTGAAGCGCCGGTTTTGCTACCCTGTGCTTCTTTGGTTTTTGGGGTCGCTCCCCACGGTTACTCCATGGTGTGGTTGCGTGTAGCTCTGATTCTCCCGTTGATCGCGATCAATACGCTGGCCCATTGCCTGCCGTTGTTCGTGGTAGCGCTGTTCAAGGCGGTGTTGCCGCTGAAGTCGGTGCGTCGGGCCTGCAATCCGCTGTTAACCGGGTTGGCGGAAAGCTGGATCGCAGTCAATAGCGCGATGATCCATGCGTTCACCGCAACCCGTTTCACCGTCAGTGGCACCGAGGGCTTGGACCGCGACGGGCACTATCTGGTGCTGGCAAACCACCAGAGCTGGGTGGATATCCTGGTGTTGCAGAAGGTATTCAATCGGCGCATCCCGCTGCTGCGCTTCTTCCTCAAGCGTTCGCTGTTCTGGGTGCCGGTGCTGGGCCTGGCCTGGTGGGCGTTGGATTTCCCGTTCATGGGCCGCTACAACCGCAAGCAGATCGCCAAGAACCCCGAGTTGGGGCGGCGCGACATGGAAGTGACGCGCAAGGCCTGCGAGAAGTTCGCCAGCATCCCGGTGTCGGTGATGAATTTCGTCGAAGGCACCCGTTTCACTGCAGCCAAACACGCATCGCAGGCGTCGCCGTTCAAGCACCTGCTCAAGCCCAAGTCCGGAGGTGTTGCCTTCGTGCTGGATGCGATGGGCAAGGGCCTGCATGCCTTGCTGGACGTGACCATTGTCTATCCGAAGGGCATTCCTTCGATGATGGACCTGATGGCCAACCGCCTGCCGGAGGTGAAGGTGCTGGTGCGCAAGCTGCCGATCCCCGCCGAGTTCATCGGTCGCAACTACCAGGACGACCGCAACTTCCGCGCGCAGTTCCAGCAATGGATGAATGGCCTGTGGCAGCAGAAGGATGAGGACATCGCCCGTCTGCTCGAAAGCAAGGCCTGATCACCGCCATCGTTGAAAACAAAGGCCCCTGACGGGGCCTTTGTTGCTTTACATGGTGCTGGATCGGTCAGCGATAAACCCGTTCGCAGCGGGTCTCGACCACGCGCTGGCCGTTGCGCTCCTGGTTGCGGCCCTGCACGTTGCGGCCGACAAGACCGCCGGCTACCGCGCCGCCGACCGTAGCCAGCTTGCGGCCATTGCCCTTGCCGACCTGGTTGCCGAGCAGGCCACCGACAACGGCGCCGGTGGCGGTGCCGGCAACTCGGTTCTGGTCGCGCGCGTTGTTCGCAACTTCCACCTTGTTGCAGACCACGCGGCTGCCATCGTTGAAACGGCGGCCTTCATCGCGGGGGCCATAGGTTTGTGCGTTGGCGCCGGCGGAGAGAAGCATTGCACTCGCGGCAACGGCCGAGGCCAGGGTGATATGAAGCTTGCCCATGTCGGTACTCCTGTTATTGGCAGCGCAGCTTTGCGCCAATGTGTGTTCAGCCTGCACCCACGCAATGAAACTCGAGGTGAAAAGCGCCCGGCGCGATTGAACCTGCGTTCATGCAATGCGCCGCGCAGCCTGAAGCTTCCTCGGCTTGGGTGTACAGTGCGCGCCATCCTCCGTATTGAAGAGATCTGCGCATGAGCATTGATGCCGCTTTCTATCCCATTGGTACCCCCGGTAAGCCATGGGGCGCGCAGGAGCGCGCGCAGTGGCTGGACCAGCAGCAGGTGCAGCGCAGCTATGTAGATGAGGTGGTGAAAAAAATCGATGCGCTGCGCGAGTGCTTCGATGTCACCCAGTACGGCGAACTGGACTACCCGTCGGGTCGCTATCCACTGTTTGCCATCCGTAGTCGCAACTGGGATGAGGCCTTGCCGGTGATGTTGGTTACCGGTGGCGTGCATGGCTACGAAACCAGCGGTGTGCAGGGTGCCTTGCAGTTCGTCGACCAGTGCGCCGCCAGCTATGCAGGGCGCTGCAACCTGCTGGTCGCGCCCTGTGTCAGTCCGTGGGGTTATGAGCGTATCCAGCGTTGGAATGCATTGGCGCTGGATCCGAACCGCTCTTTCGTGGACAACAGCCCGGCACAGGAATCTGCCGCGCTAATGGCCCTGGTTGCGCCTTTGCACGGGCGCGTGCTGATGCATATCGATCTGCACGAAACCACCGACACCGACGAAACCGAATTCCGTCCGGCGCTGGCCGCACGTGACGGCAAGCCGTTCGAGCCGGGCGAGATTCCGGATGGCTTCTACCTGGTGGATGACACCGAGAACCGCCAGCCGCAGTTCCAGCAGGCGGTGAATGCGGAAGTCGCCAAGGTCACCCACCTGGCACCGGCCGACCAGCGTGGCGAGATCATTGGTTCGACGGTGGTGGCAGAGGGCGTCATCGAGTATCCGCTGAAGGCGCTGGGCCTGTGCGCCAGCGTCAGCGGTGCGCGTTACACGACCACCACCGAAGTTTATCCGGACAGCCCCAAGGCGACGCCGCAGCAGTGCAATGATGCGCAGGTGGCGGCTGTAACCGGCGCTTTGGATTACGCGTTGGCGCATGGCTGAAGTTTCGCGTCCGCAGGATTGAGCAAAGCCCACCCGGCGCAAGCGGGTGGGCTTTTCATTAGCTGGCGAGCCGTCATCGCGAACGGACGTTCACATCGCCAAGCAGCCGCTTATGGAACATGGCGGACATGAAAACCTCGCCCTTGCTGTTCGCATTGCTTGCGCTGGCCAGCCGCCAGGCCAAGGCTGAATACGCGCCGGAATTCGACCGGCCCGGCATCGGCTTCTCCACCAGTACGGTCGGCAAGGGCGGGTTTGTCTGGGAGCAGGGACTGCCCGATGCCAGCCGTGATCGCAGCGATGGGGTCACCACAACTGCATGGACCACGGACACGCTGTTGCGCCTTGGTATCGCCAGTACGCTGGAGCTGCAACTTGGCGCGGACAGCTGGAGCGGACTACGTGTACGCGGTAACGGAATCCGGGTTCGGGAGAGCGGCGGTGGTGACGGCAATGTCGCGCTGAAATGGGCGCCTGCCATGGCCGGAGAACAACTGTCGCTGGCGGTGAAAGCCGGCGCCAGCCTGCCATGGGGCAGGGCACCGCTGGGCGGTGGCGGGCACGACTACGACCTGGGTGTGACCGTGGCATGGGCGCTGCCGCGCGACAGCAGCGTGGCGTTCTACGTCGACCGGCAATGGGGCGATGACGGCAGCGGCTGGTTGTTTTCGCCCAGCTACGGATTCGCGCTGCGGCCGCAGTTGTCTGCCTACATCGAAGCCGGTTATGGCACCGGCGCGCAGTACATGCGTGCGGCCGGAGCCGGTGTGACCTGGATGGCGACGCCGCGCCTGCAGCTGGACGCATCCTTGCTGCGCGGGCTGGATGCCGACACCACCGATTGGCAGGGTGGTGTCGGCGTGTCGCTGTATTTCAATTGAGGGCGCGGTTCAACGATTGACCGCCGGCCCGTACACGCCGCTGTAACCGGCCGCGCAATTGCTGGTGCAATCGCTGGTCAGCATATTGCGCACGATCAGGCCGGCGTTGTTCTTCGAACGGAAATGGCCAACGCCGCTGCTGGTGTCACCGCCGCCGAAGTTGTACGGGCTGCCGTCGCTCCAGTCCCAGTCGAAGCTGTAGGCGCTGCTGCCGGCACCGATATCCACCTGTGCGTAGACATTGGTGGCACTGTTGAACAGTGCACCGTCGGCGCAGCCGGCGCTGTAGCTGGTGGTGAAGCAATGCACCTGGTCACGCGCGCCGGCGGTGATGGTGTAGAAGCGGATGCCGGTATAGCTGGCCGGGAAGCTGCGCAGGCTGCCGCTGCCACTGCCGGTCCAGCGGTTGTAACCGTAGTAGGTCACGCCGGTGCTCGGGTACAGGCCGAAGGTGTAGTAGTTGTACGGGAAGACGTAGGCCTCGGCATTGCAGGTGGGCGCCAGTGCCGACTGGTAGCCGGTGCTGCGGCAGGTCTGCAGGCCGCGCAGGCCGCCGGCGATGTTGATGAAGCGGCGCACGCTGGCCTGGTTGGCGTTGTACTTGATCGATGCCAAGGCCATGGTTGCGCCCAGTGAGTGGGTGACGATGTCGACCTGGCTCTTGCCGGTGTAGGCCTTGACCTTGTCGATGAAGGTCTTGAGCACCTGGTAGGTGGCTGGCGAGTGGTAGTTGTTCTGCGGCGCGGCGCGCTCGCTGGCGCTCAGGTAGGTGACGCCGAACAGCTCGCAGTCGTTGTAGCCGGCGGCCTTGAGCTCGGCGTAGATCGAACGCGGCGGGGCGGTGTAGCCGCTGACTGCGGCGGGGGGCATGTCGAAGCTGATCGCGCTGTCTCCGTTGCCGTGGATGAACACCACCGGCGTCTTGCTCGCCGTGCAGCTGCCGCCACCAAAGCCGCCCTGGCCGACGCCGGGATTGAAGCCGCCTGCATATTGGCTGGCCGTGCCGGTACAGGTGTAGCCATTGTTGCTGCCGCAGTCCAGGGCCTTGGCGCTGGTCGGCAGCAGCATCAGCATGGCGCCGGCCAGTGGCGCGGCAAACGCGCCGAGCAGCCACGAGGAAACAACGGGGACAGATCGTGCATTCGACATCTGGCAGCTCCGGTGGGTGTGCGTTGTGATCAACCCAGCATCCGCCGCAGCCGCCAGCGCTGGCAGTGTCCTTTAGGGAAACTTGCAGTGCAGCACGAGCGCAGGACCTACTTGCGTTTGCGCACCAGCATGGTCGAGGCCTGCAGGATGGCGCGGGTCAGCAAGGCCATGGTCTTGACCTCGCCCTTCCAGTGCTGCCAGTACAGCGGCACGTCTTCCCAGGCGCGCGCCTTGACGTAGACCAGTCGTCCGCTTTCCAGGTGCCTGCGCACCAGCGGCAGTGGATTCATGGTCCAGCCGAGCCCGCCGAGGTTGGCGTGGACGAAGGCGCGGGTGGAGGGAATCCACCAGGTCGGCGCGTTATGCGGCTGTTCGACCCCGGCCAGGCGCTGCGCGTAACGGGCCTGCATATCGTCCTTGCGGTTGAACACCAGCACCGGCGCCTGCGCCAATGCCTGTGCGGTCACGCCCTTGGCGAAATGGCGGGCGTGGAATTCCGGAGTGCAGGTCGCCGCATAACGGATGCTGCCCAGCGCGTGGATCTGGCAGCCCTGCACCGGCTCGGGCAAGGTGGTGACCGCGCCCATCACCGCGCCCTGGCGCAGCAGGGCGACCGTATGGTCCTGGTCCTCGGTGTGCAGGTCCAGGGTGGTCGAGGTGCTCTGCGAGAAGATCTGCACCGCCTCCGGGAACCAGGTTTCCATGCTGTCGTGGTTGACTGCCACCGGGATGCTGGCCCGTGGCAGCTCGGCATCGCTGAGGCCAATGCGCTCGAAGGCATCGCGTTCAAGCAGGGCAGTCTGTTCGGCCAGCTGCACCAGTACCTGGCCCTCCAGCGTCGCCTCGGTGGGGATGGTGCGCTTGATCAGCAGTTTGCCGACTCTGTCCTCAAGTGCCTTGATCCGCTGCGAGACCGCCGAGGCGGTGACGTTCAGTGACAGCGCCGCGCGCTCGAAGCTGCCTTCGCGGATGACGGCGGCCAAGGCCCGCAGCTGGGCATGATCGATGCGCATATTAAGTTCTGCTAATGATGGTTAACGAAGTTTAGCTCTACTTTTCCTTGCTGCATTGCGACAATTGCCGCATCCGGACGTGCCGGTGGGTTCTCCCGCAGCGTCCATCCCCCAGTTAGAAGAGTTTTCCCCCATGTTTTCGGTTATTTCCGCCCAAGCTGCAGGCAGTGCCTGGTTCAGTGGTGCCGGTATCGGTATCGGTCTGTTCGCCATCGTTGGCGCGCAGAGTGCGTTCATCCTGCGCCAAGGGATCATGCGCCAGCACGTGATTCCGATCATCGCCACGTGCTTCGCGATCGATGCAGTGTTCATCCTCGCCAGCGTCGCCGGCCTGCGCCAGTTGACCGCGCAGCTGCCGTGGCTGACCACCGTGCTGCTGTGGGGCGGCGTGGCATTCCTGACCTGGTATGCGCTGCAGTCGGCGCGCCGGGCTGTGTCGGGCGGCGGTGGCATGAAGCTGGACGACAACGGCGAGCAGTCGCTGCGCACCGCGCTGATGGCGGCGGCCGGTTTCTCCATCATCAACCCGCATTTCTGGCTGGACATGATGGTCATTGGTTCGATCGCCGATAACTTCGGCGAGTCGCGCATGGCCTTTGCGGCCGGCGTGGTCACCGCCAGCGGCGTGTGGCTGACGGTGCAGGGCCTGGGCGCGCGGATGCTGGCGCCGTTGTTCACCAAGCCGTCCACCTGGCGGATCCTGGATGGCACCATCGCGGTGATCCTGAGCGTGCTCGCTTTGACCCTGGCGATCCGCGGCGTCAACTGAGGCGGCTTTCGTCAGGGCCGGCCGGGCGCGCCCGGGCGCTGATGATGCTTCGACGTAGCCCGGGTGCGCAGCGCTTACCCGGGCTACGGTTGGCCGGCCTAGCGTGTTGTAGCGCTCACGGCCGCATGTTTCCGGGCCACGCGTCCTTGTTCCAGCGGCTTGGCCAATCGCGGATGAAGTCATCCACCTGTGCCAGCGGCATCGGCTTGCCGAATACGTAACCCTGGCCTTCGGCGCAGTGTTCTTCCTGCAGCTGGGCCAGCTGCGCCTGGGTTTCCACGCCCTCGATGGTGGAGGTGATGCCGAGTTTGGCGCACAGGTGCGAGACTGCGCCGATGATGGCGCTGCCCTGGTGTTGTTCGCCCAGGTCACGGATGAAGGACTTGTCGATCTTGACCTTGTCGAACGGGAACGCGCGCAGGTAGCCGAGCGAGGAGTAGCCGGTGCCGAAGTCGTCCATCACGATGGACACACCCGCCGTCTTCAGCCGCATCAGCTGCGCGGAGGCGGCCTGGATATTGGCGATCAGCGCGTCCTCGGTGATCTCCAGTTCCAGTCGCGACGCAGCCAATCCGCTTGCGGCCAGCGCCAGCTCGACCGTGTCGGCCAGATTGGCCTGGGCCAGCTGCGATACCGACAGATTCACCGCGACCTTCATCTGCGGCGGCCATTGGCTGGCATCGAGCAAGGCTTGCCGCAGCACCCAGTCGCCAAGCGCGACCATCATCCCGATGTCTTCGGCCAAGCCGAGGAACTCGCTGGGTTCGAGCAGGCCACGCTGCGGATGGTTCCAACGCAGCAGGGCCTCGAAGCCACTGACCTGGCGCTTCTGCAGGTCCACCAAGGGCTGGTAATGCAGCACGAACTGCTGCTGCAGCAAGGCGGTGCGCAGCTCGGTCTCCAGTTGCCGGCGCCGCTGCATGCGGGTGTCCATCTCCGCTTCGAAGAAGCGATAGCAGCTGCGGCCCTCATCCTTGGCCCGGTACAGGGCCAGGTCGGCATTGCGCATCAGGGTATCGGCGCCCTTGGCCTGGTCGTCGATCAGGGCGATGCCGATGCTGGTGCTGATCGCGAACTGGTGGCCTTCCAGCTCGACGCTGCGGCCAAGCTCTGCGATCAGTCGCGCGGCCAACGCCGAGGCGGCCTCGGGCGCACGGCTCTCGGCTGCCATCAGGATCGCGAACTCGTCACCGCCCAGGCGTGCGACCAGGTCGTTGCCGCGCACGCAGGCCAGCACGCGTTGTGCGACCTCCTGCAATAGATGGTCGCCAGTCGGATGACCAAGGCTGTCGTTGACGTCCTTGAAGCGATCCAGGTCCAGCAGCAGCAAGGCGCTGTGATGGCCGCGACGGGCGGCGATCAAGGCCTGGTCCAGGCGCTCGAACAGCATGGTGCGATTGGGCAGCGAGGTCAGTGGGTCGTGCTGGGCCAGGTAGGCGATGCGCGCCTGCGCCTGCCGGCGTGCATCGACATCCTCCAGTACGCCTGCCCAGCTGCTCAGGCTGTGGCCGATGCGCGCACCACGCGCGCGTAGCCAGCGCCACTTGCCATGCAGGTCGAGCACGCGGAACTCGACGTCCAACGAGCTGGCGGCAGCGGCGGTGAAGCTCTGTTCCAAGGCGATTTCTATCTGCGGCAGGTCATCCTCGTTGACCCGTCGCAACCATCCCTTGCCTAGGGCACGTTCATTGGCTTGCCCGGTGAGTTCGCGCCAGCCGGTTGCCGAAAGCACCTGTCCATTGCGATCGGATTGCCACAGCACCAGTGCGCCGGCCTCGGCCACCGCGCGGTAACGCTGCTCGCTGGCCTTGAGGTCGCGGGCCAGGGCGCGGGCTTCGTCGGCGCTTTTCTTCAGGGCATCCACAGTGCCGCTAAGGCTGCGCTGCAGGCTGTGCACCTCGCGGATACGCGAGGGTTTGGGGTCCGGCAGTTCCGCCATGTTGGCGACGATGCTGTGGCTGCGCTGTGCCAATGCGCGGATCGGCAGCAGGATGCTGCGGGCGATGGCGTTGGCCCAGAGCAGGGCGATGATGGCAGCAACGATGCCGCCGAAAATGATACCGAGCAGTGGCTGCTGCCAGCGTGCCTGGAAGCTTTGCTGTGGCTCGCCAACCACCAGGGTCCATCCCGGTGCGGCCTGCAGCCGGTGGAAGGCGAAGATCACCGGAGTGCCTTCCTTGCTGCTGGCATCGATCAGGCCTTGCTGGCCGTTGCTGACTTGCAGTGCCCGCCAGTCGGGCACGCGCTTGCCGATGTAACGCTCCGGCGACAGCGTGCGTGCCGCTATCACGCCATTGCTGTCTACCACCGCCGCGAGCAGGTGTTGGTCCGTACCGTTGCCGATGATGCTGGCGATCAGGCGGTTGGAGGGCTGCACCATGGTCAGCACGCGCGTGCCGTCACCATCTTCAAAGGGCAGGGCGATAGCCACTTCCGGAGTCCTGGTGATGGCATTGGTGAACAGATCCGAGACCTGCACCTTGCCTTCGCGACGCGCGTCGTACAGCAGCCCCGACGGTAATGTCCGGGCATCTTCGCCGTCGTCCTGGATCAGCCGGATATCCGGATTCTCGCGTGCCCACGCCTGCAGCTCGGGGGCGGTCTCCTGCAACTGTGGTGCCAGCAGCGACAGCAGGCGCAGCTGGTTGACGTTGTCCTCGATGCCTTGATCCACGCCGCGTGCAAGCGCTGTGGCGGTCTCCTGCAGGCGCTGTTCGGAGCTTTGGCGGTAGTCGCGCGCTGCATTCCAGACCGCAAAAGCGCCGATCACGAGCAGTGGAAGCAGCGTGGCGAGGATCAGAAGGTGCAACCGGGAGTACAGACCACGGGTGCGCGGCAACGGGTCCAGCGTTGCCGATGCGTTAGTTGCCAAGCGTGAGTCTCCGGTTTCCATTCCAGCTTAGCGCATTACACCGCTGTACCTGCAGGATTGCAGGCATGGTGTGGCCCTTTCATGGCACGAACTCCGTGTACCTGGGAGCGAGATGACGCGTGAAGCGTCACCTGCAACTGTCCGATCCCTGCCGTGCAGGGCAGGTGTAGGTGGGTCTATAGATACGTGATAACGGTCACGCTATCGCAGTTCGGTCCGGAGTGCACCCATGCTGCCCGCACAACGGCCGCGCAGGCTCAGGCAGCTATGGTGATGCAGGCCGCCGTTGAGCGAACAGCCACTGCCACATAGCGGGATTGCGGTAGGTCGGGTCCCAGGCGTTGTGGTGGACACCGGGGTACTCGGTATAGCGGAAGTTCGCGCCCATTCGCTGGCTGGCGGCGGCGATGGCTCGGTCATCGGTGGTGGGCACCAGCTCATCCAGCGCACCGTGGAAGATCCAGGTGGGTACATCGCGCAGGCGGCTGACCGTGCTCTGGTAGGGATCGTCCTCCGCCGCGACCTGGTCGACCACCAGCCCGGGGCGTTCGGCACGCGGCGCGCGCAACGCACCGCAGATTGGTACCAGCGCGGCAAACTGGTCGGGACGGGTCAAGGCCAGCTCCCAGCTGCCGTAGCCGCCCATCGAGATGCCACTGAGATAGATGCGGCGCGGATCGGCAGCGAACTCGGCGCTGGCGGCATCCAGCACGGCAAGCGCCATGCGCGCATTGCGGCCGCGCCACTCTTCACCCTCGGGTACCTGCGGGAATACCACCAGTGCCGGGAACGTCTCGCGATTCTCGTCAAGCCATGGCCCCACACCAGCCAGCAGGGGTTTGCGGCCATCGTCGCCGCGCTCGCCCGAGCCATGCAGGAACAGCAGCAAGGGGCGAGGGCCTTCCGCAGTCGCGGAAGCGGCAGGTACGAACACCTGATAGCGGAACTCGCGACCCTCGAAACTCAGCTGGCGGGCAACAAACCGACCTTGTGCCTCCGCGCTGGCGCCAGCAGTTGCGGTGGGCGAGGTGCTGCAGCCCACCAGCAGGGCCAGCAGGCAAAGCGATATCAGGATACGAACCATGGTGCCGGACTCCGTTGCGAACGGCGCTAGCCTAGCGTGATTGGGCCTGTGCCAGAATGCCCGTGGATACGCCGCTGGTGCGGTGGGCATTACTGGAGTGTTGCATGAGGAAGTTGCTGATCGTTGCCTTGGTAGCCCTGCTTGCTGCCTGCAGCCAGGGGCTGAGCGGAACCTGGAGCGATGGCATGGGTATGCTGAGCTACACCTTCGCATCCGACGGCAAGGTCACGGAGCAGACACTGGGCAAGTCACAACAGAGCCACTACACCCGTGAGGGCGACAAGCTGAAAGTGGATGCGCCTGACAGCACTGGCGAAGCCTTGGAGTTCACAGTCAACGAGGACGGTTCGCTACAGGGGCCGATGGGCGTGCGTCTGTACAAGCAGAAGAAGTAAGCAGACCCGGTTGCGGTGTATCGATGCCAGCGGCAGCGCCGTCCGGACCCGGCCGGGTTCGGACGGTGAGCCGGCTCAGGCCAGCACTTCAGCGCCACACGTACATGTAACGAAGGACCAGCTGTGAGCCAGCGGCGCGGTTCCTGGCCAAGCCTTCGGCATAGGCATTGCCGATGACGCGATGCGGCCCGCCGCGCCACTGCACGCCAGGGCCCACGCCGAACAATTGTTCCTTGGAGTCAGCCTGGGCATGGCCGTTGATGCGGTCCGCACTGGTCTGCTGCAGCTGATACATGGCCACGCCAACCCTCCAGTGCGCATTCAATGCATAGGACGCGCTGAGGTTGTAGTGGAAGGCCTGGCCAGGTTGCACGCGCCGCACCGGCTCCCCGAACGCCGCGTGCACGCGGGCTTCCGGGTCATTGCTGCTGCCATTCCACAGGTACATGAAGCGGCCACTGATTTCCCATGCCTCGCTGCTGCGCCAGGTGAAGGCGTAGTAGGGGTTGAAACTGTAGTAGTCGGTGCCGGCATTGACCTTGGCGTCGCGATCATAATCGCCAATCGGCAGCGACATTCCCAGTGCTAACCGCGAGTCAAACCGCCGGCCCAGCAGGCGCTTGTCACGCCATTGCACATAAGCGCCGATGCCGGGGTTGCTGACGCCGCTGCCGCGCATATGGGCTGGCCCGAGGTTCAGGTCCAGGTCGAGCAGTGGCACGATGACTTCGGCACCCAACGTGCCGCCAAGGGCTTCGTGTGGGCTGGTATAGGCATAGTGCAGGCGGGCGATCCAAAGCTCGCGGTGGTAGTTGATCGGGCGGCGTTCGCCATCGGCATCATAGCTGCGGCTGGCTTCAAAGCGGCTGTTGCTGGTCTGGAAGAAATGGCCAATACCGCCGCCGCCATCCTCGAAGCTGGTTGCGCCGGTATTCACCCCTGGCAGGGCCAGGTCCAAGGCGTGGACGGGCGCTGCGGCCGACAGCAATGCGGCGATACACATGGGCAAGTACCTGCGGTCGTCCATGATTGATGCTCCTTGCGGAAGTGGAAATCGGGAAGCTCGGTGTTTTCGCGTGCCGCTGTTTGGCAGTGACAGCGCGCAGGTTCGCAACTGCTTCAGGTATCGCTGGCGGTGGTCCGCGATATCGGCATCGCATGCATCTGTGCACTGCGGCGTTCGCGCAGCCACAGCACCCAGCCACAGACAAGGATCACCAGCTGGGTGCCGATCAGCACGGCAAAGCCCGCGCTCAAACTTGCATGCTGCGAGGCGCCGCTGTCGGTCATCAGCATCATCACTTTGCCCATCACCAAGGGCATGAAGGCGGAGACCAGCGCGCCGGTTCCGTTGGTGATGCTCATCGCGCTTGCTACGTGCTGTGGCTGCGAGTAGTACTGCACGGTGCTGGGCAAAGGCGGGGTCTGGATACCACAGAACACACCGGCAACCACCAGGCTCCATACCGCCATGTACTTGTCGTCGACGTTGAGCGCCATGAACACCGCAATGGCGACGCCGATGCTGCCAACCACGAAGATCAGCGGTACCTGCCTGCGCGGTATGCGGTCGATGACGAAGCCACTGAGCAGCACGCCGCCGATCATCGCGTACTGTGGCAGTGATCCAAGCCAACCCATTTCGCGCAGGGCGAAGCCGCGTGCTTCCTTCAGATAGGTGGGCAACCAGCTGACGCTGCCCCAGAGGTAGGCAAGGTATGCGGCAGTCAGCAGCGTGATCATCAGCAGGTACCTTGTTTGCAAGGCACCGCTGAAGATCTGTCGCACCTGCGTGACCATGTCGCGCAAGGAGTCGGGACGTTGCTGGTAGACCGCCAGCGTTGGCATGTGGATGTAGGCCAGTACCAGCGGCAAGCCGATCAGCAGGTTGATCAGGCCCAACACGTGGAACGCGCCTTGCCAATCCAGCATCGCGATCAGGCTGCTGATCAGCGGCATGCCGATGGCCAGGCCAAGCCCGGTTCCCATGTTGACCAATGAATTTGGTTTGCCGTTCTCGTGGCCCTCGAAATAGGCCTTGATGTAGGAGGATGCCAAGCCAAACAACGGTCCCTCGGATACGCCCAGCAGAACGCGCGAAAGCAGCAACATCGCATAGCTGTCGAATGAGGGCGACAGCAGGGTGACGCCGCCCCAGAGGATCAGCCCAAGTATCAGGCTGCGACGTACTCCCAGCAGCGCTGCACAGAAGGGGGTCAGCACAAATGCAGACAGTCCATAGCCAACCATGAACGCGGTACTGAGCGCGGCCTGGCTGGCCCGGTCTTCGGCGACCATGCCGAAGTGCTGCAGAAAATGCGAATCCGTGACCATCAACGCAATGTTCATGCGATCGATGAATGAAATGGCGACGATCACCAGCAATGTGGTGACGCCGCACCAGCGAGCACTTCGTGCCTGCATTGCACTTCTCCTTTGTATTGGTGGCGCACTTCGCATGACACATGGATAGCTGCCAGCCGGAGCTGGGCTGCGTTGAAGGATCCCGGGAAGCGCGATGCAAGCTGTGCGGGTTCTGATGACATCCCGAGAGCTGCAGTTACTTCGCCTTTGCGCTAACGCAGGTTGCCCGTGTGCTGTCGTAACAGACGTTTCCGACAGCACACCGTGGTAGCTGGCAAGCCATCATCAGCACGGCAATACCGTGAAGCGCGGTCCCTGTTGCAACGACGCCTCAGCGGCAGCGTCGCTTCAGTACAGTTTCTTCTGTGGCGGACCGGCAAAGTGCAGGGGGCCGATCGCATCCATGTCCACTTCGACCAATGCCGGCCCAGGATGCGCGACCGCTGCGTGCAGCACGGCATCGAAGTTCCGGCTGTCGTCCAGCTTCCAGGCGCGCATGCCCATCGCTGCTGCCAGTGCGTGGAAGTCGGGTGCATGCAGCTGGTTGTAGTACTGGCGGTCACCAAAGTACTTCTGCTGGATGCCGCGCATCACCCCGTAACCGCCGTCGTTCATCACCAGGAACACAATATCCAGCTGCTCCTGCACCGCAGTGGCGAACTCGCCGATGTTGAGCATCAGGCCACCATCGCCGATCAACGCCAGGACCTTGCGCTGCGGGTTGGCGATGGCGCAGCCGATGGCGGTTGGCAGGGCCAGACCGATCGCGCCGGCCAATGAATGGATGTTCTGCAGAGGTTGCTGGAAATTGAGCAGGCGACTGCCCCAGGTGCTGCCGGACATGGTGATGTCACGGACGAAGATGCCGTCATCCGGCAGCGCGCTGCGCACTGCGTCCGATAGCGTTGCATAAGGGCCGAGTTGTTCCCGCAGTGCGTATTCCGCGGCGATAGTTGCCGAGCAGACATCGCGATCGCGTAGCGGGTCGCGCTTGGGCGCGCCCTGCAGCGCATCGGCCAGCAGGTCCAATACCTGTGTACAGTCGCCGAGCACGAAGGCATCCATGGGGTAGCTGCGGTTGCAGGCCGCCGGGTCGATATCGATCTGCACCCGCTTTGCGGTCAGTGGCAGGCTGTAGGTTGCGGTCTCGTTGCTGCGTAGACGCGAGCCGGCCACTATCAGCAGATCACTCTCTGCCAGCAGGCGGGCGACTTCTGTAGCGTTGTGGAACGCGCGCAGGCTGCGCGGATGGCTGTCCGGCAGGATGCCGCGACCGTGGGTACTCGAGACAACCGGAACGCCGAGGTCAGCCAGGCGCAGCACTGCATCGGTAGCGCCGATCGCACCGCCACCCACCCACAGGATGGGCCGCTGCGCCTGTTGCAAACGCATGGCCAGGGCTGCGACCGCCGCGACATCGAGTGCGGGGATTGGCAGCGGTAGCCGCTGGATGGTGCACGGCACGTCGATTCTGGCCGCCTGCACATCGATGGGGATCTCGATGCTGACCGGGCCTGCCGGCAGGCGCATCGCCTCCTGGATGGCGCGCTGGGTGATGGCGACTGCCTGTTGCGGATGCAGGATACGAAATGCTGCTTTGGAGCAGCCGCGTAGCAGACTCATCTGGTCGCGGGTCTCGTGGATGAAACTGGCATCCCGGTCCAGGTATTCACGTTCCACCTGGCCGGTGATGTGCAGCAGCGGGGTGCCGGCGTTGAGCGCTTCCATCAAGGCACCGGCGGCGTTGCCGGCGCCAGCGCCAGTACTGGTCAGGGCGACGCCCAGACCACTGTGGCGGCCGTGCCCATCGGCCATCGCCGCAGCGCCGGCTTCGCCACGTGCGGCGACGAAGCGGGTCTTGCCGCGTCGGCCGATGGCGTCGGCCACGGGCAGGTTGTGGATGGAGATGACGCCAAACACGGCATCTACACCATAAGCCTCGAGCACGCGGACAATCGCTTCGGCGACGGTGATGCGTTCGTTGCTGTCTTCGCGCTGCGCCTCCGTGCGTGTGTCTGCATCATTGGAAAGGGTGATCTGTTCGGTTGTCATGGCTTCGCTGCTCATCGGCTCCATCCCATGGGGGTACGTTCCAGTCCCAGATAAATGCTCTTCTGTTGCATGTAGGCGAGCAGGCCTTGGCGGCCTTTTTCGCGGCCCAGTCCGCTCTCCTTGAAGCCGCCGAACGGCGTTGAGATGGAGAACTTCTTGTAGGTGTTGATCCACACCGTTCCTGCCTCCAGGCGTTTGGCCAGCTGCAGGGCGCGGCGGTAATCACCGGTCCAGATGCCGGCCGCAAGCCCGAAGACGCTGCCGTTGGCTTGCGCCACCAGCGCGTCTTCGTCGTCGAAGGGCTGGGCGATCAGGACCGGGCCGAATATCTCCTCGCGGCAGGCGCGGGCGTCTGCTGGAAGGTCCTCGATCAAAGTGGGCAGGTAATAGCTGCCAGCATCCAGGTTGCTGTCGGCCGGCGGGCTGCCGCCAAAGCGCAGGCGTCCACCGTCGGCCAATGCCGAAGCCACATAGGCGGCAACGCTGTCGCGATGGGCATGGCTGATCAACGGGCCCAGGTGCACGCCCTCGTGCTCGGGATGACCAATGCGCAGACCACGCGCGACTTCCTCCAGACGCTCGATGAAACCCGCGTAGCGCGAGCGGTGCACGAACAGACGGGAGCCTGCGATGCAGGCCTGCCCGGCCGAGCTGTAGATGCCGTAGGCAACACCTTGCACGGCCAGTTCGATGTCGGCGTCGTCGAGCACGATGGTCGGCGATTTGCCGCCAAGCTCAAGCGAGGTCGGGATCAGCTTGTCGGCCGCAACATGCGCAAGGTGGCGGCCGGTACTGGTGCCGCCGGTGAAGGAGATCTTGCGCACCAGCGGATGTCGGGCAATGGCCTCGCCGATGACGGATCCGCGCCCGGGCAGGACGCTGAGCAGGCCTGGTGGCAAGCCCGCTTCCTCAAACAACCGGGCCAGTGCCAATGCTGCCAAAGGGGTCGCCTCGGCAGGTTTGAGTACTACCGCGTTGCCGGCAGCCAGCGCGGGTGCGATCTTCTGCATCTCGCTGGCGATGGGTGAGTTCCACGGTGTGATCGCGCCAATCACGCCAATCGGCTCATAACTGCTGAGGCTGATGAAATCCGCGCTGCGTGGTGCGGGAAGCTCGCCATCCAGGGTCTCGCAGACGGCGCCGAAGTAGCGGGCCGTGGCGGCCGCACTGTCAACCAAGGCGCGGGATTCGGCCAGCGGCTTGCCATTGTCGCGGGTCTGCAAGCGTGCCAGCGGCTCGCGCCGCGCGGCGATCAGGTCGGCGACGCGGTAGAGCACGGCCGCGCGCTGGTGCGCTGGCAGGTCCCGCCATGCCGGGGCGCGCCAGGCAAGCTCCGCAGCATTCACAGCGTCCTCGACATCGCTGAGGTCGGCTGCATGCAGCTGCGCATTGACACTCTGGTCGGCGGGGAACAGTGAGTGCATCAACGCGCCGCGGCCTTGCCGCCATTGCCCGCCCACCGCGATGTCATGTTCGATCAGCGGCATCATGTGGATGCTCATGCCACCGGCTCCAGCAGCTGGCGGCAGGCGCGCACGGCGCTGAGCGCAGCCAGCATCGATGTTTTGGGGTTGCTGGGCAGCGGATGCGCGGCCAACTCGATGGTCATCTCGCCGAATGCACCGCGTGCATGGATGCGATGAGTGTTGCGACGGGTATGCGGGTCCACCATCAGCAGCACCCGGGTCGCATCCATGCCCATGCCGTTGAGTGCGATGGTCGCGGCCACGTTTGCATTGGCCGGGAAGGCATGCGCGGCTTCGCCGGCTGTGCCTTCGAAGAACACGCGGGGTTCGGTAACGCTGTCGAGGTCGATCATCTGCTCGGCCGCCGAGCCGCGCCAGCTGGCGGGGGCCTTGCGTGAAATGTAGACCACTTCGTCCAGACCGGCTTCCCGTGCAGCAGCGAGTCCATCCATGCCAGCGACAGCGCCGGAGAGCAGCTGCATGGAAGCGCCGCCGCTGCGTGCTGCCTGCAGCAGTTGCTGGTAGAGGGCAGTGTCGGCCAGTGCTCCCACCGAGACGACGGCCAACCGCCAGCCACGCTGCAGGGCTGGAACGCCATGCACGGACAGTGCAGCGTGGCCGGCGCATTCCAGCACCAGATCCGGCACTGCTTGCAACTGGTTGATGTCGCCAAGTACAGCGATACCCCGTGGCTCGAGTTCAGCGGCCAGCGCTTGTTGGAACTCGGCGGGCACGATCACCCATGCCACGCTCACGCCTTCGGGCAAGCGCGCGACGACTTCACGCGCCATTGCGCCGTAGCCGATCAACAGGATGCGTTTACTGCAGGTGCGGGTCATTGCTGGAGAGCTCCTTGTGGAACCTGGTTTCAGATCGAGCGGTGGCCGTGGGCAAGCGATGTTGTTGCGTTCAATCGGCGTGTTGGAGGTGCTTCAAACCTGGCGGTTGAAGCCGCCTGAGACATCGATGCAACTGCCGGTGGTGTACGAGGCGAGCGGTGAGGCGAGAAACAGCAGGGCACGTGCAGGTTCCTGCGGGCGACCCATGCGGCCCATCGGTATGCCGCGCCGCGCGGCGATGCGGGCGGTCCAGTCGTTCCAATCAAGGTCGGTGTCGCTGCGGCTTTCGTAGCGGCGCCGCCATTGGCCGGATTCGACCATGCCCAGCAGGATGGAGTTGACCCGGATGCCCCTGCCAACAAACTCCTGCGCGAGCGAGTGGGTGAGATTGAGCAGCGCGGCACGGGCGGCGGAGGTGGCAATCATGTGCGGCTCCGGTTGCAGTGCGAGCAGCGAGTTCACGCAGGTCACCGAGGCGCAGTCACTGATTTCCAGCTGTGGCAGGAAGGCCTGCAACGGATGCAGTACACCGAACAGCTTGAGTCGCGTTTCCTCCAGCCAATCCTGCTCGGTGGTCTCGGCCAGCGATGCCACGCGGCCTTGGCCGGCGTTGTTGATCAGCATGTCGGCGCCGCCGAAGCGCGCATGCACAGCGTTGGCGAATTCCTGCATGCTGCCGCGGTCAAGAACGTCGCCGCCATAGGCCAGCAGTTCGGCATCGGGATACTCGCGCCGAAGCATGCTTTCAGCCTGTGCCAGCCGTTGCGGATCACGGCCGCAGAAGGCCACGCGCGCGCGGTGTGCCAGCAGCAGACGGACCGTCTCCAGGCCAATGCCGGAGGAGCCACCGGTGACTACCGCGATGCGTCCCTGGACTTCGAATTTCATGGCATTCCTTTGGCAAGGGGCAGGTTGCGCGCAGCTTCCAGCACGGCTTTGGCGAAGGACGCAGGTGCGTCCAGATAGCTGGCGTGGCCAGCACCCGGCAGCAGTCGCAACGGCGCCTTCAGTCGCAGCGCCAAGGCGCTGACGTCAGCAGGCGGGGTGATGGTGTCGACGTCGCCGCTGATCACCCGGGTGGTGCCGGACCACTTGGACAGATAGCGCCAGATGTCATCGTGGGCGAGCATCGCGCAGGCTTGTTCAAAGCCGGCTGGGCGCAGCCGTCGCATGGCGTCTTGTACGGCCGACAGGGCTTCGGCGGCCGGATGCGGGCGAAGCAGGCCGGGGGCACGCTGCAATGCGTACTGTTCAGGGCCCAGGCTGACCAGTAGTTGCACGCGTTCCACGCATGCGCGGGCGCGTGCTGCCGCCGAAGCATTGGCATAGCCTTGGGCCGGATCTGCAAGCAGCAGCACATGCACATGTTGCGGATAGGCAGCCGCAAATGCAGCTGCCATCATTGCTCCCAGTGAGTGCCCGACAAGTACGAAGCGGTGCAGTCCCAGTGCATCGACAAGACCACGCAATGCATTGGCGTAGTCGCTTGCCTTGGGCTCTGGTTCGGCCAGACCATCACTGTCGCCGTAGCCAGGGGCATCCCAGGCAATCACCCGCAGCCGTTGCGTCAGCAGCGTCGACAACAGCTGCCACGAGCCGGCGCCGGAACCAATGCCGTGCAGCAATACCACTGCGGGTCCGCTCCCGCATTCGCGATAGCTGATTTTGCGACCAGCCACGATCTGGCAGCGCTGCTGCCAATGCGGCGATGCGGTGCGGGCGGCAATGGTGGAAGCGGTAGCTGACATCGCTGCTGGCCTCAGTTGCGCTTGATCTTGGACAACGGGTGATCGGCCGGATACGTTGGGATGCGCGGTTTGGGCGAACCCAGCATCACGCACATCAAGGCCTCTTCCTGGCCATGGTTGAACAGGCCGCGGTAGATGCCGGGCGGTATCGAGATGAGGTCGCGCTCGCCCAGTTCGGTCTCGAAACGCTCGCCGTTTTCCTCAAGGGTCAACAGGATCTTTCCGCGCAGGATGAAGAACACCTCTTCGACGTCGTCGTGCAGGTGTAGTGGGCCTTCGCACTGGGCTGGAAGGACCATCGTCGAGAATGTGAAGCTGTCCGAAGGAACGGTGTTGTTGTCCGTGCCGACGCCGGTTGCGCCCGTACCCATGTAGCGCATCTGCGCGCGGCGGTACTTGGGGTCGTAGTCGGCCTGGAACTTCAGTGCATCCCAGTCGTAGCTTCTGCTCTGGTAGCGGGCGATGCGCGGTTGCATGCGTTCATCCAGGCTGGCGGCGCTTTCGGTGCGTATGGCGGCGTGTTGCTCACTCATTGTCGTTCTCCATGTCATTCAACAAACGACGACCGGCAGGTTGTCGTCGGGGGCGGATTGTTCTGGCATCAATCACTGGGCAAAGCGTTGCCGGGCCCGCTGCAAGCGGGCGTGTCAGGACGGGTTGTTCAATGACGGCGCGCGATCAGCGCAACGCCATCAAGTCATAGTCAGGGTTGGCCAGGTCGCTGGCGTTCAATGGGCGTGAGGCTGCCATCCAGCGTCGCCCGAGCTTGATGGCGCGCGCGTCGCCGAAGGCCACCATGTGTTGCAGACGATGCTGCGCGTCGAGTTGAAAGTAGATGTCCCGGCCATCGTCGCCTGCGCGACGGACGCAGGTATTGTCCTGGGAATGCAGGCCGAGGATCTGGATGTTCATGCCGTGCTGATCAGACCAGAGCCAGGGCACGTCGTCATAGTTCGCTTCCAGGCCCAACATGCCGCGTGCAGAGGCGATACCCTGGTTCTGCGCGTTGGCCCAGGACTGCACGCAGAGGCCGTGGATCGGATGCTGGGCGATGTCACCGGCTGCGTAGATGGCTGGATCGCTGCTGCGGCCGCTGCCATCCACGACGATGCCATGATCCATCTTCAGGCCTGCGGCCTGTGCCAACTCGGTATTGAGTTGGGCACCAGCGCCAACCAGCACCGTATCGTAAGTCTGTGCGCCGTACTCCGAGTTGAGCTCAATGCCGCTATCGGTCTGCGAGAGACGAAGTTCGCCGCAATCCAGTCGCAACGTGATGTCCTGCTCGCGATGCAGGGTGGCCAGATGTGCAGCGACGTCAGCACCGATGCTGCGGCCACATAAGCTAGGTCCACGTTCGTAGACGGTGACCTCAATGCCGCGCGCGCGCGCCATTGCGGCGACCTCCAGGCCTATCCAGCCACCGCCGATGACGGCCATGCGCCGGCTGCTTTGCAGGCGCTGGCGCAGGGCGAGCGCGTCGTCGACGTTGCGCAGTACCACAACGCCTTCAATCTGCGCCCATCGTGGATCAGGCAGGCGCGGACGGCTTCCCGTCGCCAGCAACAGGCGGTCGTATGGCACCAGGGTTCCGTCATCCAGAACCACCTGCTGGCGCTGCCGTTCGATGCTGCATGCGCGGCGTGGCCTGTGCCACTCCAGGTTCAGCGCGTCGATGGTTTCCTGTGGGAACAGACGCAGTTGCGCCGGCTCGCGCTCACCGCTCAACACTTCCTTGGACAATGGCGGGCGTTCGTAGAAATCGTGAAGTTCATCGGCGATTACACCCAGGCACTGCGCATAGCCCAGGTCACGCAGCGTCTTTGCCGCCCAACCTGCCGCCTGGCCGCCACCGACGATGACGATGTTGCGAATAGTGCTCATGTCGCGGGCACTTCTTTGGCACACAGCTGGCGCCGGGTGCTGGCATCAATGCCACCTTCGACCGCCCACTCGGTGAAGGACTCCACGGAGTGCTCCAGTTCACGTGGTACCCAGGCTTCAGTGAGGTGGTCTTCGTTGGTGTAGAACTCGAAGGCGCCACCGGCTGGGCTGCGTACATACCAGAAGTAGGCCGAGGAGATCGGGTGCCGGCCGGGACCGAGGAAGGTGGCCCAGCCGGCGCGGCTCATCGCCAGCCCACCGCCAAAGACTTCCTGGATGTCACGCACGGTGAAGGCGACGTGGTTGAGCCCACGGGCCTTGCCGGGGCGGTGCAGCAGGAACAGATTGTGGTGGCCCGCACGTGCGGCAACGCGGAGGAAGACGCCACGCCCAACATAGCGGTCCGAGACCTGGAAGCCGAGTTTTTCGCGGTAGAAGCGCTCCACCGGCTCCAGCTCGTCGACGAAGAACACGGCATGGCCGATACCGATCGGCGTTGCCTTGTCATATACCGGGCTGGGCTGATCCACACGGCGCACATCACCCCACTGGTTGATCGGCGGCGACGGTTGCAACTCCACTGGACGCCGGCTGCTGAGCCGGAACCGCAGGGACATGCCGTTCGGATCACGACAGCTGACGCCCTCGGCATCAAATACATAGCCCGGCTGCCCTGCCAGGGCTTCGGCCAAGCGCTGCAGGGCTGCGGGGGAGGCGACGCCCCAGGTGACCCTGCGCAGCGTTGAGCCAGGCTCGATCGCCTGCGGAAGTCTCGGATCATCCAATGGATACAGCGTTACCCGTGAGCCATCCAGCGTTTCCACGCTGTGGCAGCCATTGCTGCCATGGCTGGCCGAGACCGGGCTCAGACCAAAATCGCTGAGGAAGCGCCCGCAGGAGGCCAGGTCTTCAACTCCAAACTCGTATTCTTCAATACCGACGATCTGCATGACTACCATTCCAAAAGGTGGTGACGGGGCGGTGAGGCCAGCGCAACAGGCAAACAGCGACAGCAATGGGCAGCGATTGGATGCAGCATCAATCCAGCTAGGACGCGTGGAGGAATCCCTCTATTTCGAGCGCGGCTTTTTTAACCTGCATGCTCAGCGAAAGCTTCAGGTCAGGTGGCAGCACCGAGCGCGGGACCATCACGCTGATCGAGGCCAGTACATTGCCTTCGCGATCCCGTAGCGGGTAGGCCACCGACGACACGCCGGGTTGGTAGAACGACTCGCTGATGGCGTGGCCGCGGGCGCTGTCGCTACCGAGCAGGTCGATCAACTCCTGCGGCGTTTTCGGGCCCTGTTCGGAGGTGAACGAGAAGCTTGGCTCAGGGAATAGGGCATTTACGTCCTGCTGTGGCAGGGACATCAGCAACACCCTGCCGATCGCGGTGCAATGCGCCGGAAGACGGGTGCCGACGCCAACGCCCGAGCCGATCTCGCCGACCGCACTCGCCCGTGCGACGTAGACGATGTCGCGCCCGTCCAGTACGCACAGATGCGCCGAATAGCTGCTGGTGTCGCGCAGGCGCTGTATCACCGGCTGCCCGATCTGCACAATGTCCATTGATGACAGGTAGTCGAATCCCAGACGCAGCACGCTGATGCCCAGGCTGTAGCCACCGCTGGCGGTATTGCGGGTGAGGAAACGCATCTGTTCGAGCGTCTGCACCGTGCGGTACACCGAGGCTTTGGGGAGCCCGGTGCGCTGGCAGACCTGGGTGAAGCTGAGCTCACCACGGTTCTGCCCAAACAGAAGCAGCATGTTCAGGCCCTTCTCCAGTGCCGGCACCATGTAGCGGTTCTGTTCTTTCAGCGATGTTGCCTGGGGCGATAACATTTCCGCCATCCTTCTAGTTGAAAACAAAGCCGCCATTGACGGGCAAGGTCTGCCCGCTGACGAAATCGGAGAGATCCGACAGCAGGTACAGCACGGTGCCGTCGATGTCGGCCGGGAACTGCGCGCGCGCCAGACTGCGACCGTTCTGGTACAGCGCGTGACGCTCGGCTGGCACGTACTCGGTTGCTTCGCAGCGGGTCAGGCCCGGCGCGATTGCGTTGACGCAGATGCCGTCAGTACCCAGTTCGCGCGCCATGGAACGGGTCATCGCCAGCACGGCACCCTTGCTTGCCACATAGGCAAGCAGACGTGGTGCGCCCCACAGCGCGGTGTCGGAGGCGAGCATCACGATCTTGCCGTTGCCGGATACGCGCAGGTGGGGCAGGGCAGCTCGACTGACCAGCCAGGTGCCACGGACATTGACCTGTAGTGCCCGGTCCCATACCTCTGCCTCCAGCTCATCCATCAGCGGACCGCCGATGCCGGTGGCGATGGCGGCGTTGTTGACCAGGCCGTCAATGCCGCCCATCAGCCGCGCCGCCTCGGCGACAGCGTTGTCCACGGATGTTGGATCGGCCAGGTCGATCGCCACCGCATCAACCTGCGCACCTTCCGCGCGCAGCTGCTGCAGCGCGCTACTGGTGTCCAGGATGTCGGCGATTACCACCCGGGCGCCGGCACGGGCAATTGCCGAGGCAAAGCTCAGGCCCAAACCGCGCGCGGCGCCAGTGACCAGCACGTTGCGGCCTGCCAACAAGAGGGGTGTGGCGACGGCTTGTCTCATGCGTGCGCGGCCTCGTTTGCTGCCGGCACCAGTACGGACTGCTGGTCGAGTTGGCGCTCGGCCATCTTCTGCATCGTGCGGCGTACCCGGGTCAGGCCTGCATCATGCGCATAGAGGAATTCCTGGCTGCGCGCATCCGGTGCGAGGTTCTCCAGAATCAGGCGATCCTGTTCCAGTACATCCCAGTGCAACTGCTCCAGGCGGGTGCGGTACATGAAGCGCCAGACATCACGCTGCCAACCCTGCACCTTGCGGATCCGCCAGAAGAAAACCCGGCAGCTGTCCTCGTCCACCGGTACGGTCATGCCTACGATCCAGAACGGACCGCCTGGCCCGAACTGCGGGCGATAGGGGATGGAAAGGCGCAGCCAGAACGCGCCACTGTGGCCAAATTCGACCCAGTCGAAGTTGACGCCGCGCTGGCCGGTCTTTTCGAAGATGAAGCCGGAGCTGGTGGGGACCACCTGCATCTCTGCGCTGCGGTCGCCTTCGGCCATGGAGTGCGAGGCCGCATGCAGGTAGGCGCCATGCATCGGGTCCATCACGTTGTCGATGGCGAACTGGTAGCCGCACTGCCAGCCGGCGGTGCACAGGAAGTTGCTGTACTGGGCCTGGTCCTCCAGTTCCTCCGGCAGGTTCAGCGGTGGCACCTCAGCCTTCGGCTCGAGCGCGAAGTAGAGGAATATGGCGCCATGTCGTTCCTGCACCGGGTAGCTGCGCAGGCATTGGCTGCCTACCAGCGGGCAGGTACTGACCGCCGGAACGTCCCTGACCGTGCCGCTGCCATCGACTTCAACGCCGTGGTACCAGCAGGCGATGCGCTCGCCCAGGTTCCAGCCCATCGACAGACGCGCGCCGCGGTGCGGGCAGCGATCTTCCAGTGCATGCACGCGGCCATCATGATCACGCCACAGCACGATGTTCTCACCAAGACGGGTGATGCCCAGCGGTGCGTTGGAGACTTCCCAGCTCGCAACAACCGGATACCACAGCTCGCGCAGGCCGTTGCGCAGGTGTGCTTCAATCGCTGTCTTGCTTGCCATCAATGCTCCCTCCCAGGATACGTTGCGTTTGCAGGATCAATAGCCCAGTGCGGCTATGGCTTTATGGAACGAGACTTCGGTCCAGGCCTTGCCGCTGTAGTCGTAGACGCCAATGTCGTTGAGTTGCTCGACGAGGTCGGCGACCTCACTTGCACCGTTGCCGAACGCACGCTCCAAGGCCTGCGCGAGTTGCAGTTCGTGCTCGGTGGCGGCACGTGTGCGGGTCTGCCAGACGATGTTGCGATATTGGCCAGGTTGCTCGATGGCGCCGGCGCCGGGATCATTGGTCGGGAGTGGCTTCTGCCACTGCTTGAGCTGCGGATTGAAATCCGGTTGTGTACTCACGCAACTTCCTCCACGGTTTTTTCGATCCTCGACAGATCGATCTGGATGTCCTCGCCCTGCAGCCGTAACGGGTAGGTGAGCAGGTCGCGGCCGCCAGGTTCACGCAGGCAGCGGCCTGTGCGGATGTCGAACACCGCTTCATGCAGCGGGCATTCGACCGCGCCGTCCTCGACGAACCCCTGGCTGAGCAGGGCATAGGCATGTGGGCAGACATCCTCGAGGGCGTAGTAATCGCCATCGACCAGGAATATGCCGATTTCCTTGCCGGCGACCTTCGCCGCAAAAGGATATTCGTCGCGTACCTGCGACTGATTGCAAACAGTTTTCCACGTCATGTTGTTCTGCCCGCTCATCGGTATCGAGGGTGAGGTTTTATATTTGAAACTAAATCTCAATACAGAAACTACGATTCAACATAACAGCCGCAGGCTTTGCTGCAATAAGAAAAGTCGCCGTCTGCATGTGCTGTTATTCACAGATTCGATATTTCGCTGGATCTATTTACTTTGTATTTGGTGGGCTGGCGGGGTGTGCCCTTCTGTTAGAAGGTGGTTGGTTTGACTGGTGAAACTAAACATTCATTCATGCGCCCTGTTTCAAGGGCTTTTGGCCCACTTAAGATGCCGAAAGCTGCTTGCCTGTGCGGGGGCTGGCACATGTTCAATAACGCTGAGGACCGGAAAGTGGTGTTGCGGATTGAGAGCTCTGAGAACTTCTTGAGAATCCCGCTCAGGGGCGGCTGATTAATGGTCATGGCTACGGCCATGGTGATATATGCTGGATTGAATGAGAAACAATCCGTTCAATCGAATATAGAATTGCTTATTGTCGAGTTTCTTTGGGACTTGTCTTAAAAGAGCGGTATTTGATTGGAAAGTGGAGCGGGTTTGGCAGTATTGTTTTATTCATTTTTGTAATCGCCAAGCTCGGTCGTCGCTAAAGGAAATCAGTTGTTGGCCGATATAGAAGGCAGTTCTCCGCGTGGACCCTTTCTGCTTCTCTCATGGTGATTATTTCGGCAGTGCTTGCAGCGGTTGTGGTCGGAGGCCTGGTCTGGCTCTGGCTGCGTGGCAGTGACGAAACGGCGCGGCCGCAGCGACGCGCGTATGCAACTGTTGAAGGCGAGGCCGACATCGCCGTGCCCGTGTCGCGTCCGGAGGTCTGCACTGAAGATCTGCAGCGGCGCTTTCTGCTGGCCGCACTCGGTGTCGTCGATGCGGGAAGCGAGGAATTACGGGTGCAGCGGGCGGTGGTCGATGATGTGGTTGCGGCACTGAGCCGTGCCGATCTGTCCTCCCGCTATACACCGCGGCGGCCGAACCTGCTGCCGCAGCTTATCCAGAGCGTCAATGACAGCACGGCGTCGTCGCGTTCCATCGCGCGCATCATCGGCAGTGACGCGGTACTGGCGGCTACGCTGCTGCGCATCGCCAACAGTTCGCTCTACCGCCTGCAACAGCAGGACGTACAGAGCATCGAGCGGGCGGTGACCCTGATCGGCAACGATGGCATCCGCCAGATCATTTCCGCCGCGCTGGTGCAGCCGGTGATGGAGTCGGCCAACGGCGTGGACGCCGAGTTCGCAAGGCTGTTGTGGGAACACACCTTGCGGGTGTCCTTGGCTGCGGCCGATCACGCGCGCGGCGTCGAGCGCGAGGATGGCTTTGCGGCGCAGCTGGCTGGCTTGCTGCTGGGGCTCAGTTCGGCAATGGCGATGCAGGCCGCTGCGGACGTGCTGGCCAGGCCACCGCTGCGCGTGCGCGAGCCAGGCACGCTGTTGGAAGTGCTTGCCCGCTGCAGGGCACCTACAGCGGTGCGGATTGCCGAGCATTGGAAGTTGTCCGCGCCAATCGTGCAGGCGCTCAAGCAGGTGGATGCAGGCGCGGCCACTGGTCTGGCGCGCTCACTGCAGATAGGCCAGCTTGCGGCCAGCGCGGCAATGTTGCACGCGCAGGGCTTGATGACCGAGGCCGAGGCATGTGCGGCACTTGCCGGCGAGCTGCCCGAGCACGTGGCGATGTGGTTGTGGAAGCGGATGCACCAGGCTGACGGCGTGCAGGAGTGATCCATCCTCCATGCATGGTAGATGCGGGCCTGTGCTGTTCCCTTGCCGGGTTGCTTGTCGGCTTGAAAACACTTGCCGCCATCCGGCGTGGATTGCAGCGGTAACTCCGGTGGCGTAACCAGGGTAAGTGCAACTCAACCGTTGCGATGATCCACCGATCTGTCACACCTTCAGCCCACGCCCCGGGGGCGCTGCGCTTCCACGCTACGGGTCCTCAGCCTTCACGAATCTCGCTTGGCTCGAGGCTTCATTCACAGCTGCGATTCCAACGGCAGCCAGCTGATCACTCTGGTGCTGGCGCGCTGCATCAGGCTGGTGTCCGGTTCGGTGCGCAGGCTGATTGGCGGGGTCTTGTTGCGGTCAAGCCAGCGCAGCTCGTGATCCTTGTTGAGGTAGGTCCAGTAGCTCAGCTCTGGGCTGGAAAGCCGCAGGTATTCCTGCTGCAGGCGTGCAGCCAGCACCGGGTCGTCGAACAGTGCGCCCATTTCGGTATTGAGGTAGGCCGAGCGCGGGTCGAGGTTGAATGAGCCGACGAAGCCGCGTCGGTCGTCCACCACGAAGGCCTTGGTGTGCAGGCTTGCACCGCTGCTGCCGAAGGTGGATGCCTTCTCGACGTGGCCATGGGCCTTCAGCTCGTACAGCTGCACGCCCCCGGCCAGCAATGGCCTGCGGTAGTGCATATAGCCGCTATGCACGGCAGCCACGTCATTGGCGGCCAGCGAATTGGTGATGATGCCGACCTGGACGCCGCTTTGCGCCTGTGCGATCAGCCCCTTGGTGCCGGCCGCGCCGGGGACGAAGTAGGGCGATATCAGCAAGGATTTGTGTTTTGCGCTGCCCAGTACCTCGACCAGGTGGCTCACCAGCCAGTTGCTGCTGTCGCCGCCAAGCGGCTTGCGTGGCGGATCGGAGCGGATGTGCACGCCGTCGGTCCAGTACAGCTCCAGCTGTTTGCCCAGGTAGGCATCGGTGAAGCGTGCGCGCACCCGTTCCAGATAGGGCGCGGCTTCCTGTTGGCGGGCGTCCAGCTCGGCTTGGCTGATGAAGTTGGCCATCTGCTGGTCGGTGCTGTAATGCAGGGCTGCAATCGGCACCACGGCGTCGCTGTTCCAGAAGTCATCGAATACCGTGCTGGCTTCGCTGGCGACCGGGCCGGCGAGCAGCAGGTCGAGGTCGCGGAAGTTCACGTCCGGGCGCGCATCGAAGTATTCCGCGCCGATATTGCGGCCGCCGACGATGGCCACGCGGCCATCGGCGATCCACGCCTTGTTGTGCATGCGGTGGTTGATGCTGAAAACCCGCTGCACCATTTCGACCAGGCGCCACAGGCCGTCGCGGTTGCGGAACGGGTTGTACAGGCGGATCTCGATGTTTGGGTGGTTGTCCAGCGCCAGCATCTGTGGGTCCAGGCCGGCGGCGTTCATGTCATCCAGCAACAGGCGCACGCGCACGCCGCGGTCGGCGGCCTGGTAGACGTCGTGTGCCAGCAGGTGGCCGAGCATGTCGTCGTGCCACATGTAGTACTGCAGGTCCAGGCTGCGCCCGGCCTGGCGGGTGATGATGGAGCGCGCCGCATAGGCTTCGAGCCCGTCAGACAGGTAAACCGTGCCGCTTTTGCCTGGATGTTCGGCCAGCAACGGCTGCAGCTGGCGGTCGATCAAGGTCTGCTGTGCCTGCAGTGGCAGGGCATGTGAAGGCGCACCGACTGCCTTCGGGGTGAGGTGGTCGCCCAGCAGCAGGCCGCTGCCGATCAATACCACCACAGCGCCGAGCAAATAGGCCAACCAGCGCAGCAGACGTTTGGGACGATGCTTGGTTTCCATGCGCGCATCCTAGCGGGGTTCGCGTGTTGGCGGCAGTTTGTCCTGGTTCCGTGACGTTCCGGGGGTGCGGCCAACGCCACCGGTGGGCGAGAATCGGGGTTTGCGTTTGCCGTGAGTCCTGTAATGACCGAAGGTTCCACCTCTTTCCGGGCGCCCAGCCTGGTGCTGCAGATTGTCATCGGCCTGATCGCCGGTATCGTGTTGGCGCTGGTCTGGCCTACGGGCGCAGCGGCCGCGGGTCTGCTGGGCACGGTGTTCATTACCGCGTTGAAAGCGGTAGCGCCGGTGTTGGTGCTGGTGCTGGTCACGGCGTCCATCGCCAACCACCAGCGCGGCCAGAAGACCCATATGCGGATGATCCTGGTGCTGTACATGATCGGCACGTTGGCGGCGGCGCTGGTGGGTGTGGCTGCCAGTTTCCTGTTTCCCAGCAAGTTGACGCTGAAGACCGCCGAGGCCGGCATGAGTGCGCCGGGCGGTATCGGTGAGGTGCTCAATACCTTGCTGATGCAGATCGTGGACAACCCGGTGCACGCACTGCTCGATGCGAATTACATCGGCCTGCTGGCGTGGGCGGTGGGCCTTGGCCTGGCATTGCGTCACGCCAGCCAGACCACCCGCACGTTGGTCAGCGATCTGTCCGATGCCATCACCTGGCTGGTGCGGCTGGTAATCAAATTCGCACCGCTGGGTGTGTTCGGCATCGTTGCCTCGGTGTTGGCCGAGTCCGGGCTGGGCGCATTGAAGGACTACCTGCATCTGCTCGCAGTGTTGGTTGGCGCGATGCTGTTCATGGCCTTCGTTGGCAATCCATTGATCGTCGCCGTGGTGACCCGCCGCAATCCCTACCCGTTGGTGCTGCGTTGCCTGCGCGACAGTGGCATCACCGCGTTCTTCACCCGATCTTCGGCGGCCAATATCCCGGTCAACATGGAACTGTGTCGCAAGCTCGGCCTGCACGAGGACACCTACTCGGTGGCGGTGCCGTTGGGTGCGACCATCAACATGGCGGGTGCGGCAATCACCATTTCGGTACTGACGCTGGCCGCAGTGCATACCTTGGGCTTCCCGGTCGATCTGGGCACGGCGTTGCTGCTCAGCGTGGTTGCCGCGATTGGTGCCTGCGGTGCGTCCGGCGTGCCGGGTGGCTCGTTGCTGCTGATCCCGCTGGCCTGCGGCCTGTTCGGTATTTCCGATGATGTCGCCATGCAGGTGGTCGGGGTCGGCTTCATCGTCGGTGTGGTCCAGGATTCGGCGGAAACCGCACTGAACTCCTCCACCGACGTGGTGTTCGTCGCCGCGGCCGAACAAGCACGCGGACACGCCTGATGAGCATCGCCACGCGCTTCACGCCAGCGGTACGCATCGGTGTTTCGATAGCGATTGCGACGGGCCTGTATGGCATCTCGTTTGGTGCGCTGGCGGTTGCGTCGGGTTTCAGTGTGGCGCAGACCGCTGCACTGAGCCTGCTGATGTTCACCGGAGGTTCGCAGTTCGCTTTCATCGGGGTGATCGGTGCTGGCGGTGCGGGTGCGGCGGCGTTTGGCGCGGCCACCTTGCTGGGTATCCGCAACGCGGTGTACGGCGCGCAGATCAACCGCATGTTGAGGCCGCGCGGCTGGCTGAGGCCGCTGGCCGCACAGGTCACCATCGATGAGTCGGCTGCCACCGCGGCAAGCCAGACCGAGCCGCAGGAGCAGCGTCGCGGTTTCTGGGTGGCGGGACTCGGTGTTTACCTGTGCTGGAACCTGTTCACCTTGTTGGGTGCCTTGCTGGGCGATGCGCTGGGCGACCCGCGCCAATGGGGCCTGGATGGTGCCGCGGTGGCGGCCTTCCTCGGCTTGCTGTGGCCGCGGCTGCGTTCGCGTGAGCCGGTGGCGATTGCGGTGGTCTGTGCCTTGGTGACGGTGCTGGCGCTGCCGTGGGTGCCAGCAGGAGTGCCGATACTGCTGGCCGCCGCGGTGGCTGCGGTCTGGGGCTGGTTTGGCAAGGGCCCGGCGGATGAGGGGTTGGAGCCTGATGTCGCGCCGAACGTCGAGGAGTCGTTGCGATGAGTTTGTGGGCGTGGATCGTACTTGGCTGCGTAGCGGCGTGGGCAATCAAGTTTGCCGGTTACCTCGTGCCGGTGCGCTGGCTTGAATCGCCACGGATGAATCGTGTCGCGGGCTGTTTGACCATCGGTCTGTTGGCGTCATTGACTGCGATGAACACGGTGTCGGCCGGGCAGGGTCTGGCCTTCGATGCGCGCATCGGCGCGTTGCTGGTGGCGGCAGTTGCGCTGATGCTGCGGCTGCCGTTTTTGCTGGTGGTGATTGCAGGTGCTGCGGCAGCGGCGCTGATTCGACTGCTATGAGCGCAGTTTGCGGTTGTAGGAGCGGCGTAAGCCGCGAAGCCGATACATCATCCGTGCACTGTTTACCTGCGACTGCAGATCGCCGCATGCCTTGTTTGGTGTTGACCGGAGCCATTGCCAGCTTCGCGGCTTACGCCGCTCCTACAAAACCAAGGCTGGCCTTGGCCTAGAACTTCTGGTCAGCAGCCAGATAACGCCACTGGCCTTCGGGCATCTTGCTCAGGCCGATGCGGCCGATGCGCAGGCGGCGGATCTGCTCGGCTTTCAGGCCGACCTGGCCGCACATGAACTGCAACTGGCCCAGGCGCACGTCCTTGATCGCAAAACGCAGGCGCTGCTCGCTCTGCCAGCTGATCTTGGCCTGCGGCAGGCTGCGGCCTTCGTAGATCAAACCGTGGGTCAGTTTCGGCATCGCCCACGGGGTGGGTTCACCGCTGACTTCGACCACGAACTCCTGCTCCAGGCTGTAGCCGGACTCCTGCAGGTGGCGGCGCACGCGCCAGTCCTGGGTCAGTACGACCAGGCCGCTGGCGGCATCGTCCAATGGCATCAGGTAGTCCAGGCGCTGGAAATGACGGCGTAGCGGGCGGATGCCGGAGGCGTCGTCGGCGAAACGGTTGTCGTCGGCCAGCAGCGCGAACAGCTGCTCTGGCGTGCAGCCAGCCGGCTTGTTGATCAGGAAGGTGGCGGCTTCAGCGGCTTCGGTGCTGCCTTCGGCGGCCAGGGTGATCACTTCCTCGCTGACCATGGTCTGCGGGGTTTCCACCACCACGCCATTGACGCTGATCCAGCCGCCTTCGATGTACTGCTGGGCCTGCGAGCGCGAGCACTGCAGCTGCGCGGCAACGCGCTTGTCGAGACGGATCGGGGTGGTCATGGTGGCTATGGGTTCTACGAAGGGCGGGGAGTGTAGCGCTGCAGCGGGGCCGGGGCGATGGGCGGCTCAGCCGGGTTCATGTTCCAAGGCGGTCAGGTACAGGCGCAGGTCGAACTCCAGCTGGTGGTAATCCGGCTCCATGTGCAGGCACAGCTGGTAGAAGGCCTTGTTGTGGTCCGCCTCTTTGATATGCGCCAGCTCGTGCACCACGATCATCCGCAGGAACTCGGCAGGGGCCTCGCGGAACACGCTGGCAATGCGGATCTCGCGGCTGGCCTTGAGCTTGCCGCCATGATTGCGCGAGATAGCGGTATGCGTGCCCAGCGCGTGTTTGACCACCTGCAGCTTGCCGTCATACAGCACCTTGCCCAGCGGCACCGATTGGCGCAGGTGGCGCTCCTTGATGGCCTGCACGTAGTCGTAGAGCTGGCGGTCGTTGCGCACCGGGTTGGGCTCGGCGTAGCGCTTGCGGACGGCTTCGCCCAGCTTGCCCGCGTCCAGCAGCTCGCGGGCGCGCTGCTGCAGGTGTTCGGGGTAGCCATTCAGGTATTTCAGCGGAAGCATGGGCATTGGGCGGGACCGGGCAGGCCGCTATGATGGCAGCCTCGGCAACAGAACCATGAACAACGACGATGGCAAAGGGTAATCCACTGCAGGAACAGCTGCTCAAGGCTGGCCTGGTGAAGAAATCGCAGGTCTCGCAGGTGGCACGCGAGCAGGTCAAGGCACGCCACGGCAAAGGCCCGGTCAGTGCGACCGAAAGCCAGCGCGAGGCCGACCGTGCCCGTGCCGAGAAGGCCGAGAAGGACCGCCAGCTTGCCGCCGAGCGCAATGCCCAGCGCCGTGCCGATGAGCTGCGTGCGCAGGCCCGTCAGATCATTGCCGACCGCAAGCTGCCGCGTGCCGGTGAGCTGGAATACCGTTTCAACGACGGCGCGGTGATCCGCACCATCCTGGTCACCGAGGCGCTGCGTACCCAGTTGGCAAATGGCGCGCTGGTGATTGCCCGTCACGGCGACAGTTTCGAGCTGCTGCCACGCATGGCGGCGGAAAAGGTGCGCGAGCGTGACGCCAGCCTGATCGTGCTCGACCACGGCCAGAGTGCGGATACGCCGATTTCCACGGGCAACGCTGAAGACGACGCCTACTACGCCCAGTTCCAGGTGCCCGACGATTTGATGTGGTGAGTGCGGCGCACCAGCGCTGACCGGATTCGGTGTTCGCAGGCATTGGCGCGCCGCGCCGCCTGCAGCGGATGGGGCTGGTGTGGCAGATCTTGTTCAGAGAGCTGTACGCCCCCGCGCCCAAGCCTTGAAATGCGGTCACGGAGGCGTCAGTTTGCCTGTGTTGCTGTACGTGGAGACAGGACATGGCTACCGGTTGGGCGGGCGACACCGCCGTTCAGGATCAGATTGACGCCACCGTCGAGGACGCTATCAAGCGTGCGCGCAGCCGCATGCCGAGCGGTCCGGGGCTGGATCACTGTGAAGAATGTGATGCGCCGATTCCAGAAGCGCGACGCAAGGCCGTGCCCGGCGTGAGGTTGTGCATTGCCTGCCAGCAGGCGCAGGACGAAGACGAGGCGTTTGCCGGTTACAACCGGCGCGGCAGCAAGGACAGTCAGCTGCGTTGAGGAGCGGTGGCATTCACCGCCGCAGTGGCTTTGGCCCTTGCTCTGGTGCTGCAGCGGCTTGTCATCCCCGCGGAGGCGGGGATCGCTTTGGCCCAACGCCCAAAGGCTCAGCTTTTTCCCGGTCCCGGCAGCACATCATTCAAGTACTGCTTCTGGATTACCCGCGGTACCAGCCTGGGCCGCTCCATCAGCACAAAGCGCACGCCTTTCACCGTCTGCGGCGCGGCCTTGCTGACAAAGCCAAAGCGCTCATACACCGGCACTGCGATCTCGGACGAATTGACTGTGTACTCGCGGCGGCCGTGTGCACGCAATGCATGCTCCCATAGCCGTCGCGCAATGCCGCGTTGGCGGGCGCTGCGGCTGACAAACAGATGATGGATGTGGCTGTCGCCGCGCATCGCGAGCATGCCGACCAGTGCACCTGTCTCCTCGATCACGTAGTGCGCGAACTCCTTGTCGACCAGCCGATCAGCAAAGCTGGCAGGAGTCAGCGAGGCCAGGAAGGCATGTGCGCTGGCACCGCTGTCGGCATCAAGCAGATGGCGGGCCAGCGGGGTTACAAGTGCGCTCAGCGCCTCTGCATCGGTGATATTCGCGTCGCGCAGAGTGACTTCTTGATCCATGTCCTTCCCCCTTGCGCGCCCCCGGAAGCAGGGGCGTGGGCGGAAGCATACCCGCAGCTGGCGTGCTGAAAACGGGTCAGTCGCTGCAGCTCAGTGCTTTGCGCCGCCAAGCCGGAAGCTGCCGCTCCAGCGCAGCATCGCGAACAGGCACCACATCCAGCCGGCGGTGGCGATCAGGCCGCCGACCAGGCCGATATGCTGCATGCCCAACTGCAGGCTGACCTGGCTGCCGATCAAGGCACCGGCGCCAATGCCGATGTTGAAGATGCCCGAGAACAAGGCCATCGCCACGTCAGTGGCGTCGGAGGCCAGGTTCAACACCTTGGATTGCATCGACAGCGCAAAGCTGATCATCGCCACGCCCCAGACCGATACCAGCGCATACAGCAGCCAACTGCTGTGCAGGCCCGTGCGCAGCAGCAACAAGCTGGCGGCCAGGGTGCCGATCGCGGTCAGCAGGAAGCCGCGCGGCCAACGCAGGCCATAGCGCGAGAACAGCACGCTGCCGACGAAACCCATGCCGCCGAACAGCAGCAGGACCAGGGTGGTCACGTGCGCATCAAAGCCGCCGATCTTCTGCACGAAGGGTTCGATATAGCTGTAGCCGGTGAACTGGGCGGAGATCACCACCATCACCAGCAGGTACAAGGCCATCAAGGCAGGGCGGCGCAACAGCAGGGGAATGCTGCTGGCCGAGCCGCTGTTCTGGCTGGGCAGGGCAGGCAGCAGGCGTGCCAGCACCAGCATCACCAACAGGGCGACGCCGCCGATGGCCATGAAGGTGATGCGCCAGCCCAGCAGCTCGCCCACGATGCGGCCCAGCGGAATGCCCAGCACCATCGCCACCGAAGTGCCGGTAGCGAGCAGGCCGAGGGCCTGCGGGCGCTTGTCCTGTGGCGCCACGCGCACCGCCAGCGAGGCGGTGATCGACCAGAACACCGCATGTGCCAGCGCAATGCCAACCCGGCTGGCCATCAGCACCGGGTAGCTCCAGGCCACGCCGGACAGCACGTGGCTGGCGATGAACAAGGCGAATACGCCCAGCAGCAGCCTGCGGCGGTCCATGTTGCGGGTCAGCAGCATGCACGGCAGCGAGGTCAGGGCGACTACCCAGGCGTAGATGGTCAACATCAGCCCGACGTGCTCGATCGGCTTGCCGAAGCTGGCGCCGATGTCGCTGAGCAGGCCTACCGGGACGAATTCGCTGGTGTTGAAGACGAACGCTGCCAGGGCCAGGGCGATGACGCTGAGCCAGCGCTGGCGGTCGGAGCGCTGGTCGTGGAGTTCGGCAACGGCAAAAGCGTCGCCTGCCTGCGGGGCAGGGCATGAAGGATTGGGAGAGGCGGACATTGCGTGCGGGCTTGCGACCGGGCCGGTCGCTCAATGTCGGCAATTTTCGCACGGGTCATATGGACGCGAGCGGAACGCTGTGGACCGGGGCGGTGGCGACGCAAGGGCGCTCAGGCGGCGAGAGGGCGGGTGGGGCGTTGGTCCTGGTAGCGATCTTGTGCTTGCCTTGGCTGTCGAGGCAGCGCCGGAGGCGAAGCAAGGACAAGCACCCGCGCCAGAAAAATCCCTGCTTTCGCAGGGATCATGGACTCAGGATCGTGGTTGTATTGACCTCTGTCCGGGCCTGCTCAGCCATCTCCCTGCACGGTGATCGTGCTGGAGTCGCCGCCGCGCCAGCGGCGCAGGCCGCGCTGGAAGAACAGGCTGTTGGGGATCTGCATCAAGGTGCCGTCGACCGGGCCACCGACTTCGTGCAGGGTGGTGTAGATCAGGTTGATGTCGGTGACCACACCCTTCAGTCCGGGCTTCTCGCCGTTCTCCAGCAGCTCGATCTGGTCGCCCAGGCGGAACGGGCGGGTGGTGAAGATCAGGAAGGTGCAGAAGATGTTGGAAAGCACGCTCCAGGCGGCGAAGAACGCGACCGCACCAACGGCGGCAAAACCGGTGAACGCCGTCCACAGCACGCTGGCCTGTACGTGCAAGGCCTGCAGGATGGCGACCAGCGCCACGGTGCCGATGACGAAGTTCGACAGCCGACGGATCGCCATCTCGATCTGCGCCGGCAGCGTGTAATGGCGTCCAAGCCGTGCCAGCAGGCGCCGGGTGAGCAGGCGCAGCAGCCAGGCCACAACCAGGATCAGCAGGATGCTCAGGCCGGTATTGATGGGTTCAAGCCATTGCTGCATCGAGGCGGGGAGGTAGTGCTTCATGCGATTTCCTTGCGGTGCGTCAGTGCTTCAGTGCGGCATCGGTGTGGCGCGGGTTGCCGTCGTTGGTGGCGGGGGTGATGTTCAACAGCCGGGCCAGCAAGGGATAGATGTCCACGTTGTCGATGGGCGCGATGCTCACGCCCGGGGCGAAGGCAGGACCATAGCCGATGAACGGTGAATACATGTCCGGCAATGCGTTGTCATAGCCATGTTCGCCGAACAGTTCGTGGTTCTTGCGCTTTTCAGCCTGGCGGGTGGTGACCTGCCAGCCCAGTTCGGCAGTGCAGATGTAGGCCGGAACGCGGCGGTGATGGCCGTATTCGAAGCGCGCAGGGATCTGCTCGCGGGTCATGCACTGGATGTGCGGGGTGCTGCCGGCCAGCAGCTGCTGCGCTGCCGCTTCACCACCGGGCAGGGCGTCGAATGAGGCATAGGCGCCGGTCCAGCCGAAGTCGAGCTTGCTGACATCGACGATGTCATCCAGCAGGACCTGCTTGCTTGGATCGGTGGCGGTCATGCCGTGGTCGGAAGTGACCACGATGTTGATTTTCTGCTGCAGTCCCTGTGCCTTGATGCCGGCCAGCAGCTCACCGATCGCGGTGTCCACTTCGCCGAGCGCGCTGTTCAATTCAGCCGAATCCGGGCCGTGGCGATGGCCCATGGTGTCGACCTTGTCGAAGTACAGGGTAATGAAATGCGGTCGCTCCGCGGCCGGCAGCGCCAGCCACTCCAGTACCTGCTGCACGCGCTGCTGCGAGGTCACCTTGATGTCGAACGGCCGCCAGAACTCAGGCCGCGCGCCGTGTACTGGCGCTTCCGAGCCGACCCAGAACATTGCCGCAGCGCGGCCGCCCTGTTCACGCACGCTGGTCCACAACGGCTTGCCGTCGTCCCACCAGCGCTCGTCGCGGACCGTGGCCGGGTCGAACATGCTGAAGCGCACGCCGGGGATGGTCGGGTCGGTCATGAAATTGGCGATGACGCCGTGGTGGTCCGGGCGCAGGCCGGTGACCAGGGTGTAGTGGTTGGGGAAGGTGATCGACGGATAAGACGGTCGCATGAACTCGGCGCGGGCGCCGCCAGCCACCATCGTGGACAGGTTCGGGGTCAGGCCGCGGTCCAGGTAGTCATTGCGGAAGCCATCGATGGAAATCAGGATGACCGGCGCCAGTGCTTCCTGCGACATGCGCTGGGCGCGTGCCGGAGCTTCGCTGACGGACGGGGTGCTGGCACAGCCAGCCAGGGCGAGGGCGGCACAAAGCAGCAGGGCGGGGGTACGAAACATGGGCGGCAACGGTTTTGGCGAACGGCGATTGTCGGCCAGGGCGGCATTTGCTGCCAGTCAGGGGCCGGCTGTCGGCCGCTTCGGCAAAGCCTGATCCGGCTTTAAACCTTTTTGCTGCTTGCCGCATCCAATGGATATGCTCGACGCCACCGTGACCGCCACTGCTCCCTCTCCGCCCGTCGTCGTCGATGACGCCGCGCTGGCCCGTGCCGCCGCGGCTGGTGATACCCGCGCCTACGAACGGATCTACCGGCGCCATTCGCCGCGTCTGTACGCCTTGCTGTGGCGTCTGTGCGGTGGCAACGCTGCGCGCGCCGAGGATGTGCTGCAGGAAACCTTCATCCAGGCCTGGCGCAAGCTGCCGCAGTTCCGCTTCGAGAGCGCGCTGGCCACCTGGTTGCATCGGTTGGCGGTGAACACGGCGCTGATGGAGCTGCGCGCGACCACCTTCGAGTCATTGGATATCGGCGAGTCGGGGATGGATCTGCTGGCCGAGATGGCCGACACACCACGCTGCCATGCCACCGACATGGACCTTGAGCGTGCGCTGCTGACCCTGCCGCCACGCGCCCGCGCGGTGCTGGTGCTGCATGACATTGAAGGCTGGAAACACCAGGAAATCGCCGTGGAACTGCAGATGGCTGTCGGCAGTTCCAAGGCCCAGTTGCATCGTGCGCGCAGCTTGTTGCGCACGCGGCTTGGAGACGCATGATGAACATTCAAGACAACGATCACGATGACCTGCTGGCGCAGCGCCTGCGCGATCTGCCGACCGAACGGATACCACCGGCCGCCGTCTGGCAGCGGATCTCGGCAGAGCTTGAGCAGACCCCGCGCAACGAACCGATTGTCGAGCTGCCGGTTTCTTCGACGAATGACGCTGCAGCAAGACGTGCATCGCGCCGGCATTGGCCGCGTTACGCAGCCGCTGCGGTTGTAGTGGCACTGGTCGGCATGGCCAGCGTGCTGTTGCTCCCACAGCAGCCCCCGGCATCCGTCGCCGTCGAGGAGTCGGCGCTGCAGCATCAGGCCAACACCATCACCTACCAGTACCGGCAGGCGATGGCGACGATTCCGCAGCAGGACGTTGCCGCCGAGCTGCAGCCGGCGCTACGGGAGCTGGATGAAACCGCGGGCAGCATCCGCAGCGCCATCGCGCAGAGCCCCGACGCCGATTTTCTACTTGGACAGTTGCAGCGCACCTACGCGCTGCGGCTTGAACTCACCCGCAAGGGCGTCAACCCGACCGGACTTTCGACTTGAAGGAGCACCTGATGAAAGCTTGCATGCGCCATCTGATCGCCACCGCCCTGCTGCTGGCCCCGCTGACCAGCGCGTTCGCGCAGACCGCGGTCAACCGTAGCCTGCCCTTGTCCAGCGGCGGCCGCGTGGAACTGAGCAATGTGGCTGGTTCGGTCACCGTACGTGGCTGGGACCGCAACGAGGTACAACTGACCGGTTCGCTGGGCGAAGGCCAGCGACTTGAAGTGGAGAGCAGCGCCAATCGCGTGGCGTTGAAGGTGGTCTACCCACAGAACAGCCGCAGCAGCCGCGGTGCGGTGCTGGAACTGCGTGTGCCGCGCGCTGCGCAGCTGCAGACCAGTACCGTCAGTGCCGGAGTGGACGTGGCCGAGGTGGACCTGCGTCGTCTGCAGAGCAGCACCGTCAGCGGCAGCATCACGGCCAATGGTCGTGCCGGTGAGGCGGAGTTGACCACGGTCAGCGGCGCGATCCGCTCGCAGCTGCAGACCTCGCGGCTGGAGACCAGGACGGTCAGCGGTGGCATCAATGCGGCGGGTGCCAGCGGTGGTGAGGTCTCGGCCAATAGCGTGTCGGGCGGGATCACCCTGGATCTGGCCAAGGTGCAACGGCTCAGTGCCGAGTCGGTATCCGGCAGCCTTGGCGTGCGCAGTGCGGGCCTGCAGCCGGGCGGCCGGGTGAATCTGGAGACGGTGAGTGGCTCGGTTTCACTGGGCCTGCCGGCCAATACTTCGGCGCAGCTGAAGGTCAGCACTTTCAGCGGCAGCATCCGCTCCGACGTAGGCCAGGTGGAGAGCCCGCGCTACGGGCCGGGCAAGAGCCTGGATGCACGGATCGGTGGCGGCGATGGTGATATTTCCATCCAGTCGCATTCGGGCGGCGTGCGGGTGAGCCTGGATCGCTGATTCACTCCCTCCCTTTTGCGCAGCAAAGGGGAGGGCCGGGCAGGGCTAAAGCTTCTGCTCCCTCCCTTTTGCGCAGCAAAGGGGAGGGCTGGGGAGGGGTAACGCTTTTGTGCTTCTGGATCCCCAGCCTCGCGGCTTACGCCGCTCCTACAAACCTGCAACCGCGTCATTCGTTGTCGCCGCCAGCGCCAGCCCCTGCACCACACCAAACGACGGGTCGCCGTGCACCAGCTTGGCAGTAGGGAAGGCTGCGGCAGCGGCCTGCTGGATGTAACCGGCGCGCGACATGCCGCCGGTCAGGAACACCGCCGCCGGGTCGTGGCCGATATCGGCACGTACCTGCTGCAACAAGGTTTCAAACTCACCCAGATAGCCACCGGCAGCCGAGGCCAGGTGCGGCGCATAGATGTCGACGAATAGTCCGGCTTCGATGAAATCCAGCACGCTGTTGTGGCGCGGCTGGCTGCTCAAGGCGATCTTGCACTGCTCCACCGCGCGGTATAGGCGCGCGGTATTGCCGGTGTCCTGCAGCGCCTGCAGGCGCGGGCCATACGGTAGATCGACCGAGTCGTAGTTGTGCTGGCGGAAATCACGCTGGCGGGTCATGTCCTGCACCATTGCCGCTTCCACATAGTGGTGCGCGGGCACGCGGGTGATGCCGCGGCCAAACAGCGGCATGTAGCCGGCCAGGCTCAGGGCCAGATCGATGTCGGTACCACCACGGGCAATACCCCAGGCGCGGTGAATCTGCGGCGCGGTGTTGCCACCAACGCTGGCATGGGCGATGTCGGTGGTACCGCCGCCGACGTCGACGATCACTGCTTCGTGGCGTTCGCTGCTGACCGCGTGGTAATGCATGGCTGCAGCAGCCGGCTCTTCAAGGAAGTCCACTTCGTCGAAGCCCGCCGCCATCGCTGCGCTGCGCAGGATATCCAGCGCCTGGTCGTTGCCGGCCGCGCCAATCGAGCTGCGGAACTGCACCGGCCGCCCGAGCAGGGCGCTGCGCACGTTGCTTTGCAGCTGGCGCGAGGCGGTCAGGCGGATGTGCTCAAGGATGTGCGTGGCGATGCCGGTGATGGTCTGCTTGGCGCGCGGATGCAGGTTGTAGCCCAGCATCGACTTCGGGCTCTGCACCAGGTTGCCTTCGTTCTCTTCGAAGTAGGCTTCCAGTGCGTCGTCACCGTAGACGGCGTTCTGCAGCAGGGCGGTGGAGCTGCGCGGTTCGCGGATGCGCTCTTCCATCCATTGCCGGCGCAACACGCGGATGGCATCGCTGCGCAGCTGCTCGTGGGTACGTGCATTGCCGACGGCGCGGGCGTCGCGGCGGCCGGACTCGATCAGGTCCTCGACCTGCGCTTCCAGTGCCGGGGTCAGCTCGAAATCATTGGGGTCGCGCATCACTTCGGGGAAGTACACCGTGGTGCGGAACTGCTGGGCGTCGCCAAAACTGACCGGGACTACCTTGCCGTCGATGTGCGCGGCGGCGGCCGAGTTGCTGGTGCCAAAGTCGATGCCGAGTTTCATGATGCCTGCGGGTCTTGCTGTTGAATCGGCCGCGCACTTTACTACGCCGCCGCGCGGCTGGCTTCACATGTTGCTGGTCGATGGCGCCTCCAGCGCCGCCAGGCGGGCCTGCCAGGCCTCCGGTGTCTGTGGTTTGACGAACAAGGCCACGATTTCCGGGTGCTGGCGCCGCGCCGCCTGCTCGATGCGGGCCACGCAGGCTTCGATCTGCGGCGTGCTGCAACGGTCATCGAATGCCGCACTGAGCGCTGCCAGCACCTGGTTCGGGCCGACCTGGATGGTCAGGATGCCGTTGGCGCTCTCCACGTCCGGGTCGGCTGCGGCCAACTGCAGCAGGGCCTCACCCAGTTCAGGGTGGGCCGGCTCGCCGATCAGCAGGCCCTTGGTTTCACGCGCCAGCAGGAAAGCGGCTACCGCAAGCACCACGGCGATGCCGATCGAGGCCAACGCGTCCAATTCAGGCATCTGCAGCCACTGCGCAGCGACCAGTCCGGCCAAGGCGATCAACAGGCCGAGCAGCGCGGCGCTGTCTTCCAGCAGTACGGTGAACGTGCTCGGGTCCTTGCTGCGGCGGAAGGCTTCGAAATAGCCGTAGCGGCCCTTGCCGGCGCGGAACTCGCGCAGCGCCACCCACCACGAGGTGCCTTCGAACAGCAGTGAGACGCCGAGCACGATGTAGGCGATGCTGGGGTTGGCGATGGGTTCGGGGTCGCGCAGATGGATGATGCCCTGGTACAGCGAAACACCCGCGCCCAAGGCGAATACCAGCACGGCAACGATGAAGCTCCAGAAGTACAGCTCGCGCCCATGGCCGAGTGGATGTGCGCGGTCCGGAGGTTGCTGGGCGCGATTGAGACCGTGCAGCAGCAGGACTTCATTGGTGGTGTCCACCAGCGAATGCACGCCTTCGCTGAGCATGGCCGAGCTGCCGGAAATTGCCGCGGCGATGAACTTTGCAACGGCAATTCCCAGATTGCCGGCCAGCGCCACATAGATGACGAATCGCGAGCCGCTGCTTCTTGCCACGGGAGCTCCTGCCAACGCGACGCACAGTGCCGCGCAGGCACTTTCCCGCCGCGTGCGTGGCGGTGGTGTGAGCGGCTGTGACCCCAGCGGCTACAATACGGCGTTATTCAATGTACGGGAGTCCCCCATGTCTGTTACTTCCTGCCCGCAGTGTTCGCTGGAAAATGTCTATGCCGATGGCGCGCTGTGGATCTGCGCTGATTGCGGCCATGAGTGGACCGCTGGCGAAGCGGCCGAATCCACTATGGTGGTGCGCGACAGCAACGGCAATGTGCTGGTGGCTGGCGATACCGTTACCGTGATCAAGGACCTGAAGGTGAAGGGCTCATCGATCCCGCTCAAGCAGGGCACGGTGATCCGCAACATCCGCCTGGTCGAAGACGATGCCGAAAACATCGAAGGCAACTCGGAAAAGATCAAGGGTCTGGTGCTGAAGACCTGTTTCCTTCGCAAGGCCTGAGCCTTGCCTTTGCCGCCCGCGGTGCGCGTTCAGCGCGCCGCGTGGCGCGCCTCCAGCCTGCGGATACCATCCAGCTTGCTCTGGTAGACCGCCCGCATCGGATCGCCGCCCAGGTCGCGGGCGCGCTTCATCTCACGCATCGCCAGATGGTTGTCGCCACTGAGGAAATACGCTCGGGCCAGACCGAAGTGAAACTGGTGGGCGTTGCCGTACAACCTCACTGCTTCGCGGTAATAGTGCACGGCCGTGGCGTAGTTGCCAGCACGCTCGGCGGCGGTGCCCTGCATGTACTGGTAGAACGGATCGCGTGCACGGACCTGTTCCAATCGTGTCTGCAGCTGTGCGACGCGACGGCTGTTGCCCATGCGTTGGTAGAGGTTGGTGGCGTTCTGCAGGGCCGGCGCGTGTGAGGCGTTGATTGACAATGCGGTTTCCAGATCCCGTGCTGCAGCGTCGAGGTCGTTTACCCGCGATTCGAGCACGCCCAGGTTGCTCCAGCCCGGGGCGAAGCGCGGTTCCATCCGCAATGCCGCGTCGAAGTAAGCGCGGGCGCCCGCGTAATCACGTGCGGCGAGTTGTTCGGCCCCGCGGTTGTTGTAGAAATGGGCGAGCGCGCGACGGTCACTGATGGGTTGTGGACCGCGGCGGTCGTAGAGCACGTTGCTGTCCAGGTCGAGGGTGGCGCTGCGGCCCCCCACGCGCATGCCGACGTTGACGTGGCCAGCGTTGAAGATCAGACCCTGGTCCTGATACCAGGTCACCACCTGGCCGACTTCCTGCATCCGTGCCTCCAGGCCAACCTCGCGGGCCAGGGCGACAAACAGCAGGGTGAAGGACAGGCAGTTGGCACGGCGCCGCTGCCAGGTCTCGGCGACGGTCAAGGTGGCGGCGGTTTCATATTCCAAGGCCAAGCCTTCGGGCCGGAATACGAGCTCAACGAGCAGATGCAGGCGTTGCTCCGGGGAATTGGCCACCTTGATGACGCGCTCCTGCAGCTGCGCGTGGATTTCGGGCGGGATGGCCATTACCTGCTCCGGCGTTGGCACCGTGACGGGAGCGGGAGCGGGAGCGAAGGGCGTCGGAGGCGCGGCAAAGGCCACGCTGCTGGCGGCGAGCAGGACTAACGCATTCCAACCGATCATGGCGATCACCCGGAGTTTGCTGCGGCCCCTCCAGTGTAGGCCTGTTGTGGCGGGATGGAAGCGGGGCGGGGACAAATCCACAGCGGGTGTGGACCAGCCCTGTGCAAACATGTGGATAACTATTGGCAGCCCTTGTGCGGCGTGGCTCGCCGAGCGGTGGTGAAAATTTCGCCATGGCCGGGCCGTGACCGGCGGGGTCTGCTAGTATCCGCGGCCCTAGACAGTAGTGGCCGCCGCAACGGAGCGGGTACGGCAGCCGGCTTTCGATACCAGACCATGACGAAGCAGCTTTCCTCCACCGAGGCCCAGATGACACTGGGCCTGGGCAGCGATATTCCAACCGAACGCCTGTTCTTTGCCGTGATGCCGGACCCGATGACGGCCGAGCGCGTGGCCGAGCTGGCCGATGGTCTGCGCGAGGAGCATGGTTTGGCGGGACACCCGTTGGCGCCTGAACGCCTGCATGTGACCCTGCATCACCTGGGCGACTATGCCGGCCTGCCGCCGAGCCTGCTGCCCAAGGTGCGCCAGGCCGCTGCGCGGGTGCGCATGCCCGAGTTCGAGGTCTGCTTTGATCAGGTGGGCAGCTTTGCCGGCAGCGTGAATAACCCGTTCGTGCTGCGCAGTGAATACGGCGCCGAGTTGTTGAATGGCCTGCATGAAGAACTGGCGCGCTGCCTGCAGGGCGTGGGCGGCAAGCTGGACCCGCGTTTCACCCCGCATATGACCCTGCTGTACGACCGCCGCCGCCTGCCGATCCAGCCGGTGCAGCCGTTCCGCTGGTTCGTGCGTGAATTCGTGCTGGTGCGCAGTTTCCTCGGCCAGGGCCGTTACCAGATCGAAGGCCGCTGGCAGCTGGGCTGAGCCGGAGCTGCTGGCTGCGGTGCAAGCCACGGCTCCCTACATTGCGGGTGAGCCTGTCCAATCCTTGGCTTCATGCCAAGATGCAGCCATGAACGATTTGCTGCAGACCCTGCCGCCGCCGCTGCTGGCCGAGCTGAAAACCGCCTACGCGCAGCCGCCGCGTGCGTATCACAACTTTGGCCATGTGCAGGCGCTGCTGCAGCACTACCGCGATGTCGCCGCTGGCCCCGGCTGGCAGCAGCCGTTGGAGGTGCTGCTGGCGGTGCTTTACCACGACGCCATCTACGAGGCGGGGCGCGGCGACAACGAGACGCGCTCGGCGCAGCTGGCCGCGTCCGCGATCAAGCGTTGGCTGCCGGATACCGAAGTGGACGTAGCGCGGGTGATCCTGCTGATCGAACTCACCGCGCGCCATGGCAGCCTGGATGGCGCAGAGCTGGATGCGGATGCCGCGCTGTTCCTGGACAGCGACATGGCGATCCTGGCTGCGCCGGACGCGGTATTTGATGCCTATGACCGTGGCATCGCCGAGGAGTACCAGGGCAAGGTGCCGGGCTTCCTGTTCCGGCTCAACCGGCGACGCTTCCTGAAGAAGGTATTGCAGCAGCCGCGTATCTTCTTCAGCGCGTTCTTCCATGAACGTTACGATGCGGCGGCACGCGCCAATCTGCGCCGGGCCACGGCCTGAGTCCGCGCTTTGGCTAAAATGTCGCTTGTCCTGTTGCTGATAGGGCCGAACCGGCCGCTGTAATGAACGAATTGCCTGTCCCAGTCCCCGCAACTGCAGATCCCGACCCGCGCCCGCAACCACCGGAAGCACCTGGTCCGAACGAGTGCTGTGGCAGCGGCTGCCCGCTGTGCGTACTGGATCTGTATACCGACGAATTGCTGCTCTACCGGCAGCGGCTGGCCGAATGGCTTGAACGCCATCCCGAAGCGCAGGCCTGAGCAGGCCGTTTCGACATCTTTCCGCCCGCCATGGGCGTAGGCTTTGCAGCAACGTTCTTGAGGCCTGTACATGGCACGTGTGATGTGGGGAATGTGGGTGCTGGCAATGAGCCTGTGGGCGGCGCCAGCAATGGCGGCCGAACAGGTCAGCCATGGACGCTTCGAACATGTGCCGGTGCTGCTGCCGAGTGCGCCGGTACAGCGCGTGGTGTTGTGGTTCGCTGATGCGTCAGCTCCAGCGGAACGGCAGGCTCGACTGCAGGCGCTGCGTGATGACGGCGCGATGGTGGTCGACATCGACACCCGCCATCTGTATCAGGTGCTGACCAGGGAGGGCGCGCACTGTGGTTTTTCCGCAGGCGACGTCGAGAATTTCTCGCGCTATGTGCAGGCTTACTACCACGTGCCGACCTACCGCCTGCCCATCCTCGGCGGTGATGGTGCCGGTGCGGCGCTGGCCTATGCGGTCGCTACACAGGCTGGGCCGGACGTATTTGCCGGCTTGTTGACCGAAGGTTTCTGCCCGGAGCTGCGCAACGCGACGATGACCTGCGGCGATGCCATCAAGGGCCAGACGCTGTTGCCGCAGCCCCTGCATTTCCCCTGGTTGAACGCGGTTGCCGGCAAGGGTCAGACTTGCCCGGCGAAGGAAATTGCTGCATTCACTGCGGCGGTGCCGTGGGCGCGCCAGTTCGCGCGTACCGCTGCGGGTAGTGCCTTGCCTGGTGAGGTAGCTGCCGCACGGGTGCTGGGTGCACAACGCGGTGTCAGCTTGCCTGCGGTGCCGCAGGATCTGGACGGTCTGCCGCTGGTGGAAGTGCCGGCCAGCGGGCAGGGCGACACCTTCGCGGTGTTCGTCTCCGGCGATGGCGGTTGGGCGGGGTTGGATAAGGATGTGGCCAGCGCCTTGGCGAAGGCTGGAATTCCGGTGGTCGGGGTGGACTCTTTGCGCTACTTCTGGAGCGAACGCACGCCGGCGGGATTTGCGACCGACCTGGATCGTATCGCGCGCTATTACGCCAACCACTGGCAACGACCGAAGCTGCTGCTGATTGGTTTCTCGCAAGGCGCGGATGTGCTGCCTGCGGCCATCAACAAGCTACCGCCAGCCACCGCGCAGATGCTGCGCATGAGCGCACTGATGTCGATGGGCGAGCGCGCCGACTATGAATTCCATGTCAGCAACTGGATTTCCAGTGGCGGCGATGATGGTTTGCCGATCGCGCCGGAGGTACGGCGCATGGCCGCTGACAGCACTTTGTGCATCTACGGCGCCGATGACAGTGACGCTCTGTGCCCGAAGTTGCCGGCCGGTAGCGCGCAGCTGATCAAGCTGCCGGGCGATCACCATTTTGAAGGCGATTACGAAGGCCTGGCGAAAGTGATACTGCAGCGTGTGCAGGGGCCGTAGAGATTTTGCTGGGTTGCTGTAGGAGCGGCGTCAGCCGCGAAGCTGGAGATGTCTCAGATCATCGGCTTCGCGGCTGACGCCGCTCCTACAAAAGCAGATGGCTATTTCCTGCTTGGATCCAACGAAATCAACCGGGTCACATCCAGCAGTGCCGCTGGTAGGTGCACGCCACCCGGTGCGGCCAGATAGCGCGGCCGCCACTCCGGTGCGAACTTGGACTTGAAGCGGCGCAGCCCGCTGAAGCCATAGAAACGCTCGCCATGGCGCGCGACCAGGTTGGCGAAGCGGTTCCAGCGCCCGGCCAGTCGGTGCTGGGCCAGGCCAGTCAATGGCGCCATGCCCAGCGAGAAGCGGGTATAGCCATTGGCAGCGCCCCACAGGAACAACTCGATGAACAGGAAATCCATCGTGCCCTTGGGTGCATCCGGGCGATGCCGCATCAGGTCAACCGACAGCTCATGACCCGCCGGTGCCTGCCAGATATTGGCGAAGGCGACGATACGTCCTTCCGCTTCGACCACCGCCACCGGGAAACGGCTCATGTAGCCGGGCTCGAAGCTGCCCAATGAGAAGCCTTTTTCTTCGCCGGCTTTTTCGTCCAACCATGCGTCCGAGATTTCTTCCAGCTCTCCCAGCAAGGCCGGCACCTCGCTGGCCGGCACCAGCCTGAAGCTCAGTCCAGCGCGCTTGCCCTTGTTCCAGGCCTGGCGCAGATCCGCGCGTTCGCTGCCGGCCAGGCTGAAGTCCTGCAGCGGCACCATTGCTTCCTCGCCCAGTTTGACCAGGGTCAGGCCAAGATCCAGGTAGTGCTGCCAGTACTTGTCGCTGGTCTGGTAGAACACCGGGCGCAGGCCGAGCCGGTCGGCTTCCTCGCGGAATTTCCAGATCAGCGCGGCTGCCACCTGCGATGGCCCAACCGGGTCACCCATCGCCACCAACGAGCCGCCGTAACGCTGCAGCATCACGAAGCCATCGCCAGCCTCGCTGCGCAGGATCGCCTTGTCGCCGGTCATCGCCACGCAGGCCTGGGTGTCCTGGGCCAAGGCCAGTACCGGACGCAGTTGTTCCAGCGTTGCCGCATCCGGCAGCGGCAGCGGGCTGCGGGTGCTGTGCAGCAGACGTGCCAACCCGAACACGATCAGCGCGATGCAGACCAGCAGCAAAGCGCGTAGCGCGCGTGGCGCATTGCCGGAGGTGGCGAACTGCCACCACAGCTCGTTCTGGTATTCGACATGGCTGTAGACGAAGAACAGCAGCCACACGGTGGCGACCAGCACCAGGGCGACATTGCGCAGCCATGGCCAGGACCATGCCTCGTCGAGCAGGGCGCCTTCGCGGTAGAACTCGCGCCGTGCCGCCCACAGCGCGATTGCGACCAAGGGCAGGGTCAGGGCGACGGTGAGGTGGCCGCCGCGCAGCCACGCCGGCAGCGGCAGGGCGATGCATAGCGCCAGCGCCAGCATCCACGCAGAATGGCTCCGGCGCTGCAGTCCCTGGCCGATCAGCAGCAGCAACACGCCGCCCAGACTGCCCAGCAGGTGCGAGGTTTCCACGATCGGCAGCAATGCTGGCAGCACCCGCTGATGGGGCACTGGCAACGTGCCGTCGATCAGCAACAGAGCACCGGCCGCAAATACGGCCAGCGCGATCAACTGCGGCAGCCACGGCCGTATTACCGACCACGCAGTCCCGGCGCCACTGCGCAGCGGGCGGCGCACGCTGGCAAGGGCCGCCAGCAGTGCGGACAGGAACAAGGGCAGCAGGTAGTAGGTGATGCGGTAAGCCACCGCGGCAGCGAGGATCGCGGCCGGTGCCACCTGCGGCAGCAACTTGAGCAGGCTCCACTCGAACACGCCCAAGCCTGCCGGCACCGTGGACACCAGCCCAGCCACCACCGCCACCAGATACAGGCCGACGAAGCCGATGAAGCCGACCTCGGCCTGCGTCGGCAACAGCACGTAGAACGCGGCCGAGGCCAGGCCCAACTCGACCACGCTCAACGCGGTGACTTCCAGCACCGTGCGACGGTCAGGAATCCACATCCGGTGCGTGCCCCAACCGACGCTGCGGCCGTCGCGGCCAACCAACAGCAGCATCGCGGCGAAACCGACCAGCAAGCCGATGCCGAGCGCATGCACCGCCGTGGCCGAGATCGGCAATGCCAGCGCGGCGGCACCTGGTTCCAGCAGCAAGGCCAGGCCAAGCAGCAGCCAGGCACCGAATACGAAACCCAGGGTGCTCATCAGCACCACCTGGCCAATCTCGGCAAGGCTGAGCCCGGCACTGCCGTAGCTGCGTACGCGGATGGCACCACCCGTCAGCGCGGCAAAACCCAGGGTCTGCCCGGCGGCGTGGGCCAGGAAGGCGGTGATGCCAACACGGGCCGCAGGCAGTGGATGCTTCGCACGGCGCAGGCCGATGGCATCGAATCCGATCAGGCAGGCATAGCTGGCCATGCCCAGCAGCGTCGCCATGCCCAGTTGCGACCACGAGAGACCGCGCACGGCGGCACGGATCTGGTGGTAACCGTGATCGCTGAACTCGCCGGCCAAGGCATGCAGCGCCATTGCCATGATGGCGAGGGTGACGAGGATGGCGGCAACACGCCGCCAACCCGGCATGGAGGATTCCGAAGACGTGGAAGACGCGGTCATGCAGACGGGAGGGAGCTATGCGCTGGCGCGGCGCGGACGCATAAGACTAGCCCCCTTGCGTGATGATGGCTGCATGCACGCAGTACAGCGTTTTCACCGCCTTCAGTCAGCGGACCGCCCACGGGCGCACTAGACTTGGCAGCTCGAACGGCGGGGAGTGGACATGGGTAGTGGTTCGCACAAGGGAGCACGGCAATCGCCAGCGCTGGCCTTGGCCGTGGTGCTGGCCTTGCTGGTGTTCCTGGCTGTTGCCATCGGCCTGCAGTTTGCGCGTGATGACCTGGACTGGGTACGGGCAACCCTCAGTCTGTATCTGCATGGCCCCTATGGGCTTGTGCTGCGCAGCGTCTATTGCCTGCTGGCGCTGGCCATCGCCGTGCTTGGCGTGATGCTGTACCGGCAAGCGCATGGCAACGCACGGCGCGGCTTGCCGCCCAGTCTGTTCGCCGTGGCCGGGCTTGGATTGGCTACGGTAGCGATAGGCGATAGCTGGTTGCCGCAGTACGCGCCGTTGCTGGCGCCGCTGGTTCATGGTTTGGCGGCACAGACTGCTTTCCTGTGCGTGACCGTGGCCATGCTGTTGCAGGCCTGGTGCTTCGGCCGCGACACACGCTGGCGGAGCCTGTATTGGCTGACCTGGGCCTGGGCGTGGTTGGCCTTTGCGGGGTTGTGGGTGCACGTGCTGTGGCGTGGCAGCCCGCGCGGACTGGGGCAGAAGCTGGTGATTGCGGTTGTGGTGGGCTGGTTGCTGTTGGTGGCGCTCGCATCGTGGCGTCGTTCACGCAAAGAAACGCCTGAAACTTCCACTTGCCCTCACAATGGCGGCTACATCCCCAACACGGAGTCACCCTGATGATCCAGCGCTTCGATACCGGCCCGCGCATGTCGGAAATGACCATCCACAACGGCGTGGCCTATCTGGCCGGGCAGGTGCCGGAAGACACCAGCGCCGATATCGTCGGCCAGACCGAGCAGGTGCTGCAGGCCATCGACGATCTGCTGCGTCTGGCACCGACCGACAAGACCAAGATCCTGCGTGCCGAGATCTTCCTGGCCGACCTGGCCGACTTCGCCGGCATGAACCAAGCCTGGGACAAGTGGGTACCGCAGGGCGCAACGCCGTCGCGCGCCACGGTGCAGGCCAAGTTGGCCAACCCGGAGTGGAAGATCGAGATCGTGATCACCGCTGCAGTGCCGTAAGCGGACTGCATGACCACTACTGATCTGCGCTGGATGCGATCGCATCCGGGCAGATCAGGCTTTGAAACTGCTGATGGCTTTGCAGGGAGGCAAGGGAAGGGAATGAAGGTTCGTCTGTTGTTTGCAGTGTGTTGTGCGTTGGTTGGCGCCAGTGCGACTGTATCTGTTGCGGCGCCGGCGCCTGCGCCGTTGTCGAAGTTGATTTACGCGCAGGTGCCTGTGCAGCGGATCGAACCGCTGCAGTACCCGCAGTTCAAGCTGATTGAGGCAGAGCTGCGCAATACGGTGCGCCGCCATGGTGACCGCAGTGTTCCCAATGGTTTCTGTGCGGTGGGCTACCAGCTCGCCGGCGGCACGGTGGAAACGGTGCTGATATGGGACAACGCGCAATGGTTGATCCGCTGGTGGGGCGGTGATGCGCTGGCTATATCGGAGGAGCGTTATGCCGTATCTGCGTCGTTCTCACCGGTCACCGACCTGCGCACCGACCTGGTCGAGGACAACCGCTATCCGCTGGGCACGCGCGCGATAGTGCGCGCGGATGCGGAGGCTTTGATTGCGGATTGCCGTGCGCACGGGCACCAGTACACCGTGCCGCCACTGCCGCCGAAAGACGAGGATGAAGAGTATTGAGTTCGCAAGACTTCGCCGGCTTGTAGGAGCGGCGTAAGCCGCGAAGCCGGTACTGTTCGGATCGCAATGTTCAACATGATCTGAAACAGCTGTGCTCTTTCGGTTTGATGCCGATGATCGGGATCTCAGACAGCTGGTTTGCTACGAGCTTCGCGGCTTACGCCGCTCCTACAGCTGCAGGGGCTGTCACTAGCTGCAGATCGATGCAATCCACCGGGCAGGGCGGGATGCACAGCTCGCAGCCGGTGCACAGGTCGGCCAGCACGGTATGCATGTATTTGGCGCCGCCGACGATGGCATCGACCGGGCAGGCCTGGATGCACTTGGTGCAGCCGATGCAATCGGCTTCGACGATCACCGCGACCTGCGCTGGTTTGTGCTCGCCGCGGCTGCGGTCGTAGGGCAGGGCGGTTACGCCCAGCACATGCGCCAGTGCGCGCGCACCGGCATCACCGCCTGGCGGGCAATGGTCCACAGCGGCAGCATTGGCTGCCATGGCCTCGGCATAGGGACGACAGCCGTCATAGCCGCATTGCCCACATTGGGTCTGCGGTAGCAGCCGGTCGAGGCGTTCGACCAGCGCAGCCCTTCCTTCTCCCTGCAAGAGAAGGTGGTGCGCAGCGTCGGATGAGGGTTGGGTAATCATTGGGGAGTCCTGCTGTTCGCCCTCACCCTAAGCCCTGTCCCGGAGGGAGCGGGGCTCAGGAAAGGCATTTGCCGCGATACCAACGCTCGTGCGCCAGCGCCAGCATGGCTTTGTCTTCGCTGCTGTCGCCGTAGGCGTGGATACGCTGGTAGCTGCCCAGATCGAAGCGCTTGCGTATCAGGGCGACCTTGCGCGCGCCGCAGTCGCCCTCGGCGTAGCGGCCGGTGAAGCGGTTGTCCTGCACCTCGAGCCGGTTGCAGATCATCTGCAGGCCCTGCCGTTCGCACCAGTGCTGCAGGTACAGGTCGAGCGAGCCGGACACGACCACCACGGTATGGCCCTGCGTCTTGTGCCACTGGATCTGCTCCAGCATCTCCGGCCGCACCATCTCCGGCAGCTGCTCGCGTGCGTAGTCGCGTGCCATCTGGGTGATCTCACCGGCATGGCGGCCAGTAAACACCTGCGCGGTGACACGGCGGCGGACGCGTTCGGCCGAGATCAGTTTCAGCCGGTAGGCCAGCACCCACGGCCCAACCCGCCACCATCCCTGCGCGCGCTGTTCCGGTGTGGCCACGCGACGCAGGAACCGGCTGTAGGTGTCACAGACGGTGATGGTGTGGTCGAAGTCGAAGAGGGCTAGCTGCATGGTCCACTCCGTTCGGGAAGGGTGCGCCCAGCGGCGCACCCGTTGCCATCAACGTACCGGCATGCCCGGCAATGCACCGCCATCGGCATCCAGCAACGCCAGCGCGCCGCCGTCGAAGCCGGCCGACAGGATCATGCCTTCGCTCAGGCCGAAGCGCATCTTGCGCGGAGCCAAGTTGGCGATGAACACCACGTTGCGGCCGACCAATGCTTCCGGTTCGGCATAGCTGCCGCGGATGCCGGAGAAGATCTGCCGCTGACCGAGGTCGCCGGCATCCAGCAGGAAGCGCAGCAGCTTGTCCGAGCCTTCGACGAAGCCGCATTCCAGCACCTTGCCGATGCGCAGGTCGAGCTTGGCGAAATCATCGATACCGATATACGCGGAAGCTTCACCTTCGGCCTTGGCCTCGGCCTTCACTTCGACCTTGGCGGGCTTCTCGGCCTTGGCCGGCTTGGCCTCGGCGGCGGGCTGGGCGGTGAGGGTGTCCTTGGAGGCGTCGGTCATTGCGTCAATCATCTTGGGGTCGATACGGGTGAACAGCGCCACGTAGGCGGCGATGCTGTGTGCGGTCAGCGGGGTGGTGATGTCGTCCCAGCCGTGGACCGGGGCGTTGAGGAAGCTCTCGGCCTGCAGTGCCGTGGCCGGCAACACCGGCTTGAGCGCAGTGACCAGCACGCGGAACAGGTTCAGGCCCTGGGTGCAGACCGCCTGCAGTTCGGCGTCGGCACCTTCCTGCTTGGCGATGACCCACGGCTTGGTGTCGTCGATGTACTTGTTGGCTTCATCGGCCAGCGCCATGGTCAGGCGGATGGCGGCGGCCGCGTCGTTGCGCTCGTAGGCTTCGCGAATCGGTGCCAGCGCAGCGATGAAACGATCGTACTGGGCCTGGTCAGGCAGCGTGTCGGCCAGCTTGCCGTCGAAGCGCTTGGCGATGAAGCCGGCGCAGCGGCTGGCCAGGTTGACGAACTTTCCGACCAGATCGGCATTCACGCGGGCGGTGAAGTCGCTCAGGTTCAGATCGAGATCGTCGACGCCGCCGGAGGACTTGGCGGCGAAGTAATAGCGCAGTGCTTCCGGTGCCAAACCGGCATCCAGGTAGGTGCGGGCCATGATGAAGGTGCCGCGCGACTTGCTCATCTTGGCGCCGTCCACGGTCAGGTAACCGTTGACGTGCAGCTTGGTCGGCGTGCGCAGGCCGCTGCCCTTCAGCACCGCCGGCCAGAACAGGCCGTGGAAGTTGACGATGTCCTTGCCGAGGAAGTGGTGCAGCTCGGTGTTGCTGTCGGCAGCGAGCACGGCGTCGAAGTCGTCACCGGTCCTGGCGCACAGGTTCTTGAAGCTGGACAGATAGCCGATCGGCGCGTCCAGCCACACGTAGAAGTACTTGCCCGGTGCGCCGGGGATCTCGAAGCCGAAGTAGGGCGCATCACGCGAGATGTCCCACGCGCGCAGGCCGCCCTCGGCATCCAGCCACTCGGCGAGCTTGGCCTTCACGCCCGGCAGGGCCACGTCGCCGGCCAGCCATTCGCGCAGGAACTCCTGGAAGCGGCCGACTTCGAAGAAGTAATGCTCCGAGTCGCGCATTTCCGGGGTCGCGCCGGATACCACCGACTTCGGCTCGATCAGGTCGGTCGGGCCGTAGGTGGCACCACAGACTTCGCAGTTGTCGCCGTACTGGTCGGGCGACTTGCAGTTGGGGCAGGTGCCCTTGATGTAGCGGTCGGGCAGGAACATGCCCTTGGCCGGATCGTAGAACTGCGCCACCGAGCGACGGCTGATATGGCCGGCGGCGTCGAGCTTGGCGTACAGGGCTTCGGTCAGCTCACGGTTGGTGGCCGAGTTGGTCGAGTCGTAATGGTCGAAATCCACGCCAAAGGCGGCGAAATCGCGCTCATGGCCGGCCTGGATGTTGGCGATGAAGGCTTCCGGGGTCACCCCGGCCTTCTCCGCGGCCAGCATGATCGGCGTGCCGTGGGTGTCATCGGCGCAGACGTACCAGACCTTCTCGCCCATCATTCGCCGCGCACGCACCCAGATGTCGGCTTGGATGTAACCCACCAGGTGGCCGAGGTGCAGCGGGCCGTTGGCGTAGGGCAGGGCATTGGTGACTAGGGCGTTGCGGGTCATGGCGATGGTTTGCAGCAGGGGACTGGTGATTATCGCATGGCTGAAAAGAAGCAGCCCCGGGAGGCCGGGGCTGGGGGCTTGCCAGACAGGGAGCGAAACCTGGGCCTTCCCTTCTCCCGTCTACGGGAGAAGGTGCCCTGAAGGGGCGGATGAGGGGAGCTTTTGACTTTGCTCAGCTAGAAGCTTCCCCTCACCCCAACCCCTCTCCCGCAGGCGGGAGAGGGGCTATGAGCAAGAGCTTCGAGCAGGGCCTCAAGCAACAGCTTCAAGAAACAGCCTCAAGAAACAGCCTCAAGCAACAGCCCCAAGCAGGTCTTACTGGTCGCGCAGCCAGGTCTGGGTGCGGCAGATGAATGAAATGCAGCCGGAGACGTCCAGCTTGCGGCCGTTGTCCACCAGGGCGACCTTGGAGCTGTAGGTCTTGCCCTTGGCCGGATCCAGGATGGTGCCGTTGGCCCACTTGTTGGTGCCGTCCGGGCGGACGTTCCAGAGGATGGTCATGCCTTCGATCGGCTTGCCCTTGTTGGCACCTTCACACTTGTTGCAGACCGGGTGCGGGCCCTGCTCGGACTGCAACACCTGCAGCACCCTGCCGCTGAGGGTGCCATTGGCGGCCTGGGTGATCTCGACGATCGACTTCACCCGGCCGGTTTCGTCATCGATGGTGCGCCAGCGGCCGGCGGCGCTGTCGCTGGCGTTGGCGGAAAAGCCGGCGGCCAGCAGCGGCAGGGCCAGCAACAGGGTTTTGAAAGTAGTACGCATGTGTCCCCTCCCAGGGTGGGTTTGGTCAGCTGCCGGCGGCGCTGTTACGCGCCGAATGTAACCGCATTCGGTCCCGTACGGAATCCGCAGTGCAGCAGATTTTGGAGGATGTAGTGCCGAGCCATGCTCGGCAGGGGCTTTCCTGGCAATGCTTCAAAAGCTGCCCTCACCCCAACCCCTCTCCCGCAGGCGGGAGAGGGGCTTCGAGGTAGTGCCGGGCCATGCTCGGCAGGGGCTTTGCCGGTAATGCCTCAAAAGCTGCCCTCACCCCAACCCCTCTCCCGCAGGCGGGAGAGGGGCTTTGAGCAAATGCACGGGCTTTGCGCTCCTCTGGCCTACTGCACCGTCACTCGCTTGCGGTTGTCGGCCGATACACGGTCGATCAGCTTGTTGTACGGGTCGAAACCGGCTTCGTCGGGTTTCTGGTCCACGGTGACGGTGATGCTGGGAGCAGCGGCGGTGATGTGATGGCGCTGCAGATACAGCACCTTCTCATCGCGCTCCTTGCCGGAGGCACCCTTGGCGAATACGCCGACCTCGATCCAGTCGTCCAGCGTCCCTGCGGTTTCCTTGCCCATGCCGTCGGCGTAACGCTTGTCGGCGTGCAGTTGCAGGGTCACGTCGTAGCGGCCGTCGGCGCGTTTCTTCGCATTGGCCTCGACCACGCGGTTGTCGTAGAAGCTGATCTTCTCGAACAGGTCGGTGATCAATGCCTGTTGCTCGGGCTTTGCTTCGGCGCGGATGAACTCCAGCAACTCGGCCGAGGTGGTGTATGGCGGCTGCTGGAAGGCCTTGGCCTGGATGAAGCGCGACAACGCGCGGTTCAATGCTTCCTCGCCCATTTCCTCACGCAGGCGGTAGAACACCACCGAGCCCTTGCGGTAATGGATGTACTGCTGGTTCTCCACGCGGTACAGCGGCAGTTCCTCTACATCCTCGCCGCCGCGGCCCGACAGGTAGTTGTCCAGCTCATCCTTCAGGAACTGTCGCATGTGGCCGCGTCCGTATTCCTTCTCCATCACCATCAAGGCCGAGTACTGCGACAAGGACTCGGACAGCACGGTCGCACCCTGCACATTGGCGCCGATCACCTGGTGTGCCCACCACTGGTGCGCCACTTCATGCGCGGTGACATAGAACACATAGTCGACATCATCCTTGTCGCGCAGGTCGGCGATGAAACCGATCGACTCCGAGTAGGGGATGGTGTTGGCAAAGCTCTGCGCGAACGACTGGTAGCCGGGGAACTCGATGATGCGCACCTGCTTGTGCTGGTACGGACTGAAGTTGGCTTCGTAATAGGCCAGTGACTTCTGCACGCCCTCGATCATCCGATCGACGTTGTACGGATGCTTGGCGTCGTAATAGATCTCGATCGGAATGTTCTTGTACGTTGCCTTCTTCACTGTCCAGCGTGCCGACAGATAGGCGTAGAAATTCAGCATCGGCCGGTCCATGGCGTAGCTGAAGCAGCGACGGCCATCGCGTTCGAATTCCTTCTGCAGGTAGCCCGGTGCCAGGGCGATCTGGTCCGGTGCTGTGCAGATGGTGCTGCGGAAGTCCAGCCAGTCCGAATCGTTGGAGATATAGGTATTGGCGCGTGCGGCCTCATCCTCCAGCTTGGGCATGCGCGTCGGTTCGCCGAGGTCGCGCTTGCGGCGCTCGTTGCGGTCGTCGATCTCGGCGCCGGTGTCATAGCCGAACGCAGGCAACACGCGGCTGTTGAAGAAGCTGCCGTTGTCGACGATCTGGCTCTGGGCCTGGTCGGAGGTGATGCCGTTGGGGTGGATGTCGACGGTGAAGCGGATGTCGCGCTCCTCGCCAGGTGCCATCGGTGCGTCGAGGTGATAGATGCGGTAGCCCAGTTCCTCATCGTGGGTGGTCAGCTTGGCGCCGCCCATCTCGATGCTGGCCAGGGTGCTGTCATCGCCCATCGCGACATGGATGTCCGGTATCGCCGCCGAATGCGTATTACGCACACGGTAGACACCATCGATGCGTACTGACTGGGTTTCCGGGTGCAGGTCGACATTATTGTCGATGGCGATGATGCGCGGCTGCGGCAGGTCCTTGTATTTGCGGTACTCGCGCTCGTAGCGGGCCTGGCGATCAAGCTGCTGGTCCGGCGAGACGAACTCGTTACGGATGTTGGTGCTCCAGTACAGCCAGCCACCGCAGGCGATGAAGGCCAGCGTGGCCGCTGCCAGGCCTGCACCCAGCGGACCGCGGAGGCGCTGCTTTGCCAAGCGCAGGCGCTGCCGCCAACCCGAATCCACACCGCGTACCCACAAGGCAGCACACAGCAACAGCAATGCCAGCAGGAATAGCATCCAGTAGCCCTGGAAGGCCAGCTGCCCGGTCAGGAAATGGCCGTAGCCGTTCATGTCCGAATACGGAGCGATCGGCCAGCTGCCGAAGTTGTACAGGTTCTGGGTGTAGTCGAGCATGCCCAGCACTGACTGCCCGATCAGCAACAGGATCAGCAGCGCATAGCCCATGAACTTGTTATTGCTCAGTACCTGCAGCACCAAGGCCATGCCGCCCATCAGGATGTAGACCACCGAGTCCAACGCCAACGTCTTGAAATACAGCAGGGGCTCGATCTGGGTGTAGCCCTTGCTCAGCTGGATGGCGATTGCGGTGAGCCCGCCGACGGCCTGGAATGCGAATACAACTGCGATCAAGGTGAGGAACTTGCCCAGCAGCGGCACCCAGTTCGGCACCGGCATGGCGTCGCTGATGCCGGCGATGCGCGCGCTGCGTTCACGCCACACCAGTTCGCCAGCGTAGAACAGCACGATGATGATCAGCAGGAAGCTGAAGCTGCCCTGCAGTGCTTCCAGCATCTGCGAGGTCACCGGCCAGCTTGGCGTGCCGTACATGGTGCGGCGGTGCAGGGCCGTGGGAATGAAGTTGGCCATGCCCAGCACCAGCAACACCAGGAAGGGCGCGCTGCGGAAAACACCAAAGGCATCAAACCCGACCTGGCGCAGTAGCTGCCGCCAACCGGTCGCCGTGTTGAAGTTCGGAGTGACCTTGGGGGCGACCACATTGCTGCGCTTGCTGTCGGTGGTAGCAACGCTGGCCACCTTCTTGCCGCGCTTGCGGCCGGTACCACTGCGCTCGGTCCGGAACAGCGCAAAGGTCGCGGCGAACAACGCGCCGGTCACCGCCAGCCACAACACGCGGTTCTCCAGCAGGTAGCCGGTGAACGCGGGCAAGCCGGTGTTGCGCTCTTCTGCCGACCAGTAACGCATTGCCTGGCTCATCGCGCGCATGCCGAGCGGGTCGAGCAGGGCGGCAATACGCATGTTGTCGATATCGGCCAGCAGTGCACGGCTGACGCCATACAACACGAAGAACACGATGACGCCGATATAGACCCACAGGATGTTGCGGGTGGTTACCGCCAGCAGCGCCAACAAGGCGGTGGTGAACAGTACGTTCGGCAGCACCATGAAAACAAACGACCACAGGTAGGGCTGCAGTGACACCGGGCCAAGCCGGGCCGCATCGATCCATGGCATGAACTGGGCGATGAACAGGCCTGTCGCGATGATCACGTACATCAGCAGGCTGGCCAGCAGGGCCGCACCAAGACGCCCGAGAAGATAATCGCGGCGCTTGATCGGGCTGGAGAACACCAGTTCGGAGGTGCCCAGTTCGAAGTCACGCAGCAAAGCGTTGCTGACGAACAAGGTGACCACCAACAGCCCGAGCAGGGTGAAGGAAGTCATGAACGTAGCAATCACCGACGGTGCATTGCGGTGCACGTTGCCGATGCCGCCGCCGATCTGGACGGCGTCGCTGGAAGCAGCGCCGAAGGCGATCAGGGCGAACAGCGCCGCAAGCAGCCACAACAAGGGAGAACGCAGCTGCTCGCGCAGCTCGAAGCGCAGGAAAGCGAGGGTCATGGTCTTCTCCGTCAGGCGGCCTGCGCCTGCAGGCGCAGGCGCTGGAAGTAGACGTCCTCGAGACCCGGCGCTACCGGTTCGAAGCCTGCTTCAGGGCAGTTGTCGGCGAACACATGGATCACCGGGCGGCCGCCGACCAGTCGCGTCGACAGCACGGTGAAACGGCTCTCGTAGTCAGGCAGGGCGGTTTTTGCCACCTGCTTGCGCCAGACCTGCGCCTGCAGTGCGTTGATCGCATCAGTGGGGCGTCCGGTGAGCAGTACCTGGCCCTTGTTCATGATGGCCATGGTCGGGCACAGGTCGGTGACGTCTTCGACGATATGCGTGGACAGGATCACCGCCACGTTCTCGCCGATCTCGGCAAGCAGGTTGAGGAAACGGTTGCGTTCTTCCGGGTCCAGGCCAGCGGTTGGCTCATCGACGATGACCAGCTGCGGGTTGCCGAGCAGCGCCTGGGCAATGCCGAAGCGCTGGCGCATGCCGCCGGAGTAGGTGCCGAGCTTGCGCTTGCGTGCATCCCACAGGTTGACCTGCTGCAGCAGCGCTTCGACAACTTCCTTGCGCTGCTTGCGCGCGGTCAGGCCCTTGAGCACGGCGAAATGGTCGAGCAGGTCCAGCGCGCTTACTTTCGGGTAGACGCCGAAATCCTGCGGCAGGTAGCCCAGCTTGCGGCGCAGCGCGTCCTTGTCGCGCAGGATGTCGATGCTGGCGCCATCGGCGGTGGTTAGTGTGGCGCTGCCAGCATCGGCCTCCTGCAGCGTGGCCAGGGTGCGCATCAGCGAGGATTTGCCGGCGCCGTTGGGGCCGAGCAGGCCGAACATGCCGCGGGGGATGTCGAGGTCGACATTTTTGAGTGCGTGTACGCCATTGGCGTAGGTTTTCGACAAACCACGGATCTGCAGCATGGGGACCGAACCTCTCCTTGGATGATGGCTGTCACATTCAGCTACAGCCGGGTTTCCGGCAATGCGCCGGAAGTCATTAGGACCAGGGACGTGGTTACGGTCGGAATGTGACCTGATGTTGCGCGCTCTCTTTGGCCGAAGGCCAAGGGGAGGGGTTGGGGAGAGGTTGGATTTATCGCTTTTGATCTTGTTTTGGCTTCGCGGCTTATGGCCCGAGGCCACCCAGCGCCGCTCCCACAACCCATGGCGCTGACGTGTTGCCGGGAAAGCCCCTGCCGAGCATGGCTCGGCACTACAGGGCCGCGTTATTGCACGCTTTAGCCCCTCTCCCGTGCGCGGGAGAGGGGTTGGGGTGAGGGGGGGGCGCGGGGAAAGCCTCTGCCGAGCATGGCTCGGCACTACGGGGCTGGTGTCTCGTAGAGTTCCAGCGGTAGATCGTCCGGGTCGGCGAAGAAGGTGAAGCGGCGGCCGGTGAATTCATCAACGCGTATCGGCTCGCAGGTGACTCCTTCGCGTTGCAGATGCGCGACAACCTCATCCAGCGCTGAAACGCGGAAGGCGAGGTGGCGCAGTCCGCAGGCTTCCGGCCGGCTGGGGCGTGCAGGAGGGTTTGGGAAGGAAAACAACTCAAGCTGGCTGCCATCAGGCAGGCGCAGGTCCAACTTCCACGAGTCGCGCTCGCTGCGGTAATTCTCGGCAATCACTTCCAGCCCGAGAATGCGCACATAGAAATCCCGCGAACGTGCGTAATCCGCCGCAATTACTGCAACATGATGGATGCCAAGCAGGCTCATCTCGCGGCATCCAGCCAGCGCCGGGCGATGTCGATGGCCAGCGCATAGGGTTCGGGTTCGTTGCGGTTGCTCAATACGATCACCGTCAGTTTCTGCTTTGGGTAACGCACGATCACGTTGCGGAAACCGATGCTCTCGCCGCTATGCCACAGCGCGTCGCCATTGATGCGCCAGCCGAAGCCATAGAACGGCACGTCGGGCTCGCCGGTCTTTGTCGCCGGGCTGAAGGCCAGCCGCAGTGAAGTCGCCTTCAACAGGCGCTCGTCGTACAGCGCTGCATCCCACTTGGCCAGGTCATCGATCGAGGAGTAGATGCCGCCATCACCAAGCACGGCGCTGGTGGTGCTCTGGTCGGTACGCTGCCAGCGGCCGTCAATCTGGCTGTAGCCATAGACGCGATTGGGCACTTCATCAACGCCGTCCTGATGCGCGTAGGTGTTGTGCATGCCAAGCGGTAGGAAAACACGTTGGCGCAGGAAGCTGGCGAAGTCGCTGCCCGAGGCCTTGCCTACCACCAGCGCCAGCAAGGCATAGCCGCTATTGCTGTAGCGGTAGTCACTGCCGGGCGTGAAGTAAGTCCGGTTCTCTTTCTGCAGCAGCTGCAGCACGTCGGCGTCATGCACCTGGCGGGTGTCGGCAGGGTCCATCAGTTCTTCGTAATCGAGCAGGCCGCTGGTGTGGCTGAGCAGCTGCCGCAGCGTCATCGTGTCGGCGACGGCGGGCAGGCTGGGCAGCCACTTCTTCAGTGGATCATCGATGCCCAGCTTGCCGTCCTCGGCCAACAGCAGGATGGCTGCGGCGGTGAACTGCTTGCTGACCGAGGCCAGCCGGAAGCTGCTGGCGGGGGTGACAGCGGTGCCGTCCTCCAGCACCGCAAGGCCGTAGCTGCGACGGAATGCGGGCTGGCCATCCTTGAGTACCAGTACCGAGGCACCAGGCACCTGGCCGTCGTAGCGCTGCATCAAGCCGTCGATACCTGGATCGGGCGGGGCCAAGGGGGCGGCAGCGGCCAGGCTGGAGCACGCGAGCAGGCACAGCAGGGCGAGTCGGGGTTTCCAGCGTGGCATGGTGGCTCCTGGGTAGGTGATCAGGCCTTCTTGCTGGCGATCCAACGGTCGATCTTGGCTTCAAGGATCTCCAGCGGCATGGAGCCGTCCTTGAGGATTTCATGATGGAACTCGCGTGGGTCGAAGCGATCACCGAGTTCGGCCTTGGCCTTGTCACGCAGCAGGCGGATCTTGATCTCGCCTACGCGGTAGGCCAGGGTCTGGCCGGGCAATGCCATGAAGCGCTCGACCTCGGAGGCGGCATCGGCGGCCGGGATGTCGGCGTTCTTGACCATGTAATCGGTGGCCTGCTGGCGGCTCCAGCCGGCGGCATTGAGGCCGGTATCGGCGACCAGCCGCACGGTGCGCAGCAAGGTGGTCTGCAGATAACCGAGCTGATCGTAAGGATCGTTGTACAGGCCCAGTTCCTGGCCCAGTGATTCGGCGTACAGGCCCCAACCTTCCACGTAGGCGACATCACCACCGAGGCGGCGGAAGCGCGGCAAGGCGGTCAGTTCCTGCTGTGCGCCCAGCTGGTAGTGATGGCCGGGGATGGCTTCATGCAGGTATTGCATGGTCACCGCCCAGCGCTTGCGCGAGGGCAGGTCGCTGGTATTCACGTAGAGCACGCCCGGCTGCTGGCCGTCGGCGCTGCCCGGTTGGTAGCTGGCGGCGCTGGAGGTGGCGGCGCGCTCGGCTTCGACCGCCTTGATCTCGAGGCTGGCCTTGGGCCGTTCATTGAACAGGGTGGGTACCGCTGCGTTTACCCGCCGGCCGGTCTCGGCATAGTAGGCAAGCAGGGCGTTGGCGTCGCGGAACATGAATTGGCGGTCATTGCGCATCGCGGTAAAGGCTTTCTGCTGCGAGCCGCGGATCTTGGCCTGCTTCATCACCGCATCGATGCGCGCCTGCAGGTCCTTGACTTCCTGCTCGCCCAGCGCGTGTATCTCGGCCGGCGTGCGTGCAGGCGAGGTGCTGCTGGCGACGTTGTGTGCATACCATGCGCGGCCATTGGGCAGCGCGGCCATGCCGTCGGTGCTGCGTGCGGCGGCCATGTATTCGGTGGCGATGAAGCCGCGCAACGAGCGATAGGCCGGCATGATCCGGTTCTCGATCATGCGCTTGTACTCGGCGCTGAGGCGGGCTTTGTCCTCGGCGGAGAAGTCGTCCGGCATGTTGCGGATCGGGCCCCAGAACAGGCTCTCTTCCGCCGTGGGTTTGATCACCGCGTCGAGCTGCGGCAACACTTTCTCCATCAACGCACGCGGCTGTACCACGCCGGCGGCCTTGCCTTCGCGCATGTTGGCAATGGCCTGGTCGAACAGGGCCGGAATGCCGAGTGAGCGCTTGGACCAGTTCTCGTAATCCTTGACCGTACGGAAGGGCTGCGCGCCAGCGCCCGAGCCCAGCACCGCGATGATGCTGGACAGGTTGTAGTACTGGTTGATCGGCAGCATCCAGGTCGGGTACTGCTCGCCGGCCAGCGAGACCTGCGCGTCGCGCACGAAGATCTCATAGCTCAACAGGTCCTGGCCCTGCAGGCCGGTGGGGCCGACGGCCTGGACCTTGCCCAGCCATTCGACCATGAAATCGTGCGACTGCTGGCGCGAGGCCGCGGACAGGAAGTTGGGTAGCTGGTCGTTGTAGCGCTGGTCGCCCTGGAAGGTGGCCTGCAGCGGGTTCAGCCGCATCGAGGCATCCCAGTACTCGTCATAGATGCGGTTGAGCTTGGCGGCGTTGTCCTGCTTGATCGGCAGCGGCACTGCGGCCGGGCGGCGCGGGGCCGGGCGCGGCGTGGTGCGGGGCTTGGCGGCGCGGCTCTGCGGCGCTGACTGGCGCTGGGCTTTCTTCTTCGCCGCGTCGGCAGGGGCCGCAACGGACAGCGTCATGATCGAGGCAATAGCAAGCGCAAGCAGGCGCAACGGGCTGTAAGGCATCAGGTGTTCCGCAAATACATCGACCCGGGAGCTTGCCCGATATCAGCGATGACGACCAGCCGTGGCGCGGATGAACACGCGCGGGTGATACAGGTCCGGTTATATCCCATGCCTTGCGGCGCCCGCCGCAAGGCATGGGAGAGGGCTCAACGGTCGGCGGAGCGGGTGAATGGCACGCTGTCCGGGGCGACCGCACCGCCGGAAATGATGAAGCTCATGGCCTGGTCCACCGTCCAGTCGGTGGGGGTGAGCATCTCCACCGGGACGATTTCCAGGTAGCCGGAAGTCGGGTTGGGGGTGGTGGGCACATACACGGCGGCCAGTTCGCGGCCGGTGCCCTGTTCCTTGAGGACACGGGTGACTAGGCCGATGGACTTCATGTCGCGGTGCGGGAAGTCGATCAGGACCACGCGCTGGGTGCTGCCCGGTTTGGTCTGCAGGATGTCCAGCAGCTTCTTGGCGCTGTCATAGATGATGCTGGCCAGGGGGATGCGGCGGATCACCGCGCCAAACCAGCGCAGCAGCTGCTGGCCAATGACCCGGCGGCTGAGGATGCCGACCAGCAGGATGACCAGCAAAGTGGCCAGCAGGGCAGTGATGTCCTGCATCCATTCGACCTTGATCCAGCCCAGATAATCCGGGAACGAGGCGGCAATACGCTCGGAAAGCGGCACGATCAGCGGGCTGCTGATGCCCGAGAGCAGGACGAACACGAATTTGACGACCACCCAGGTCAACCAGATCGGCAGCAGGGTCAGCAGGCCGGTGAGGAAAAGACGTTGCAGGGAGGGGCGGGGGGCGGGGGAGACGGCTTCAGGCGACATCCGCGAATTGTAGCGTTCGGGTGTCCTCCGTATGTACGCAGCAGATGGCCGGAACGGCTGCGTTCAGAGAAATCTGTGTTGCCGCCTTGGCTCAGTCCGCTTTGCGCGCTTCCGGCTTGAGCCGCACATAGACCTGCTTGCGCACCCGCGCCACCACGTCGCCTTGGCCATCGAGTACATCGTTCTCGAACCAGTGCAGGTATTTGTCACCGTTGGCGGTAGCGGCCTTGACCTCGTCCAGGGTGGCGTCATCGAGCCGGAACTCGGTCCAGACCACGCCACGGCCGGGCTTCAGGAATTCGATGGCACCGGCCTTGTCCCAGACGAAATAGCGGCTGCCCATGTTCTGCAGCAGGCACAGCATCCAGAACGGGTCGGTCATCGCGAACAGGCTGCCGCCGAAATGGGTGCGCACATAGTTGACGTTCCACGGCCGCTGCCGCAGCTCGACCCGCACATAGCGGTAGTCGGCGCTGATGGCGGTGACGTGGATGCCGGCAAACAGGAACGGTGGCCACAGGTTGATGCCGCGACGGAACAGGCTGGCTTTCATGGTGCGAGCAGACGGACGGGGGAGTCGGAGTCTAGCATTCGCTGGCGTATGGAAAGCCTCAGTTCGGCCAGGGCGGGGCGATCCGGTAGCCGTCGCGGCCGGCTTGCTTGGCCTGGTACAGGGCGGCGTCGGCAGCCTCGAACAGGCGCGCGGGGCCGTCGTCAGGGCCGGGCAGCACGCTGCAAACACCGATGGTGACGGTGGTCCTGGTCTTGCTGTGGTGGATCTTGTCGACGGGGATGCTGAGCTGGCGTACCCGGCTGACCAAGGTCTGTACCAGCTGCTCGGCCCCGGCCGGCGGGGTGTCAGGTAGGATCAGGGCGAATTCGTCGCCGCCGAAGCGCGCAGCCAGATCGCGGGGGCGCCGGGCCATGTCATCAATCGTGCGTGCCAGATAGCGCAGCAGGCGATCCCCAACCTGGTGGCCATAGGTGTCGTTGCAGGCCTTGAAGTGATCCACGTCGATCAACAACAGGGTGAGCGGACGACCGCTACGGCGGGCCGCATCGTTCTCACGGCGCAGGGTTTCCTCGAAGCGCATGCGATTGGCCAATCCGGTCAGCGTGTCGCGGTTGGCCTGGCGGCGCCAGTAGCGCATCTGCCACAAAGTCCAGAACAGCAGCATGCCGGCGAAACCAAACGTCGCTGACACAGGTGCGAACCACAGGTTGCCCGCATGCAGCAGGCCCAGGCTCAGCAGCAGCGGAACCGGCAGCGCGAGTGCGCCAAACAGCCAGCGCGAACGGAGCCCGGAGGTGATGCCCAGTGCCGCCAGCGCCACCAGCACCGTACTGATCGCGGTCTGGACGAGGGATGGCAAGGTGCGGATGCTGTTCCCGGCCAGCAGCATCGAGGCGACATTGGCCTGGTACTCGCTACCGCTCATCCAGTTGTCGCGGGACGTGGGGGTAAGCAGGCGCGGGGCAATGCCGCTGGCGGTCATGCCAACGATGATCAGTCGTCCCTTGAGCAGATCGGCGGGTATCCGGTCTTCAAGCACGTCGACATACGACATCTGCGGAAAGCTGCCCGGCGGTCCGGCATAGCGCAGCCGCACATAGTGGTCGCGATGCCATTGATAGGGCGAGTTGTTGCGCGGCGTTGGATCGGGCAAGCCGGGGAGCTGGCCATTCACTCCGGACAAGGCGGCACCCAGCGCCAACCAATGCGGCGAGCCGATCCCGGCCTTCAGGTAGAGGCCACGTGCGATGCCATCGGCATCGACTTCGATATCCGTGTGTGCCAGCGATGCGGCGGCGTTGGCGATTACCGGCACCGGTAGCAATTCCTCGGGTACCGCCTCGGCGGTCGCCGGTGCAGCCATCACCGGCAGGACTACCCGACCGTTGCGGCGGATCGCCGCTGCCAATGCTTCATCCTGGCGGGGGTCCTTGCGATCGGCCTCCGGAAACATCAGATCCAGTGCCACGCGCTCGACGCCGGCCTGCCGCAGGCGTTCCAGCAGGCGTGCGTGGGTGCTGCGCGGCCACGGCCATTGGCCCAGCTCCTGCAGGCTGCGGTCGTCGATCGCGATGATTGCCAGGCGGGGATCGGGTGGGTAATCCCAGTCACCGACCAACGCGTCGTAACTGGTGACATCCTGCTGCCAGAACACACGGCTATGGCTGGCCCAGGCAACGATCAGGCAACAGGCAATGACGAACAGCAGCCGGTAACGCCAGCGCGGGCGTAAAGGCCTCATAGGGCGAGCAACAACAAGGCACCCGCGCCGGCGCCGTAACACAGCCGGCAGGGCAGTTTGATCTGCTGGGGCGCGGAGAACGCGCCGGCGTAGCCGTCATCGGCGATGCTCTGCACGCGTACATGCAAGGTTCCGCCACGCCAGGGGCGCTTCAGGGAAACCTCTGGGGCATCCAGCTGTTGATCCAGCAACAGCTTCGAAAAACCGGCGTCGCGCGCGATCTGCACCCGATAGTGGAGGGCGTCGCTGTCGGCCGGCCAACGCAAGGTCAGCAGACCTTTTTGGCCATTGTTTGTATCCAGTGGCGTCGCCACCTGCGCATCGCTGACCTGCAGCGGCAGCGCCTGGCCGTAGCGGCCGGCGCTGTTGTGGGCATCAAGCGAGGCCACGCGCCAGAAGTAGTCACCCGCTGGCAGCGGGCTGCGGATGCGCAGCTTCTGGTTGCTGCTCTGCTGTTCGACCAGTGGCTGCAGGAAGTTGGGGTTGTCGGCGATCTGCAGGACGGTGCCGGTGGCACCAGTGACCTTGGCCCATTCAAAACGTGGCTGCGGCTGGTGCACGGTCTGTCCATGCAGTGGCGCGACGGTCAACGGTGCAGGCAGTCCATCGGGTACCGCGAAGTCCCGTTCGGCATCCAAGCCTTCAACACCATCGGCATCGATGGCCCGCACCAGCAGGCGCAGTTGGCCTGCTGGCAGGTCATTGATCTGGATCTGCGTTGCGCTGACCTCGCGGGCGAACAGCTGTATATCCGGGGTTGCGGCCAGCACCACTTCCACCCGATAGCGTGTTGCGCCGTCCAGCGATCGCCACGCAGCGAGCAGCGGCAGAGGTTGCAGGCGCAGCTGCGCGTCCAACAGTTGTGGCGCGGGCAGTAGCGGCTGTGCCGCACTCGGTGCATTGCCTTGCGAACGAATCAAGGTGGCGTGGCCGCCGCCGATGATCCGGTTACCAGTACGGTTGCCTACCTGCACACGGCCTTCGACGACTTCGGTGCTTGCCGGACTGTTCTGGTCACCTGCGTTTACCCGGAACAAGGTGCCGCGCACGCTGCTGGTCGCGGTAGGGGCGGTGATGATGTAGCGCGAAGCAGGGCCACGCGCCGGCGTTACATGGCTGCTGCTACGCCCACGTTGCAGGCGCACCCGCGTATCCACCATGCCGGTGGCGCCGTAGCTGCTGAGCTGGTCCAGCTGCAGTTGCGAGTTCTCGCGCAGTTGCAGTCGAGAGTCGTCGGCAAAGACAAGGGTGACGCTGGCGTCCTCGCCGGTCTGCAGCTGGGTGCCGATGGGCAACAACATATCCGCTTGCAATGGCCGGCTACCGTTGACCGGGTCGCTGACCTGCACCTGGCCACGCAAGGCGGCCACCCGCGCTGGCGCGGGCTGCACGCGCAGCCAGATGATCGGAAAGCGCAGGGTCTGCCCGGGCACCAGCCGGTACGGGTCGCTGATCCGGTTATGCGCCTGCAGCTGCTGCCACTGCACGTCGTTTTTCAGATAACGGGCGCCCAGATCCCACAGCGTGTCGCCGGGCCGTGCGCGGTAATTCCAGTCCTGGGCGCTGGCGATGCCCGCCCAGCAAAACAGCAATGCAACAGCAAGCAGCTGCAGCAACGATGGGCGTACGGCGGTATTTCTCACGGCCACTTTGGCTCCAAAAACGCGTGTCCGTTACGCTGGCATCGTGCTGACTGCAACTTCATCACCCTCTGGTCCAAGTGGCCGTGATAGATATCACGGCAGGATCATCTGGTGAAAAGCTGCCAATTTCCGTGCAATTGACGCACAAATTGTACTGTCTGGTGCCAGATCAGAACAGGAGCGAGGACATCTTGCGGCGGTAGCGGCCCACCAGGTCCTCGTCCTCGATGACGCGGAACGCATCGATCAAGGCCTTCTTGGGCAGGCTGTCGCGGAAACCGCGGTCAATCCGCAGCATCTCGATGAACTGCTCCAGCGCGCCTTCGTCCTCGCCGGCCAGTAGATGGTGGATGCCGAGCAGATAGCGTGCTTCCAGATCATTGCCATCGGCCTGGACGCGCGCTGCCACCACGTCGGCGGCCGGTGCATCCTGCAATGCCGCGGCGAAATCCAGACGCGCCCGCGCACGGATGGCGCGATCATCGGTGGCAAGGTTGGCCGGCAAGCCATCCAGCAGCGGACCTGCTTCGCTGGTTGCGCCGATCTTGAGCAGGGCCAGCGCCAGGTCGAGCTTGAGCTCGGCCTTGTCCGGTTCGGCACTGATGGCTTCACGCAGTGCAGCGACCTCGGCCTGCGGGTCCAACGGCAGGGCTTCGACTTCGGTTTCAAGCGCGGCGGCTTCGGCCGGAACCACCCCGTGCTGGGTCAGGAACTCGCGGAGCTGGCCTTCGGGCATCGCGCCGGGGAAGCCATCAACAATCTGCCCGTCCTTGATCAGGAAAACCGTGGGTACCGAGCGGATCTGGAAGGCGGCAGCAATCTGCTGCTCCTTGTCCACATCGACCTTTGCCAGCTCGAACGCACCGTTGTACTCGCCTGCGAGCTTTTCCAGGATCGGCCCCAGGCTCTTGCAGGGCCCACACCAGGTCGCCCAGAAATCAACCAGCACGGGGGTCTGCGAGGATTTCTGCAGGACCTCGGCTTCGAAGGTTTCGGTGGTGGCCTCGAATACGTGGGGAAGATCGCTCATGGCTGGCTACGTTGCTGTCAGGAAATCCCTTTATGGCGACGCAGGGGCGGGTTCTCAACTGTCAGCGGTAGTTGCTGACTGTTTTGAGCAAGCTTGCAGGGGTGGGAGGCTTGTGCTGCTTGGGTTTGCTGGTCTTTCGGGGATGTGGGTAAGGCCCCTGCCGAGCATGGCTCGGCACTACAGGCTACGCCGCACTTCCGGTAGAGCCGAGCCATGCTCGGCTGGAGCGTTGCCGGTGTTGCTGGCGATGCGCTTGGCTCCCTCCCTTTCGCATAGCGAAGGGGAGGGCTGGGGAGGGGTTGGCTCTTCGCTGGCAGGTGGATTGCTGGCTTCGCGGCTTACGCCGCTCCTACAGCCGGGTTGGATTGCTGGTGGAGCCTCTGCCGAGCATGGCTCGGCACTACAGGCGATCCTGCATGCTCGGCCGAGGGGGCAACGGCGATCATTGAAAAACGCCGCTTCCTTGCGGGAAGCGGCGTTCTTGTTCTGCGTACCGCTGAGGTGCGGTGCTCAGGGGTGGCTGGCGGGTTCCTGGGCCGGGGCGTGCGGTACCACTGCGGCAGGCGGGGCCACGCTGGGGGTGGCTGGCAGGGTCAGCTCGGGATTGACCTGCTGCGCCTGCAAGGCCTTGATCTGCTGGTTCAAGGCTTCCAGTTGGGAATTGGTGGCGCGCAGGTCGGTGCTCAATGCCACTGCCTGCTGCTTGCGCTCCTGCAAGGCATTGCTGACCTGCAGGGACTGCTGGCGCTGCTGTTCCACTTCCTGTTGCAGGCCGCGCAGGCGGCGTTCGTTCATGGCTACCAGCTTCTCGCTGTAGGCCTTGCCGGCCTGCAGACGCACGGTATCCAGATAGACCTGGGCCAACTGCTTGGTCTGGTCGGCGAAGGTCAGGTAGAGCGTCTCGGCGTTCTCCACCGACTCGGTGCGGATCACACGCCAGAATTCCTTCTCGTGGAACAGCGCCACGTAGTAGTTCAAGGAGTCGGCGTGGAACAGCAGGCTGGCGCCGTAGTTGCCGTTATAGGTGGTACGCAGTTCTGTCAGGGCGTTGTTGCCCATCAGCCGTTGCAGCTCGGCGACGGTATTGCCCACGGCGCTGTCTTCGCTGTTGGCGGGGGCAGCCGGTACTTCGGCCTCACCACGTTGCCAGCGTCCGGCCATTGCAGCGGGGGCCGTCAGCAGGCCGACAACAAGCAACAGCGCGCAGCCAAACCGGCTCGGAAGCATCTCGATCCTTCTCATAAGTCCTCGTAATTCCCCCGAATTGCGATGGTCGTCGCATTTGGTGAATGCGCCGGATTCGTAGCCGAGCATAGCACGCGTTCCGGCGACGAAAAGCCCGCTGGCGCGGGCGTTTCACTGTTTGGGATGGCGCTCATTCGACCAGTTGGCCGCGGCCGCACTGGATCGATTGCATGTGCACGTCGGTACGGCCCAGTTGCAGGCCCAGGACCTCGGACAGCAGCTGCGACAACAGCTTGCCGACACCGTCCAGCAGCGGCCGCAGAATACTGTCGACCACTGGCTTGAGCAGCAGGCACAACGCGCTGCTGCAGGTGCCGCCGCCGGTAACCGGGTTGTAGCTGCCGTTGCCGCTGAGCCCACCGGGTTTGGTCTGCAGGTACTTGGCCAGTGCATTGCTGACGCAGTCATTGAAGGCCAGGCCGGCGATCAAGCCCTGGCAGGAGGTCAGCCCTAGCACGTCGAGCAGGCCGCCCAGCACGCTGGGCTTGCTGATCGTGGTCTCGTAGAGAAAGCCCTGCCAGACCTCCCCCTGGACCTTCTTCGGTGTGCAGCCGAGGATCCAGCTGTCGCAGGTGGGTATCTCGGTAGTCCAACTGCCCAATGCCGGCAGGTTGGCGGCGCTGTTGCCTTCCTTCAGGGCCTGGACCACGACGGCAGGTTGGTACAGCCCGTTCTTCTTGGTGGCTTCCAGGTACTGCACGGCGAGGTCTTTTGCGGCCGTGCTGCTGTTGCCTTGCGGGGTGAACAAGGACTGCACCGTGCCAAGCAGGGCATCGACCAGGTCGGAGACCAGCTTGCCGACTTTCAGGTCGTTCGGTTTGACCGTGCCGATCTGGCCTTCGCTCAGGATCAGCTGGTCGCGTTGCGACAGCGCCTCCAGGCTGATTTTCCTGGTCAGTACATCGCGGCCAAGCAGGCTGACCAGGATCTCCTCGCTCAGTCCGGTACGGCACAGCTCGCGGGTGGAGTTCCATGGCGTAGTGGCCTTGCCGATGCAGACATTGGCGATGGCGCTGGTGACGTCGACAGTGGCGGTCGCCGGTTGGACGGAGCAGTTGATCGCGGTGAGCTGGCCATAGCCATCGATCACATCGATATAGGTCGGCAGCTTGATCCGCGTGCCCAGCCAGTTCAGCACCGCGCCGAGTGCCGGGATGCGTTGCGAGTCGATATCCAGGAACAGGCGCACCTGGCTGTTGTAGGCGGTGGTGCCCACCGGGCCGATGCCGATGGAGGCAGGTTCGACGATGCTGGCCTTGGCCTTAAGCAAGCCGAGTACATCGAGCTGGGGCACTTCGACGGCGTGCTTGGAATTGGCGATGGAGATGGTGGTGCCGAGCAGGTCCAGGGCGTTGAGGTCAATGTCCAATGCACCACTTGCTGCTTCGCTGCCGCCGGCGATCTTGGCGAACAAGCCGCTGCTGCTGGCGTTGGAGCCCAGTTGCACCAGCACGTCGCTGATGCCAGCGCCCAGCAGCTTCTGCTGCAGCAGGCGCAGGTCCACGCCGGCCACCCCTTGCTGCCCCGCCAACGAAGCCATTATTTCAAGCAGCCTGCCTACGGAAACCTGGTTGGCGGCGAGCAGGTTGTTGAGGTCGCCGACGTTGATGTCGGTGGCGACCGGAATGCCCAGCGCCTGCAGCAGACCGCGCGGCGTGATCTTTACATCGGCCAGACCTTGGTAACTGGCGATCTGGGTCTGGGTCAGGTCGACACCAACCAGTCGCAGGATTCCCTGCAAGGGTGCGTTGCTGTTGACGTTGAGCAGGCGCGAGCCAACGCTGAAAGCCGCCTGCGGCGGCATGCGCCGGGCAACGGCGGTGGCGCTGATGCGTGGCAGGGAGGTGAGCTGGCCGAGCATCGGCACGGATTGCCTGGAGGCGGTGACCTGTACGGCATTCAGCGGGTGGCTGCTGCTGACGCTGACAAAGCGCGCGCCTGCTGGCAGCTCCGCGCCCCAGTAACCGCAGTTGATGGTCAGTTCACCACCGAACTGGTTGTCGGTCACCGCATTGCTGCGCGCCGCCAGGTTGTCCTTGTAGTCGGTGGTGCATTGCTCCAGCCGCTGCGCCCCGGCCAGCGCGGCCAGGTCGGCGGTCTTCTGTACGTCGCGCTTGCTCCAGTACAGGTAGCCGACTTCGATCAGGCCGAGTATCACCACCAGCCCGAGCAGCAACAACATCATCGGCAGGCCTGCGCCGCCACGTTGGCGTGCGCGTTGCGGGAGATCGTGGAGCGCGCGTGACAGCGAAAGCGTAGACGGGCGCGTGTGCATTGGGGGCCTCAGCGGCTGCCGCCGCCTTGCTTGGAGTCGGGAAGCGCGGCTTCGAAGTACTCGGGAATCGGGTGGTCGAAGCTCTTGAGGTAGCGCTGGTAGCTGCGGCTGGCCGCTTCGCCAAGCATCGGTAGTGCATTGCCGGCGCGGCTGCCGTCTGCCTGCATCTGTAGCAGGGCACGGGTGGTATCACCGATCTGCGAGCGCGGCTGCTCGATTGCGAACGCAAGTGTAGCGGCGGACGGCGAAGTGATGGCGCTCGCGTCGCTGTTTGTATTGGTGTTTGCAACGGGCGCAGTGGCATCGGTCATGCGTTCGATCAGCGGCGCATGCTGTGCAATAGCTTGTGTCGCCCAGAGCGTGCCAAACAGCAGTATCACGGCCAAGGGTGCGGTTCGGCTCATGGTGTTGCCTCCTGGGCGGTTGAGGTGGCAGGGCTGAAGCGGTCCAGCATCGAACCGGGCGGGCGTGTCGGCGTTGCACTTGCAGCTGGGCCCTGCTGCGCGGCCAGGGCTGGAGCACCGCCTGCAGCTGCCGAAGCGGGAGCGGCCGCTGCCAGCGGTTGCCGCAGGCGTTGCGAGAGCCGATAGATCTCGGCCTTGGTGGAAGGCGGCAGGTTTGCCCGTTGAATCATGCTTTCCGCCGCCGCTGGCTGTCCGGACAACAAGGCCCACAACGCAAGATTGGAGATGGCGCGGATGTTGTCGGGTCCCAGCTCCGCTGCCTTTGCCAGCGGTGCACGTGCCTGCTCGATCTGCCCTGCCTGCAGCAGCGCGAAACCGAGGTCGCTGAGGTAGGCGACATTGAGCGGATCGGCTCGGACGGCGCTGTCCAAGGCCTGTCGAGCACCGTCGAAATCACCGGTGCCGGCCGCGACCAGCCCAAGGCCATGCCAGGCCGCTGCCGATTGCGGGCCTTTGGTCAGGCCGCGATAGATCAGCGCTGCTGCGTCCGCATCGCCGGTTTCGCGCAGCGCGTTGGCCTGCAGGATGCGCAGTTCCGGGCTGTCGCCGAAGCGCTGGCGGAAGGCGTCGATATGCGCCAGCGAAGCGTAGTACGCGCCTTGCGCCTGCATCTGCTTGAGCAGCCCCAGGTACATGCCGCGATCATCCTGCGGTGCTTCCACCAGCGAGGGTTCAATCTGCGGCTGCTTATAGGCAGCGCGATTGCCGCCACAGCCGATCAGCAGGGCAGGTATCAAGATGCTCAGCAATGCGGTCGTCGTTCTCATTACATCCCCTTGATCGCGGCTGCCAGCGAAATGATCGCCGGCCCGGCCAATACCAGCATCAGGGCCGGCAGCAAGGTGATCATCATCACCACGGTCATCTTGACCGAGAGCTTGCCGACCTTCTCCTTCATCTTCATGCGGCGCTGTTCGCGCAGGCGCATGCCGAACTGTTTCAGTGGTTCCTGCACCGCACCGCCGTGCTGGTGTACCTGCAGCACCATCTGCATCAGGCTGCGCAGGTCCTCATTGCCGAACGATTCGGATAGTCGCCGCAAGGACTGTGCGCGACTGCGGCCGCGGCTGTAACCGGCGTTGGCCAGCTGCAGCTCCTTGCCCAGTACCGGAATGGCGATATGCAGCTTGTCGCCAATCATCTGCAGGCTCTGGTCGATGCTGAAGCCCACGCCCTGCAGCAGCCGCAGCAGGTCAATCAGCAAGGGTAGTTCGTCATCCACTTTCTTGCGCAGCCGCGCTGCCCAACTTCGCAGCAGCAGCTTGGGCAACAGGATGCCCAAGGCGAAGCCGACCAGCAGCAGGATCACCATGTCGCCGCCCTGTGGGCGCATAACCAGCACGGCGATGAAGGGCACCAACAAGGCCAGCACCAGCCGCGTGGCAAGGAAGGCCGCAGTGCCGGTGCTGTGGTTCCAGCCAACCTGTTCCAGCAGCAATCTATCCTCGGGCGCCAGCAATGCCGCCTGCAGGCGGCTGCCTTCGAAGTGTTGGCCGATGGCGGCCAGGTCGGCGAGCCGCCGCCGCCACCAGACCGGCTTGGGTGCGGTGTCATGCTCCACGTGCTGGGCGCTGTCCAATGCGCTCTGCAGTGCGGCGCCGGCCTGCTGGCTGCGGCGCCCGCGGTACAGCAGGCCAGCCGCGGCCAGTACCAGCGCCACCACGACCAACAGCATGGCGATCGTGTACAGCAGGTTCATGGTGCGCTCCGGGCGATGGCAACGGGTTGTGTCATAGCGATTTGGCCAGCCGGTACAGCAGGAAACCGCCAAACAGTTCCAGCAGCACCGCGATCAGCAGGATTTTCTTGCCAAGCGGGTCATGGAACATGGGCTGGAAAAAATCCGGGCTCATCAGCGCCATCGACAAGGCCGCGCCAACCGGCAGCAAGGCCAGTACCCAGGCTGACATGCGGGTCTCGGAGGTGGTGGCCTGCAGCTCGCGTTGCACTTCCTCCATGTCGCGCATGAAGTCGCTCATGCGTTGCAGGATCTGGTCGCTGCGGCCGCCGATGCGGATGCTGGTGCCGAGGATCACCGCCAGCATCTCCAGCGGGCGCAGCCGGTAAGCCTGGGCGGCATGTTGCAGGGCGCGGTCCAGGTCCATGCCGGCGCGGGTATAGCTCAGGGCGTTGTCGAGGATGGGCCGCAGCGGCGGATCGACGTTCTGGGTGGCACTCTGGAACGCCATCGACAAGCTGTTGCCGATGCCGGCCATGCGCACCATGTTTTCGAGGAAATCCGGCATCTGCGCGATCAGCCGCTGCTGCATCTTGTCGATGCGCCGATACAGCCACAGCGCCACGGCCAGCAGGTAGAGCGCGAGTACAAATGCGGCAAACCAGGCGCTGCCAAGACGCAGGCCGGCAGCGATGGTGACGACGATGCCGGGCAGGGCGATCAGCAGCAAGGTGCGTGGTGTGTCTTTCAGTCCTGCGCGGCGCAGCAGCTCGGCCCAGCGTTTGCCCTGCGGCCGTTGGTGGCGCGCTTCCTCGGCAGCGCGTACCGGGTCTGGTCGCGACAAGCGGGTGTCGGCATGGCTGGCGGCGGCACGCTGCTGCACTCGGGTGGCCAGCCCCCACCACAGGCCCATGGCAACCGCCACCAGCACCACGGCAAGGCTCCCGAGCAGCAGCGGCACCATCATGAAGAGAAGCTCCCCATGTTGGCCTCGCGCAGTTCCTGACGGAACGGTTCGAGCTTGTAGCAATGCGGGTGGAAGCCGAGGCCTATCCAGCGGTCGCGTTCGCGGCTTTCCTGGTCGACCCAGGTTTCATGCTTGAACAGCTCCTGGCTGGTGATGACGTTGTCACTGACGCCGGTGATTTCTGTGATCGAGGTGATGACACGACGGCCGCTGCCCAGTCGCGAGATCTGCACGATGAAGTCGATGGCGCTGGCGATCTGCCGGCGCAGACTGTCCTCGCTGCCCTGGAAGCCGGCAAAGCCAGCCAGCATTTCCAACCGGTACAGGCAGTCGCGGGCGTTGTTGGCGTGCACCGTGGCCATCGATCCGTCATGGCCGGTGTTCATCGCCTGCAGCATCTCCAGCACTTCGGCACCACGTACCTCGCCGACCACGATGCGGTCCGGGCGCATGCGCAGGCTGTTGCGGACCAGGTCGCGGATGCTGACCGCGCCGTTGCCATCAAAGCCACCCATGCGCGATTCCAGGCGAACCACATGCGGGTGGTTGAGTGCGAGCTCGGCGGTGTCCTCAACGGTGATGACGCGCTCGTTGTGCGGAATGAAGGTTGCCAGCGCGTTGAGCAGCGAGGTCTTGCCGGAGCTGGTGCCGCCGGAAATAAGAATGTTGCAGCGGCCACGCACCATGGCATTGAGCAGGGCGTACATCGGCTTGTCGAACGTGCCGCGGCCGAGCAGTTCGTCCGGTGTGAACGGGTCCTTGCGGAACTTGCGGATCGACACCATCGGCCCATCAACGGCCAGTGGCGAAATGATGGCGTTGAGGCGGCCGCCATTGGGCAGGCGTGCATCGACCATCGGATTGGAGTCGTCCAGACGGCGGCCGAGCGGCGCGATGATGCGGCGCAGGATGCGCAGCAGGTGGCGGTCATCGCTGAAGCGCTGCGTCGAACGCCGCAATATGCCACCGGCCGAGACGTGTACGTCCTTGTAGCCGTTGATCAGGATGTCTTCGATCTCGGGGTCGTGCAGCAGGTCATCCAATGGTCCAAAGCCGGTCAACTCCTTCTGCAAGGCGCTGGCGACCGCTTCCATTTCCTGCGCATTGACCGGGATCTTCCATTCCTTGACGAACGACGCAGTCTGCGTGCGTACGTACTTGCCGATGGTCTCCGGCGACCAGGAGTCGATATCGACGCGCTGGTCCTCGACATGGTTGAGCAGGTACTCATGGGCGGCGGACAACACGCTCTGGAACTGCTCGGTCTGCTCGAACGGCACGCTGGGTGTTGGCTCAGCCGACAGTGCTGCTGCGGCGATGCGCGGGGACAAGGGGGTGACTTTGTCTTCCATTGTTATCTACCCAGCAGATTGGCGAGGCGCGCCAGCGGCGACGCCGGCGCGGAGGTCGTAGGAGCAGCGAGGCGACGGTCCAGGCGTTGCAGCAGGGGCAGCATGGCCTTGAGGTAGGGGTCGCGTGGCGCCGCATCGGTCAGCAGGCGGCCCAGCCCGGCATTGGAGCGCAGCACCCGCGAGCGGTCCGGCAAGGTGGCCAGCAGCGGCAGATTGAAGCGCTGCGCGATCTGCGTATCGGCCAGGCCGCCATTGGGATCGAAACGATTGACGATCAGCCGCAGCCGGTCATCACGCAGGCCGCGGCTTTCCAGCTCACGCATGGTCTGGTCCAGCGACACCAGCGAGCCGATTGCCTGATCGGTGACCAACCAGACCTCGGAGGCGCTCTTGAGCAAGGTGGTGGGCAGCAGCTGCACGGGCAGGCCGCCTACGTCGCACAGGCTCAGCGGGAACACGCTGCGCAGGCGGTCGAGCAGGGCGATGGGTTCGTGTTTCTTCAGCAACGTACCGCTCGTGATGCCGAGCAAGGCGAGGCCGCTGGGGTGATGGGCGAACGCGGTGCCGGCGAAGGTGCGGTCCATGCGCTCGACGTTGCGCAGCGCCTCTTCATAGCTGAAGTGGCTCTCCATGCCCAGATACAAGGCGGCATCGGCGGACGGCTGGCCAAGGTCGATCAGCAACAGCCAGCTCTGCAGCGCCGCCATGTCTGGCGAGGTCGGGTTCTGTTCGGCCAGGCTTACGCCCAGATGGGTTGCCAGGGTGCTGGTGCCAACGCCTGGGCGTACCCCAAGCAGCACGATCAGGCGGCCGTCTGCGCGGACCTCTGCCGCCGCCGCGGGACGCGCTGGACTGGGCGCGGCGGCCACGCGCTCGAATACTTCCAGCATCTGCGCGGGGCTGTTGTCGATGTCGACGAAGTCGCAGACGCCTGCGCGCATTGCCGCCAACAGGTGTGCGGCTTGTTCCGGACCCGTGGTGCCCAGCCCGATCAAGGCCGGGCAGCCTGCGATGGCATGCAGTTGGCGCGCGATATCGGTGGAATAGGTGGCATTGCCACCGCAGTAATCGAGCAGCACGAAGGCGCTGCCTGCGCCATCGAGCAATTGCTTTGGCGTGGTTTCGCGGCTGTCCACCCAGCGCAGATTTGCCTGCCCAGCCAGCACTGCGCCCAGGCGCGCCATATGGCGGTTATCCGGTGCGTACAGCAGCAGATTCAATTCTGTATGGCTGTGGGTCTGGGGCAAAGGCATCACCGGTGGCATGGCGGCGCTTCAGCGAGAAAAGCCGGGGAGTTGATCGGGACTGGCCGGATGCAGCAGCCACGAACCCCAGACCGGCAGTTTGGGCTGCGCTTCGCGTTGGCCAGGCAGCGGGATGTCGGTGCCGCGCGCCAGCGGTTTGACCAGGCGCGGCGTCACCACGATGACCAGTTCCTTGTCCTCACGCTTGTAACTGAGGTTGCGGAAAAACGAGCCGAGTATCGGGATGTCACCCAGCAATGGAATCTTGTTGACGTTGGAGGACAGCTGGCTGCTCACAAGTCCGCCAATGACGAAGCTCTCGCCGTCGCCCAGTTCCACTGTGGTATCGGCGCGGCGGGTGGAGATGGCTGGAATCTGGGTGCCGTCGAGGGTGATGCCGCGGGCGTAATCCAGGTCGCTGGCCTCGGGCGCGACCTTCAATGCGATCCGGTCTGCCGACAATACGGTTGGTGTGACGGTCAGGCCGATGCCGAACGGCTTGAATGTGACGGTGGTGGTGCCAAGACCCTGTGGTTCCAGAATGGGCAGCTCGCCGCCAGCCAGGAAGCTGGCACTCTGGCCCGACAGTGCAACCAGGGTGGGTTCGGCCAGTACCCGCGCCATGCCGTTGGCCTGCAGCAGATCGATGTTGGCGCTCCATGCGCCCGGAAGCGAACTGGCCACCAGCTTGAACGCCGAAGACAGGGCGCCGCCGCTATCACTGCTGCCGGCCGGTGAAGTGATGCCGTAGCTGAAACCGCCGTTGATGTTCTTGAAGCTGATGCCGACCTGGCGCAGCACGCTGCGATTGAACTCCACCACCTTGACCTCGACCTGCACCACGCCGCCGTTGGCAATGGTGGCTGCGTCGCTGATCACGCCCTTGTCGCCAATCGCCGATGCTGCGGCCTTGCGGCTGGCCTCGTGCTCCAGCAGCGAGGTCGCGCTGCCCGAGAGCAGCGCCTGCCCGCCTTGCACGGTGAGTTGGCTGCCGCCGCCATCAAGCAGGCCACCCTGTACGGCGTTGCGCACTTCCACGCGGATGCGGGTGGGGGCGGCCTGCTTCTGCAACCACAACAACAGGGTGGTGCTACCCGCGGACTTGCCCACCAGCAAGGCTTCGCTGTTGCGGCCGATGCGGGTGATATCGGCGATGGAGGGATCGGCAATGGCGATCCGTTCGACGCCAGCAGGCAGGTTCCACGGGCGCTGCTCGTTGAGTTCGAGCACAACGCTGTTGGTCATTGCCTGTGCTTGCGCTGCCTGCGTGGCCGGTGGCGCGAAGCCCCCCAATCCAAGCAGGGTCAAGGCAAGTAATGCAGATGCGGTGATGGAAGAGCGCTGGTGCAAGAGAGAGCCTCCGTTCATGGCGAAGACAGGCGGTTGTCCGGGGTGGCGCCGCGAATGATCTCGATGCCTTGCCGTGTCGCTGGTCGTGGTGTGCGGCGCCGCGGCGGTGCAGTCGTGTTCGCACCAGCGGCTGGCGTGCGAGCGTTGTTGTCGCCGGCCAGTGCATTCAGGTCGATACCGGCATAGGCGCGGTTCTCCGGCCGCGTGGCTGCTTCGGCGGCGCCATCAAGATCGCGACGCAGCGCCAGCACCGGTGCCGGTGGCGCAAACAGCGCCTCATCGGCCAGGCCGGTATCGCCGGGATTGCGCAGGGCCAGGAACAATTTGCCGCTGTGGGCGGCCAGCAGCAGCCGTCCTGCGTCCTGCACCGGCACGGCAAGAATCGCACTGCGCGCCTGCGGCGCATCGCTGCTGGTAGTGCCGGAGCCGCGATTGTCGCGAGCGGCGATGGTTTCGGCGCGGCTACCCGGCTCCGGAGAGGTGGTGGACACGGCGTCGCTCTGTTCGCTTGTGGCAGGACGCGCCTGCGACACGTCGGCATTGCCATAACCGAGTACCTGCAACCGCGAAAGCAGCAGGCGCGCCTGTGGATTTGCCTGGCCACCGGCGCCGGCTGCGGGATCCTGCAGGCTCATGAAGACATCGACGTAGTCGCCGGGTGCTACCCGGTTGCTGACACCGGCCAGCTCGTCGACCGGTACCGCTACCGCACGCTCGCCGGGTTTGATGCCGATGGCGATGCCCTGCAGCAGCTGTTCGGGGGTGATCAGCGCACCAGCGGCGATGTTCAGCGCTGGGGTACGGCCCTCGACCTCGCTGATGGCGGCGTAGCCACTGGTTGGTGGCAATGCCATCTCTGCAACGGACAGGTCAGCGGCGGTGATGGGGCGGCCGGCGGGCAGTTCCTTGTTCGCCACCACCAGCATGCGCTTGGGCACGCTGGCCGGTGCCTGTTTGGCAACGGCATCTTCCGGTGCGGGTGCAGCCCGGCGACCGATGCCGAATGCCAGCACCATCAACAGCGCCGCCAGTACCAGCAGCAGGATTGCAGCTATGCGTATTGCCTTCGGCATCTTGAAACTCCTCCCCTTGGAGTCCGCGCTCAGCGGTCGCCTAGATCCAGTTGAACAACGGCGGTACTGCTCAGCGATTTACCCATGCTCCAGCCCATCAAGGTGCCGGTGCCCGGCATGAAGGGGTGGGCGTCATGGTCGTAGGACACGGTCACCTTGATGCACTTGACCGAGCTATCGGCAGCGCAGGCATAAGGTTGAGATACGGCTATTGGCGCCGCGCTTGCGCTGCTGCAGCCGGCGGCTGCGCCGGAGTAGTTCAACAACCATTGCATCGAGCGCGCGGCGGCCTGGCAGGCATTGTTGCGCCGCTCGGCGGTTGTTCCGTAGCGCAGCGATGCGCGTGCGCCTTCACCTGCGGCAAGTGCCAGCGTTTGCTGGGCGGCGAATATCATCACCCCGGTAAAGGTGATCAACAGCAGCGGCAGCACGCCGAACATCATCATCAGCGCGAACTCGATGGTTACCACGCCGCGTACGCGGCGGCGGCCGGCTGGGTTCTTTCTAGGCATGCCCACCTCCTTGCACGACGACGGCGATCATCGCGATACCCATGTACGCGGCATACGGAATGCCACTGCGGCCTCGTCGTGCCGCCCGCAGATCCATCTGCCAATCAAGCACAAGGCTGGAACCCTGCAGCGACTGCACCATCCGCTGGAGTCGTGGCGGGGCGTAACTGGCTGCCGGCGTCCAGGCAATGACGAGCAGTGCATGGGCGCCCGCAGCCAGGCTGGCGATCAGCCAGATCGGCAGCAGAGCATTGCTGCCCAGCAGGAAGCCGATGACCGAAAACAGCTTCACATCGCCCGCACCCATCCAACCGATGGCGTAGAAGGGCAGCAAGGCAGCCAGACCGATCACGCCGCCGAGCAGACACTGGGCGAGCGAAGGCGGGCTGCCAATCTGCAGCAGTTGCATCGCCGCGACACAGCCGAGCACGCTCAACAGTGCGCGGTTGGAGACGCGCCGGGCCATGAGGTCGCTGATCGCGACCTGGGCTCCGAGCAACAATGCTGTCAGGTAGGCGATGGTCATGGCTGTGACCTGGGTTCAGCCCGTGCCACCGGTGCTGGGTGTGCCAGTGCTGCCGCCGACCAGCGCGGTGAGTTTGGCCAGTACTGTCTCAAAGACGGTCTTCAGGCCATCGCGTGCGAAGAAAATAATCAGCCCGGCGACGACTGCGGCCAGCAGTCCGTACTCAAGTGCGGTGACACCATCTTCTTCCCGGAAAAACCTGCGCATCTGTGCGTTCATGATGTTCTCCCTGATGACCCGGTGTCGGTGTTGCACCGACAAGCAGCCGGGTGCTGGGCATCGCTGCCCGATTGAGGTCATTGGGATACGCATGACACCGGCAAGAGTGTGCCGACGGTTGTTCGGGTTGCCGGTTGGGGCCGGCAGTTTCCTACCCTAGCTTCCGTTGTCCCCTGTCGGCATGCAGCGCATGCCCGGAAACATCATTGCAATCGCCCCGCTGGGCGCATGCGCATATTCGGCAAGAATGAATTGTTTTTCATATATGTGACGGACTTGGCTAAACGGGAGTGGCGGAGCCCGCGTGAAGGCTTGTTTTCTTTGTCAGTATCCATCGCAACGAAAGACGTTCAATGGATTGAAGAGCGTAATTCCGTAATGTGGGTTTCAGGCTGTGCGGCAGGGGATTGCAGGTTGCCTTCGTTGACCTGCAGCGGATGGTCGGGCTTCTGAAGCGGGTCCTGATCGAGGACGCGCAAAGGCTTTCACATGGATGCGGGTGTCGGCGTAAATGGTTTGAGGTCATGTGATCTGGCGTCGCTGAGCGGCACGCTACGCGTGTGCCACGTTGAGCTCGTGTTGCTTGATGACCAGCCACCGTCGGCATCCATCACCTCGTTTGTCCACGACCAGGCATTGCTGTGCACATTTGAAATAGGCGCGCGCACGCGCGGCCGATTCATGTTGCCACTGGATTGGTGCTTGTTGGGATGCCTGCAATCGGTTGATCCGCAGAGCAGTTGGTGCCATGGCGTGCCTTTGCTGCCCGGCAATATCGTGTCGGTGATGCCGGAGGGGATCACCGAGTTCGCGCTGGGTGCGGGTAGTCGCGTGACATTCGTACTGGTGCCACTCAAACGCTTCCAGGAGCGCGCCGCAGCGCAGCGCCTGGGCGGATTGGTGGATGAATCAGCGGCTGTTCCCTTGCTGAGTGCCGGGCCGCATGTGCCGCTGCAGGACTATTACCAAGGGCTGCACGAGCGCATCCGTGAAGGCGAGGTGGGCGCCGAAGAGATCGATGCCATGCTCGATGCCCACGTCAAGGAAATCGTGACCGGCGGACCGCCCGAGCGTGGTGGCTGCAATCGCAGTCGTCGTGCCCGCTATCTGATTTTCCGCCGTGCCGAAGACATGATGTACGCCAACCTGCGGCGGCATATCTATATGCACGAGCTCTGCGACGCGGCTGGCGTGAGTGAACGCGCGTTGCGCTATGCGTTCGAGGAACTGGTGGGTATTTCGCCAGTGCGCTATCTGTCGATGCTGCGCCTGTGCGAGGCCTGCCGCAGCCTGTCCAGCGCTGATGCTGGGCGAAAATCGGTCAAGTCGATTGCACTCAGCTGTGGGCTGTGGGACCTGTCGCGCTTCGCTGATAACTACCGCAAGGTGTTCGGCGAGTTGCCGAGCGAGACCTTGATGCGTGGCACCTATACGCACGCTTGATGCCTACGGAATGTGATGCGCATCAAACGCCGGTAGCAGCTTGCCGATTACGTGCATCGGCGTGCCGTTAACGGGCAAAGGTTTGCCAAATCAACGCATCGGTGTGCCGGATGCGGGTAAAAAAAGCAGCGCCGCAGCGCTGTACTGGCCTCACAGAGAGAACCCCTCCACGCCTGGTGGGGTTGAGCTGGAGGCCCCAAATGAACCGTATCTATCGGCTGGTATGGAACCGCACCCTCAATGCGTTTGTGGTGGGGTCGGAATTGGCGAGTGCACAAGGCAAGGGCTCGGGTCCGGCGAAGTTGTCGCCGGCAGCGTCGTGGAGCCTGGCAGGTTTGGCTGGCGCCATCGCGCTGGCCTTGGCCGGGCCAGCAGCGGCGACCGACGCCAAGTTGGCCGACCTGCAGGACCTGCTCGCCAAGTACAGCAACACCGACGCGCAGCAGATTGTCTCCACCGTGTTGCCTGCCGCCGGTGCCGGCGCTGCGATCAACGCCTCGGTGACGCTGCCGGCAGCGCTGCAGGTGGACGCATCGGCGGCAGTCGCGCTCACGCCGCGCGTTGCGACTGCGCCGGCAGCGGTACGCGCACAACTCGGTGTGCGCGCTGCGTTGCCGAAGTTGCAGCCGCATAGCGGAACAAATTCACCGGCAGCAGCGTTGTCGGTGGTTACCGATGCCGCACTCGCGGTGAAGCCGCTGGCGGCTTCTGCCAATGCCACGGTAACTGCGACAGTTGGTCCGCTGACCGGCAATGGGGCCGGCTTGCAAGGCATTGCCGCGATACTGCTGCCGGGCAAGGAAGAGGGTGGTAGCCCGCTGCACGGCACGCTGGTGTCAACGGCCGGTGCGGTCAAAGAGCTGACCGGCGAAGTCCTGACGGGCAAGCCGGTGGCGGCGGTTGAAACGCTCACTTCGCATGTGGGTACAACGGTGGCGCCGCTCACCCAGCATGTGGGTGCCGGCGTCGAAGGTCTGGTCGGTGCGTTGTTGCCGGGTCAGCAGGGTGGAAGCCCGTTGCAGGGAACGCTGGTTTCAACGGTTGGTGCGGTCAAGGAGTTGACCGGCGAAGTGTTGACTGGCCAGCCGGTGGCGGCGGTCGAAACGCTCACTTCGCATGTGGGCACGACGGGGGCGCCGCTTACCCAGCATCTGGGCGGCGGCGTCGAAGGTCTGGTCGGCGCGTTGTTGCCGGGTCAGCAGGGTGGAAGCCCGTTGCAAGGAACGCTGGTTTCAACGGTTGGGGCGGTCAAGGAGTTGACCGGCGAAGTGCTTGCCGGCCAGCCGGTGGCTGCGGTGGGAACGCTGACCTCGCATGTGGGCACGACGGTGGCGCCGCTCACCCAGCATCTGGGCGGCGGCGTCGAAGGCTTGGTCGGCGCGCTGTTGCCTGGCCAGCAGGGTGGAAGCCCGTTGCAGGGAACGCTGGTTTCAACGGTTGGTGCTGTCAAGGAAGTGACCGGCGAAGTGTTGACTGGCCAGCCGGTGGCTGCGGTCGAAACGCTCACTTCGCATGTGGGCACGACGGTGGCGCCGCTCACCCAGCATCTGGGCAGCGGCGTCGAAGGCCTGGTCGACGCGCTGTTGCCTGACCAGCAGGGTGGAAACCCGTTGCAGGGCACGCTGGTTTCAACAGTGGGTGCAGTCAAGGAAGTGACCGGCGAAGTGTTGACTGGCCAGCCGGTGGCTGCGGTCGAAACGCTTACCTCGCATGCCGGTACGACGGTGACCTCGCTCACCGGGCAGCTGGGCAGCGGCGTTGCTGGCCTGGGTGGCGTGCTGCTGCCGGGTGCTGGGCAGGGTGGCAATCCGGTGCGTGACACCGTGACCGGAGCGGTGGGTTCGGTCGAAGATCTGACCGGTGGCCTGACCAAGGGCACGGGGCTGGGCGGCGTGGTGGATGGATTGGTCAATGGCGCCGCGCCTGTTCTGGGTGGCGTTGGCAACCTGCTCGGTGCGGTGGTGGGCGGCGTGACCGGCTCGGCCACGCTTGGTACAGGCGTCACCAATACGGTTGGCACGCTGACCGGCGGGCTGCAGGGCACGACTGGTGCGCTCGCCGACGGCGATGTGGCTGGCACCGTGCAGAACCTGCTGGGAACGGTCAACAACACTGCATCCACGCTGTTGGGTGCGACTGGCAATACGCTGGGCGGCGTCACCGGTTCCGGCTCTGGTGTGGGTGGTTTGACCGGTGCGTTGAGCGGTGTGGTCGGCGGCGTTACCGGCGGTCTGTCCAACGTGGTCGGAAGCCTCACCGGCAGTCCAGTGATTCCCAGCGCGGTGCCGGCAGCGCCCGGTCCGTCGGGAATGATCGTTGGCAACGGCGGTCTGGTGGGCTCGGTGAATCAGCTGGTGGATTCGCCGCTCACGTCGCTGCTCGGGGGCAATCCGTACATGCAGAGCGGTAGCCTGAAGGTGAACAGCACCAATGTGATGCAGACCTATTCGGAGGTGCAGTTGCTGGGTCTGCCGACGGTGAACCTGACTCCGGTAGGCGAACTGCTGGATGGCCTGGGTGGTCTGGCCACGGGCAGCAACTCGCACCTGACCCTGATCGGCGGTGTCACCTCCGACAGCTATATCACCAACATCAACAACGGCGACCCGGGTGGCCTGCTGGGACTGCTGCTGCCGGATGGCGCACCGGCCTGGGCGTCGGATTGCCTCAATGTGCTGGGCGTGGTGACCGCCAAGTGCTGGGCAGTGCCGGCAGCGCAGGATTACCAGGTGTTGATCGGCGATGGTGCCTTTGCCAACGGTTCCAAGGAAGTAGTGATCGGCAGCAATGCCGAGCATCGGTTGGCTGCACAGACGGCAGACCAGGTGTTCATCGACGCGGCCGGCGGCAAGACCGGTGTGCCCACCGCCGACTACGATGCGCGGCTTGGGCATTCGGTGGTGGTTGGCGACAGTGCCAAGGGCACCGCCAATGCGCAGACGCTGCTGGGTGCGGGTGCAACGTCAGACAAGGCCAATAGTGTGGCGCTGGGCTTCAAGTCCAATGCCGCACGCGGTGGCCAGGACAACTACGCAGCCTTCGGCTTGACCGCGGCGCAGACCTCCATCGGCGAAGTGGCCGTTGGTTCGGTTGGTCGCGAGCGGCAGATCACCCACGTTGCTGCCGGCAGCCAGGACACCGATGCGGTCAACGTCAAGCAGTTGCGCGGTGCGCTGGACCAGATCGATGATCTGGGTCTGGCAGCGGTGGTCTATGACGAAGACCTCAATGGCGTCGTCAACTACGGCAAGGTGACGCTGGGCAGTGGCCAGGCCGTTAGTGGCACGGTGCTGGCCAATCTCGCCGCAGGTGCGGTCGCAGCGGGCAGCCTGGAAGCGGTCAACGGTGGGCAGCTGTTTGCTGTGGGTGCATCCATGGCCACCTATCTGGGCGGCGGTGCGACCTTCAATGGCGGCGTGCTCGGCGCACCGAGCTATCAGATCAACAGCGTCGGTGTGCTGGGCGTGGTCTCGCTGCAGCAGTTTGGAAACATCGGTACCGCGTTCAGCTCGATCAGTGATTCGCTGCTCAACCTGAGCAACCTGTTGCCGCGCAGCGTCCCGGGCGGCAGCGATCCGCTGGCGGTGAAATACGTCGCCGATGGTGCCGGAAATCCCACCAATGCAGTGCAGCTGACTGGCGATGGCAGTGGCGCGGCGGTGGCACTGGGCAACGTGGCCGCTGGCAGTGTCACCAGCGGCAGCCTGGATGCGATCAATGGCGGGCAGTTGGCTGCAACCAACGACGCAGTGGCTTCCGCGATCGGCGGCACCATGCAGTACAACAGCAGCACCGGCCAGTGGAGCTCGGCCAGCTTCAACATCACCTCGATCAACAGTGGCGGCGCCGCTACCCAGCAGACGTTCGGCAATGTCACCGATGCCTTTGCGGCAATGGACAGCTCCATCGTCAACGTCAACAAGCGCATCGACAACATCCAGAACGGTGGTGCCGGCAACGCCTACTTCGCGGTCAATTCGACCAAAGCGGCAGCTTCTGCCACTGGTCAGGACAGCGTGGCTGCAGGTCCGCAGGCCACTGCCAGCGGCAACCAGTCCGTGGCCATCGGTGACGGTGCCAATGCATCGGCCGCCGGCAGTGTCGCCCTGGGCGCAGGCTCGGTGGCCAGCCGTGCCAACACGGTGTCGGTTGGCGCCGCAGGTGCCGAGCGCCAGGTCACCAATGTCGCAGACGGCAGTGAAGCCACCGATGCGGTGAACCTGCGGCAGTTGCAGGCATCGCAGCAGGGCACGGTGCGCTATGACCAGAACACCGACGGCAGCACCAACTACGGCAGCGTGACGATGGGCCGCAGCGGCACCAGCACGGTGATCCACAACGTTGGTACCGGTGTTGCGCCGACCGATGCGGTCAACGTGGCACAACTCAACAAGGGCATGGGGGAGGTCATGGATTGGTCGAAGAACTACACCGATCAGCGCTTCAATGACGTCAGCCGCGACATGAAGCGCATCGATGACCGTGCTTCTGCCGGTGTTGCCTCGGCCATGGCCATGGCCGGTTTGCCGCAGCCGACCGAGGCTGGTCGGCGCATGGCGTCGATGGCTGCCAGTACCTTCCATGGCGAGTCCAGCATGGCGGTGGGCGTGTCGGGTGTCACTGATGGCGGCCGCTGGATTTACAAGCTCAGTGGTTCGGCCAATACGCGTGGCGATGGCGGGGTGACGGTAGGCGCCGGCTTCCAGTGGTGAGCACGGGAAAGCAGTGACCTGCATGTAGACAACCATGGCTACGCATCGAGGACGCTATGAATACGAAATGGACCGTACTGGCGTTGCTGGCAACCCTGACCGCCTGTGGCAAGGGCCAGCTGCGTGAAGAATTCCCGGATCCGGCGCGTGCCTATCCGGCCGGGGGCACCTACGTGAATCTCGACAACCTGCGGCAATACGCCCCAGGCATGAACAAGCGCCAGATCCAGACGTTGTTGGGTACACCACAGTTCAATGAAGGTTTGTGGGGGGTGCGGGAGTGGAACTACGTTTTCAAGTTTCGGCGTTCGGTTGGGGCCGAGCCGATTCAATGCCAGTTCCAGGTTCGGTTTGACGCGGACGGCGTTGCCAGCGGCCAGGCGTGGCAACCAGCAAGCTGCGCCGCGTTGCTGGAGCCAGCTCCCGCACCACCCGCGCCACCGCCGCCGCCTCCGCCGGAGGTGGTGGCGCCACTGCGGATCTCGGCCGATGCCTTGTTCGCCTTCGACAGCGCCAACCTCTCGGCTGTCGGCCGCGGTCGTCTGGATGAGCTCCTGCAGCAGCTGAAGGACCGCGCGACGCAGGCGTCGCTCACCGTTATCGGCTACACCGATCGCATAGGTACCGATGCCTACAACCTGGAACTGTCCCGGCGGCGCGCGCAGAGCGTGCGCAACTATCTGGTCGAGCACGGCGTTCCGGCAGCGGCACTGCACGCCGAGGGGCGCGGCAACACTGCGGCGCTGGTCGAATGTGAGCAGGTCAGCGGGGCGGCGCTGGTGGAATGCCTGGCGCCGAACCGGCGGGTGGAGATTGCCGGAATGGGCGGTTGATTCCACGGTGGGGCCGCCGGGCGATGCGATTGTCGCCCGCAGCCCTCACAATGGCCGCCGGTAGTCCGTGGCAGCCGTGCCCCGGCCAGAACGGGACAGGGTGTGTTGTGTTGAAGTCGAACAAGGTAATTGCCTGGGCCGGGCCACTGGCGGTGGTGGTCTTCATTGCGGCGGTGGCTGGTTTTGGCGCGCAGCTGCACGGCTACGACCAGATGCGCCATCCGGTGTCGCTGCTGGGTGCACGTGGAATCCCCGGCGGCACGGTGTTCAGTCTGCTGGGGTTTGTATTGCCGGGCTTGCTGGCTGCGATTGCCGCGCTGGACCTGATCCTGCGCATGCCTGCCACTGCCCCGCGCCCGCTGCGGGTTGGCGGACAGATGCTGTTGCTGGCTGCAATCGCGTTTGCCGCGATGGGGTTGTTCCCGTTGGATGTGGACGATATCGAGAACCGCGCCAGCCAGTTCCACGCCAGCGCCTGGTTGCTGTGGTTGCTGGCGTTCAGCGCCGCCGCCATCGCTTTGCGCTTTGGCGCCGGCAAGGCCAGTGCGTGGCGGCCGCTGTCCACGCTGACCATGGTCTGCGCACTATGGATCGTCTGCAGTGCTTTCCTGTTCGAGATCGCCATGCCAGTGGCTATGGCGCAGCGCCTGGCCTTCCTGGGTTGGCTGATCTGGCTGGCGGGCGCGGCCCGTTTGGCGCCAACACGCAACTGAGCGATGTGGGCCAGGTGCCGCGAATCGGGGCAGGGCACGCGCAAGTGGTGCGCATGATGCGCTTTTGAGAAACCTCCGTTTTTTTAAAAGCCCTATATTTCAATGACCTGCAGGCTTTGTTTGATACTGGTCTGCGCCCGGATTGGAGTGCAATGATGCACTGCGGTACCCTTTGCCGCTTTGCCGTTGCCCAGCGTTGACATGTCCAGCGTCGAACCAAACATCTACGATCCCCAGCAGGTTGAAGCCGCCGCCCAGAAATTCTGGGAGGCCGAGAAAGCATTCGAGGTGAACGAAACCTCGGACAAGCCCAAGTTCTACTGCTTGTCGATGCTTCCGTACCCTTCCGGTGCGCTGCACATGGGCCATGTGCGCAACTACACCATTGGCGATGTCATCAGCCGCTACAAGCGCATGACCGGCCATAACGTGCTGCAGCCGATGGGCTGGGATGCTTTCGGTCTTCCGGCCGAAAACGCTGCGATCAAGAACAAGACCGCGCCGGCCAAGTGGACCTACGCCAACATCGGCCACATGCGCAGCCAGCTCAAGTCGCTGGGCTACGCGATCGACTGGTCGCGTGAGTTCGCCACCTGCACGCCGGACTACTACGTCCACGAGCAGCGCATGTTCACCCGCCTGATGCGCAAGGGCCTGGCTTATCGCCGCAACTCGGTGGTGAACTGGGACCCGGTCGACAACACCGTGCTGGCCAATGAGCAGGTCATCGACGGCCGCGGCTGGCGTTCCGGCGCACTGGTCGAGAAGCGCGAGATCCCGCAGTGGTTCCTGCGCATCACCGATTACGCCCAAGAGCTGCTGGACGGCCTGGACGAATTGCCGGGCTGGCCGGAGTCGGTCAAGACCATGCAGCGCAACTGGATCGGCCGCTCCGAAGGCCTGGAAATCCAGTTCGACGTGCGTGACGTGGATGGTGCCGCACTGGATCCGCTGCGCGTGTTCACCACCCGCCCGGACACGGTGATGGGCGTGAGCTTCGTCTCCATTGCCGGCGAACACCCGCTGGCCGTGCATGCCGCCAAAAACAACCCGCAGCTGGCCGCCATGTTGGCCGAGCTGAAGCAGGGCGGTGTCTCCGAGGCCGAACTGGAAACCCAGGAAAAGCGCGGCATGGACACTGGCCTGAAGGCCATCCATCCGGTCAGCGGCGAGCAGGTGCCGATCTGGGTCGCCAACTTCGTGTTGATGGGCTACGGCACAGGTGCGGTGATGGCCGTGCCGGGGCACGATGAGCGGGACTTTGAGGTCGCATGCAAGTTCGGGCTACCAATCCGCTATGTCATCGCTCCAACGAAGCAGTTTAGGGAATGGCAAGGGCTGCGTTCGAAGCTTTCAGAGCTCGGAATCGCGACGTTAGAGTATCCACGCTCTTTGGAGGACATCACAGATGTGGCATCAGTGGTGTTTGGAAAAGAGGGCGATTCTGCGCTATTCCAAGAAATCAATAGATTTGCCGAATCCACCCGTCTTCCGTTTACTGACAAGGACGGAACTTTGGTCAATTCGGCCGAGTTTGACGGCCTGGATTTCCAGGGCGCCTTCGAGGCACTGGCCGAGCGTTTCGAGCGCAAGGCCCAGGGCCAGCGCCGGGTCAACTACCGCCTGCGCGATTGGGGCGTGAGCCGCCAGCGTTATTGGGGTTGCCCGATCCCGGTGATCTACTGCGACAAGTGTGGCGCGGTGCCGGTGCCGGAAGACCAGCTGCCGGTGATCCTGCCGGAAGACGTGACGCTCAACGGTACCGGTTCGCCGATCAAGGCCGACCTGGAGTGGCGCAAGACCACCTGCCCGGATTGCGGCGGCGCAGCCGAACGCGAAACCGATACCTTCGACACCTTCATGGAGTCGAGCTGGTACTACGCCCGCTACACCTCGCCGGGTGCACGTGAGGCGGTGGACAAGCGCGGCAATTATTGGCTGCCTGTCGACCAGTACATCGGTGGCATCGAGCACGCCATCCTGCACCTGATGTATTTCCGTTTCTTCCACAAGCTGATGCGCGATGCGCGCATGGTGGACAGCAACGAGCCGGCACAAAACCTGCTGTGCCAGGGCATGGTCATCGCCGAAACCTTCTACCGCCAGAACAGCGACGGTTCCAAGGATTGGTTCAACCCGGCCGACGTGGACACGGTGCGCGACGAGCGCGGCCGCATCACCGGTGCGACCCTGCGCGAAGACGGCCAGCCGGTGGTGATCGGTGGCGTCGAGAAGATGTCCAAGTCCAAGAACAACGGCGTCGATCCGCAGACCATGGTGGCCAAGTACGGCGCTGACACCGTGCGCCTGTTCTCGATGTTCGCTGCGCCGCCGGAACAGTCGCTGGAATGGAATGAGGCAGGCGTCGATGGCATGGCGCGCTTCCTGCGCCGGCTGTGGGCAATGGTGCACAAGCATGTTGCCGACGGCGTTGCACCGGCGCTGGATGTCGCTGCACTGAGTGCCGAGCAGAAGGCGATCCGCCGCAAGACCCACGAGACCATCAGCAAGGTCAGCGACGACTACGGCCGCCGCCACGCCTTCAATACCGCCATCGCCGCGGTGATGGAACTGCTGAACGCACTGGCCAAGTTCGACGATGCCAGCGCCCAGGGCCGTGCGGTGCGCCAGGAGGCCCTGCAGGCCGCCGTGCTGCTGTTGAACCCGATCACCCCGCATGCCTGCCATGCGATGTGGCAGCTGCTGGGCCACGAGCAGACCCTGCTCGAAGACCAGCCGTTCCCGCAGGTTGATGCCGCTGCCCTGGTCAAGGATTCGCTGACCTTGGCGGTGCAGATCAACGGCAAGCTGCGTGGCACCATCGATGTGGCTGCCGATACGCCGCGCGAGCAGATCGAGGTCCTTGCCAAGGAAGAGCCGAATGCGGCGAAGTTCCTGGATGGCCTGACCATCCGCAAGGTCATCATCGTGCCGGGCAAGATCGTCAACATCGTTGCGGCGTAAGCCGCAACGGGTATCTCAAGTGCAGTTCACGCGGCATCAGGCAGGCTAGCTGCCTGTTGCCGCTCCCGGCCGGCTCCTCCAGACTGTGTGCATGACTCGATACCTGACTGCCCTGATTCTTGCCGCCACCCTCACCGGTTGTGGCTTCCATCTGCGTAACAAGCTCGCGTTGCCTGCCGATATGCCGGCGGTGCAGGTGGATTCGGCGGTGCGTTACAGCGAACTGGTCAAGTTCCTCAACCGCGGCCTGCGTTCTTCCGGCGCCACCGTGGTCGAAGACGGGGACACGCTGCCGGTCGCCGGCAAGACCCCCGGGGTTGCGCGCCTGCAGATCCGCTCCGAGCGTTGGGGCGACCTGCCCATTGCCATCGATGCCCAGGGCCGTGCCCAGGAATACAGCCTGCGCTACGCGGTGGTGTTCAGCTTCCTGCGACCGGATGGCAGCGTGATCGTGCCGGAACAGGCGGTGGAGCTGTCGCGTGACTACGTGTCGCCGCCGCAGGACGCCACCGGTACCACCACCGAACGCGAAATCCTGGCCGATGAGCTGCGCCGCGAAATGTCGGCCTCGATCCTGCGTCGTATCGACAGCGTGGTTCGCGCCGATGTGGAAAAGGCCCTGCATGCGCCGACGCCGGCCGAAGCTGCGACAGACGCGCCCAAGCCTGCGCAGGATGCTGCGGGTGAGGTGCGCTGAGTTGCTGTTCTTGCACGCCGCACAGACCCGGCAGGCCTGAGCGATGGAGCTGCGACCGGAACAACTGGCCAGCCAGATAGCCTCCCAGCCCTTGGCGCCGGTGTATCTGATCGCCGGCCCAGAACTGCTGCGGGTGATTGAGGCCGCCGATGCGGTGCGCGCCAAGGCGCGTGCCGATGGTATTGGCGAGCGTGAAGTATTCGATGCCGATGGCCGCGACTTCGATTGGGGGCAGCTGGCTTCCAGCTTCAACGCGCCCAGCCTTTTCAGTGCGCGCCGTCTGGTGGAGGTGCGCCTGCCCAATGGCAAGCCGGGCAAAGAGGGCGCCGAGGTCATCAGCGACTTCTGCGCGCGGCCGGCGCCGGATGTGGTGCTGCTGATCACCGCTGGCGAATGGAGCAAGGCGCATCAGGGCAAATGGGCCGAGGCCGTCAACAAGGTTGGCGTGTTGTCGGTGGCCTGGGCGATCAAACCGCATGAACTGGGTGATTGGATCGAGCGGCGCCTGCGCAGCAAGGGCCTGCGTGCCGATCCGGGCGCCGTGCAGCGGCTGAGCGAGCGGGTTGAAGGCAACCTGCTGGCTGCAGCACAGGAAATCGACAAGCTGGCCTTGTTGGCGGATGGCCAATCGCTGGACGTGGCCAAGATGGAATCGTTGGTGGCTGATGCCGCGCGTTACGACGTGTTCCGTTTGAGCGAAGCCGCCTTCTCCGGGCAGGCAGCGGCGGTGCTGCGGATGGTCGCCGGCCTGCGCGCCGAGGGCGAGGCGGTCGCCGCGCTGATGCCGATCCTGATCCGCGAGCTGTTGATCACCGCCGGACTGGCGCGGGTTCAAGCTAATGGCGGCAATCTGGCTGCCGAAATGAAATCCAAGGGCATCTGGGAGTCGCGGCAGGCGCCGTTCAAGCGCGCCCTGCAGCGCCATCCCGACCCGCGCCGCTGGGAGCGCTTCGTCGCCGAGGCCTCGCAGGTGGATCGCATGGCCAAGGGCAGGGCGGACGGTGATCCCTGGCTTGCCCTCGAGCGACTGCTGGTCGCGCTGGCGGAGGCCCGGGCAGTGCGCCTGCTTGTCCGTGGCGTGCGCTGAATGAGTATCGCCGCGCTGTCGCCGGCAGCTGCTGGCGCAGCCGAGAGCCTGTGGCTGCTGTACGGCGGCACCTTCGATCCGATTCATAACGGTCACTTGGCCATCGCCCGCTGCGCGGCGGCCGAGCTGCAGGTGCCTGTGCACCTGATGCCGGCGGCCGATCCGCCGCACCGGGCACCGCCCGGCGCCAATGCGGAACAGCGCACGCGGATGCTGGAACTCGCTGTAGCGGGGGAACCCAGCCTGCTGGTCGACAAACGCGAGCTGTTGCGCGCCGAGCTGCAGCCGGGTGTGCCGTCGTGGACCGTGGATACCCTGCGCGACATCCGCGCCCAGATCGGGCCGCAACGCCCCTTGGCCATGCTGATGGGCGCTGACAGCCTGCTTGGCCTGCCCAGCTGGCATGAATGGGAACACCTGCTCGATCTGGCGCATATCGTGGTGGCTGAACGTCCTGGCAGCGGTCTGGATGGCGAGCTGCCAGCGGAGCTGGGCCAGCGCCTGCAAACCGCCTGGGCCGGTTCGGCCGACGAACTGGCCACCAACCCGGCCGGCCGGGTCTGGCGGCTGCGACAGCCGCTGCACGCCGAGTCGGCGACCGTGGTGCGTGAAGCCATTGCCAATGGCGGCCAATGGCGCGATCTGTTGCCTTCGCCGGTGGCTGAGTACATCCTTGCGCAAGGCCTTTATGGCTGTGCCGCGCGGGCGTGAATGCCGGCAGCGGCCAGGTTCTCTATAATCGTCCCCTTAATTCATCGAGTTCTGCTGCTTTGACCACCGAAGCCCAAGTCATCAAGACCCAAATGCCCAGCCCGGCACCCTCCGTCCCGGCCCTGCTGGCGTCCGTCCACTCCGCCCTTGAGGAGATCAAGGCCCGGGATGCCGTCGAGCTCGATGTCCGTGGCAAGTCCAGCGTTGCTGATTACATGGTTGTGGTCTCCGGCACCTCCACCCGTCACGTCAAGTCGATTGGCGAGGAAGTCGTGCGTTTCGCCAAGAACCTGGGCGTGATGCCGCTGGGTGTCGAAGGTGAGCGCGAAGCCGAATGGGTGCTGGTCGACCTGGGCGACGTCATCGTCCACGTCATGCTGCCGCGCGTGCGCGAGCTGTATGCGCTGGAGCGTCTGTGGACCGTCGGCGACCAGCCGCGTTCGGCCTACGACGACGAAGACGAGCAGGATGCTGGCTGAGCCTGAAGGCCGCAGCTTCTGTTTCTGTGACGGCGCCGCAGGGCGCCGTCTTCGTTTGTGCAGGCTGATAGGAGGCCACGCATGAAAGCCAGATTGATCGCCACCGGTGAACGCGCGCCGTCCTGGGTGGCGCAGGGGTTTGCCGAGTACCAGAAGCGGCTGTCGCATTGGCTGCCGCTGGAACTGGTGGAAATCGAACCGGGCCTGCGCGGCAAGGGCCGTGATCCCAAGCGTGCGATCGAGGACGAAGGCAAGCGGGTGCTGGCTGCGCTGCCCAAGAACCCTTATGTGGTTGCGCTTGATGTGCCCGGCAAACAGCTCAGTTCAGAGCAGCTGGCGCAGCGTCTGGAGCACTGGCGCACGCAGGGACGCGACCTGGCCTTCCTGATTGGTGGCCCGGAAGGGCACGCAGCGGAGGTATCCGCAGTGGCCGATGAGAAGTGGTCGATAGGCCCGCTGACCTTGCCGCATATGCTGGTTCGGCTGGTGGTTGCCGAGCAGTTGTATCGCGCAGCAGCGATGTTGGCCAATCACCCCTACCATCGCGCGTAATTAACGTATAGAATGCGCCTCCCCGCCCGAATAGCTCAGCCGGTTAGAGCACTTGACTGTTAATCAGGGGGTCGTTGGTTCGAGTCCAACTTCGGGCGCCAGTAGATTCAACAGCTTAAAGGCCGCGAAAGCGGCCTTTTCGCTGTCCGGCGTAAATTCGGACGTAAAATTCCACTGTTCTATTAGCTGCAGCCCATAGAAGCTGTGCTTGGCTATCGTCCCAATTCTTATTGATCAGCTCGCCGCCGGCCGCCCCGCGCCCCGCGCGGCCGATCGTGTAGTGGACCCCGATAGGAATACACTCGCACTTGCGAACAGGGGGGCGCATGCTTAGATACAATCCGAGCCTGGACGGAATCAGGGCTATCGCGATCCTTGCGGTAGTTGCGTTTCATGCGACAACGCCACTTGCACGCGGCGGGTTCGTTGGCGTAGATGTCTTCTTCGTGCTTTCCGGATTCCTTATCACGTCGATCCTTCGAGGTGAGATTGAACAGCACGGTAGCATTCGGGTCGCCCGCTTCTATGGGCATCGATTCCTAAGGCTATACCCTTCGCTGGCTCTGGTCCTGGTCGCATTTTTGGCGGCGGCCCCCTCGCTCTGGCCTGATGAACCCGCGGGTCAGTCTGTCCTCTTGGCCGCTATGTATTTGACGGACTACAGTTCCGCGTTCTGGCAAGCACCCGAAGTGCTGCGTCACACATGGTCACTTTCTGTTGAGGAGCACTTCTACCTGCTTTGGCCCTTAGCTCTGCCTATGGTCGTCAGGGCTCGCAATCCGGTAGCGACCCTTGCCATGATTTACGTTGCTGCAACGGTTTGGCGCGTCACAAATGCCATCTGGCTGGGATGGGATATGACCTACTACCGTTTTGACACCAGGCTCAGCGGCCTGGTTCTCGGCGCGATGCTGAGCTATGTCGGCGAGCATGCGCTGGTGAGAAGATGGTCTTGGTTCGCCTGGCCAGCGATAGTCTTGGTTATCGTCGGTGGAGCCCATCGACAAGTTGCAGGTCTTGTGACCGCGATTCCTGTCGCTGAACTCGCAACAGCCTTGATGATCCTTACCGCGCGCGCAACCCCTTCTCATCGGCTGCTGTCAGCCGCCCCAATGGTCTACATTGGGAAATTGTCCTATGGCATCTATCTCTGGCACTTTCCGATAGCAGTTTGGCTGCGTCCACAGATCGGATGGGAAGGTACGTTCGCCTGGAGCCTCGGGTTGTCGATCGGAGCCGCTGCAGTTACCTACCACTTCATCGACCTTCCCTTGCAGCGGTGGCGCCACAGGAACCGGACAGCGGCCTACCGGGCAAGTGAAGAACGGGGACAACCGGGTATTACGCCACATAGGGCATCACTCGATCCTTGACAAGCGCGTTCTTCTCGCCAGACAGATCATCCAGCGCAACCACGTAATGTAGTTCAGCTGACGATGCGACATCGATGGTGAAAGTCCCATCGACCGCACTGCTGGTCGCAGATCCAGCATAAGCACCCGTCGCACGCACATAGGCCCTTACGATTCGGGCCAGCGGAGCATCGGCTTCGTCCTTTACGGATCCAATAATCTGTGCCGGTGGAGCAAGGGCCCAGTCGATCACCGCGTCCAAAAGTGCTAGACCGTTCGCCGAGTACCCTATGCGCCCGTATAGCCAACCAATGAAGGCAATTTTAGCCCCAAAGGAACCCCCACTGCGGTCGATCGATCCACGCTCGGCCATAAGCATGGTGATCTTGTTATCGGTCGACGACACCACCGCAATCGCGCTACCTACATACGGATCGCCAGGAGCCACGGTATCTACATTGTCGGTCGCGGTCACAACGGAATAGTCAGCCGGCGGCGTGACGGAGACGGCTGACCAAACTGCATGGGGAGATGACGCCCGGACAGTCGTCGGAGAACTGGATCCCGATCCAACGTTTGTAGCCTTGTCGGCCAACTTGAGGTCTGCCAACCAACCCGTGGTCACGGTACCGCCAGTTGTGGGAACGAAGAGTCCCACCAATACAGGGATGCCACTGCTGTTCAAGTAGGCAGCGATATACATCTTCATCGTTGCATAGCTCGCATCGTCCGTTAAAGCGCGAGGCATCACAATCAGATTGAAAGAAAGCAAGTTGCTTGCCGTAACCTCGCTCATGTTGAACGACGTTACTGTGTGCCCCATTCCCTCAATCGCAGCCTTCGTGTTGGTCGCGGCGACGTTAGTCTTATCTTTCGTGACCAGTGCGATGTTGGCCATTTCTTGGTTCCTCTCAAGGTTCGAAAATAAACTCGACTGCATCGCCAGCCGGCGGCATGTACGGTTCGTCGGTAAAAATGAACTGGATGGGCGTCACAGGAATCTCGATCTCCCATTGATGGGAGGTGAAGCTACCCAGGCCGTCGCGCACGGAGAACACCTTCGCAATGACCGGGGACGCGTTGATATCCTCGATTTGGATCGTGGTGGTGTCGCCGGTAACGCCTGCGGATTCGGCCACCAGCAGCGACATGTCGCTATTCCACAGCTGCACCGTATAGGTCGTCCCCGGCTCAGGGCCGATGCTCGCCGCCGTGACGTCCACCAGCGTATCGGCCTGCAGCACGCGATCGCGGTGCTTCCACGTGAATACCAAGTCGGCCCCGACGCTGGTCGGGTAGCTTTCGCCGTTCAACTTGACGCCGGCCGGCGGGTAGGGACGTCCTGCGCGGCCCTGCATCTCCAAGGTCAACGCCGGCGCCTCCGACAGTGCGAGCATCTCGCTGCTGGTGCGCGTGAGCGCCTTGGCTGACACCGTCTCGCCGTCCGAGTACTCACGGGTGTCCGCGCCGGACCACGCATCGTAGAACCAGATCCGCTGCCCAGCCTCGTGCGGGATGGCCACCGTGTCCGCGCAGCCGCGCCCCAGGGTGAGCGTGCCAGCCACCGGGTCGATCGCGTCGACGCGTACAATCTCCGCGCCCAACAGCGCAGCAGTGCCGACCTCCACCTGGCCGAGATCGCTTTCGCCGGCCAGGGTGAACGCCGTGTCAGTCCGTGACGCCGCCTCGACCAACAATGCGGTCGGGCACCAGTCGAATGTTCCGACTTCGCCGTAGTCGGACGCCGGCGGCGCCGTCCAGAGCGCGTAGTTGATACCCGTCCCCGGCCGCCTGGCGACGGTCGCGAGGAACCCGGCGTCGACGGCGAGCACAGCCAGGTCGCCTGGCGAGAGTGTGCCGGCGAGTTCGACGTACGGAGCTTCGAACGCAAGCTGCTGAGCAGGCACCTGCGGCTTCGTCGATGGCGTCGTGTCAACCCCAGGCTCGCCCACGATATAGGTGGTGTCCGGCATCGAGAACACGTCCTGCACTGCCACCAGCTTGATCGAGCCGGACCGTAGGATTCCAGTGTCGATGTCCCCGACCATGCACACCATGTCTGCGATCCCCCGCAACGGAAGCTGCAGGCGCAGGAACTGCCCGAGCCGAAGCGCGTGGGGCTTCCGGTTGGTGGTCAGCGTGAAGCGCTTTAAGGGTGTCGCCTTGCTTCGGAGGTCTCGGGCTGCAACGCGGAGTGCCAGGCTCTCGATCGGGATCTCGGGGTACTCGATCGTCTCGGAGCGGACCCCGCCGACCGCCGCGATCGCGCCGAGCGAATGCTGCGGAGACGTCGCGCGATCCTCCTTCCGCTCCGGATCGAACCATGCGACCACCACCTGGTTGACCGCATCGTCGAGGGTGGATGGATCCTCCTCGAATTCGATGATGTCGTCGTCCGTCAGGATCAGCAGAGCGTCGAGGTCGTGAACGCCGCGGATCAGGTCGAGGTACCACTGCCCGTCAACGCGGCTGCGCGTGCAGCTGGCGCCGATGACGTTGCAGATCCGCTGCCGGAAGTCCTCGAGCGATTCGCTGTCAGAGTCATACTTGGTGCAGATGCCGAAGCCTTCGGCGTACAGCTTTTGGGCCGCCGCGCGGAAGCTGTCGTCGTTGATGGCTGCAACCGGTTCGCCCTGCATGTCCGCCGACGTGAGGCAGTCGTAGATCACGTGCGCGGGGTTCATGCCGCGCATGCCGCCAAGCATCGCTTGGACAACCACGGCGGTGATCGCGCCAGGGTCGTCACCCTCGATCACAGGAACACCGTCGTTCGGCGTGTTGTCGACGTACTCGGTATACGTGGTGTCCGACAGGTCGATGTTCATCCCGTAGCAAGCCAGCGCGGTGACACCGTTGACGACCGCTCCGGCCTCGGCGGCGATCTGCGCGGCCGTCATGCCGGAGCCCGCATCTGCGGGTTCCCCATCGGTGACGAAAAATGCCACTCGCTTCGCGTCGCCTGGAGCGCCTGCATAGAAGTCAGGCATATCCATCACGCCGGCGGTGAAGTATGTCGAGTACGACGATGACCGGGCGCTCACCCACGCCTTCAGGTCGTCGATGTCGCTGCTGTCAACATCGCGTCGGAGAATCGAGGCGCGACCACTTGGGTAGGTGCCGAAGCCGACGATCATGATGTCGGTCGTCACGCCACGCTCGGCAATCAGGGAGCCGATGAAGTCCAGCGACGAGTTGATCGCCGACTTCATGTTGGTCAGCCGGCTCTGCCCGTTCGGCGTGATCGTGTCCATCGAGCCAGACAGATCCAGCGCGAAGTAGACGGCTACGGACGACGGCGCTACCAGGCCGATCTCGGCAACCTCCGGGTACCAGCACTCGTCGTTGTCCCACCCCTTGAGTATCCGCCGCAGCTTGAAGGAGGCCGGCTTCGGATACGGGTTGAAGGCACCGTAGCGACCGCCCTGGAACACGCCGCCGGCGCGCCCACGGTAGGCGCTCTGCTCGGGGCCCAACTGAGCGGCCAAGTAGCTGCTCGGCGACTGGCTCTGCTCACCGAAGCGCACGTCAAACGTTCCGGTGATTCCGCCTTCCGACGTCTCGCCACCCCACAGGTTGGCGGCGTTGATGTAGATCTGGCCACTGCTGGTGAGCTCGCCGCGCCAGGCCGTGCGATCGCCGCCGCGGAACTCCAGGAACGCATCGATCGGGCCCTTGCACCACCCGAAATGCATGATCAGTTTGTACCAGTACCCGACCGTGGTTTTCTTGCTGCTACCGCCCATGCTCTGCCTCTTCTTGTTGCCTGGCGTGCTTCACGAGCGCCAGCGCCAATCCGTCGCCTGTCGCCTCGAGGCGCTCGGAGGCGATGCCATTTCTTACGAAGTCCGACCAGTCCAACTGGTGGCGGGCGAACCATGCGCGGCTGCCGGACGCGCACAGTCCGGGCCGGGGCCCGAAGCCGGTGATCGTCCTCAGGTGCTCGATGCGCACGATCATTTCTTGCCGCTCTTCTTGCGAATCGCATCGGTGCCGGCGGGCTTCCAGCCGAGCACGATGGAGTCGTCGACCCACACCGTTCCGTAGATGCGGATCATGGATTTGCCGTCCTTGACGGTTGGCGCGTTGCCCTTTTGCGCCTCCTGGTTCTGCGGCTTCGGCCGCATCGCGTACGAGACCAGCAGCGAAATGATTAGAACCACGATCGCCCAAATGATCTGCACGTAAGCTGCGGAGACTGGTCGACCACCCACGTACTTCGTGGCATACACGCGGGCGCGGGCCTCGTAGGCGATCGCGATCAGGAGTGCGCGCAGGCGCTTGGCTTGGAGTGAGCGCATCACCACACCGGATTTCCGTCGAAGATGTTCTTGACCGGTAGGTACATCGACCCACCGTAGTTGTCGCCGTTCTCGAAGTAGCCGGTGCAGTCGGCCCAGTTGTGTGCGCACCCTGGGTACGCGACGACCTCCAGCGCGACGGAGAGATCTGCCGCACCGTAGTTGACGACGATCGCGGCGCCCGTGTGCTCCATGATCGTGCGGAACTCCTTCAGACCGTCGGGCCGCGTCCATTCGATGTAGCCACCGGCGAGGCGCCCCACGGGTAGCGTCGCAAACTCCGGTGCCGTCAGCATCAGCCCCGTGACGCCGGTAAGCACCGCTGGCAGAGCGTGCAATTCCTTATCGACGTTGCACATGCCCAAGCCCTGGCTGTACAGCGCCAACGGACAGCCTCGCTGCCACTTGAGTTGCAGGCCGCTGCGCCGCCCCGACGTACGCGATGGCTCGCAGGTGAGCTTCAGCGTGGTGTCCGTGTAGGAAGGCGCGACGACGCGGCCGATCCATTCCGTGGCCACGTCCGCATCACCATAGTGCTGGGCCATGCAGGTGACGATGACCGGATCGCTTGGCGGGTACGGCCGCCACCACGAGGCAATGGCGACGTCGTCCTCGCCGACCTTGAGCGGAAGCGTGATCGTCACGTTGCTGCGCTTGGCGTCGACGCCCTCTCGGATCGGACCGCGGGCGATGCTGATCGGGTTGTATTCCTCGCCACCGATGAGAATCGTGCGATCCGCGCTGGTATACCGCTCCACAAGCGTGCCGCGCTCGAAGCGGAAATGCGCCACCGGCTGGCCGAACCAGCGGCTGATCTCGCGCAGGCTAAACGTCATCGGTCACCGCCGTGAAGCTGAGGTCACAAACGCCGATGCCGTCGACATCGGTCTGGTGTTCGATCTCGACCTCGTCGCTCGCCTGGGTGCACAGGCTCATGAACGACACCAGCCGGATCCGCGAAGGCGCGATCGTGGCGCCCAAGGCCGAGGCGAGCGTCAGGCTCTCGAACTCGCCTGCCTCGCCCGAGCCGGTGATCCTGCGATAGAAGACCGTGCCGTCCTTGAGCTCGATGCGGATGTCCCGGCGGCCCGCCTGCTGTCGGCCGAACAACGTGTAGCCGCACCACTCAACGACAAGGACCGTGCTGTCCGCCGCGATGGTGGCGGCCACCTTGATGTCGGCCGCCCAGCTTGGCACCCACAGCGGCACCGCACGGCCGGCCAAGCCGTACAGGAGCGAGCGCACGGCGCCGTGCTCGGCGCGGCCGTCCATAAGCCAGCGATGCGACGCACTCCGGAAGGCGCGCCCGGCGAGGTCGAATACCGAGGGGAGGCCGCTCCCCTCGTCCACCACCTCGATCTGTCGCGAATAGCTGGCCGTCGGGTCGGAGCCTTCGTCGGGCCGGTGCTCGAGCACGGGGAACCCGAGGTAGGTCGATGCCGGCAACTCGGCCGGCCAGTCGCATACCTCCGCGATCTCGAAGCTGACGCTGCGCTTGCCCGCGACATCGTTCCAGGCGCTCTCCTGCGAGCCGTCCAGCACCCGCGCAGCCCGCAGCGGGTACAGGCGGGTGCCGGCGCCCCACGACGCGCCCAGTGGCTGCAGGAGCGCCAGGCTGTCGCCCAGCACCGCGTCGATGGTCACCACCTCGAAGGCGTTCACCGAGCGCCACAGCATCGCCTGGCCGCCTTCCCGGAACTCGAAGGCGGTGGTGCGGCAAGGAACGATCGTCGCCCCGACCGCGACCGGGCTCAGCAGGCGCTGGACGTCGTGCCAGATCGGAAGCGCCCACAGCTTGGTGCCGCGGTCGAACAAGAGGGCGTCCGCTACGCGGCGCGCCTGAGCCTCGGCCAGGACGTCGAAAGTGAACGTGCGGCGGGGGCTGAGCCGCAGCTGCCGGTGCTGGGTGTAGCCAGTGCGGTTGGACCGCAGGATGTCCGTGAGCCACGCCAGAGTCTCGCGGACGCCACTGCTCCAGTCGGGCGGGACGGGCCAAGGCACGGGACCGGCGGAGGTGTAGCTCATTCCTGCCACCCCGCCTGGATGCTGTTGCCGTTGGCCACGACCCCGTTGACCAGGGTGCGCTCGAATTCGCGGTTGTTCGCCAGCGCCTGCGCCAGCTGGTCGAGATCGAGGAAGTTCAGTACGCGCGTGTTGGCGTTGACGGTCGGGGCCAGTCCGCCGTTGGCGGCGCTCGGGTGCTGCTCCCACCGGGGGCCGGCCAGGCGGGCGTCAGGTTCCACGAAGCCGCCGTCGGCGTATCCGCGCCAGTCGTAGAGCGCGTCCATCCCGCGATTGTTGAAGTCCTCGAGGAACGCGCGGGCGCCCGGCTGGCGCACCACCTCGCGGCGGTTAACGAATTCCTCGGCGTGCACGATGCCGGCGGGTTGCCATTTCGAACCGGGGCCGGTCCAGCCGCCCTCCGCGAAGCCGCTGCCGCCGTCGTAGCTCGCCTGGGACAGCAACGAGGCGATCTGCGCACCCTGCGCCAGGGCGCCGGCGATGAAGCCGATGTTCTGAGGGAAGCCGGCCTTGCTCGCCTCGGCCACGTTCTGCGCCAGCGCGACGGCCGCCTGCGCGACCGCGAAGGCCTTGCTGATGGCGAACAGGGCGCGGTAGGTCTTGCTCTGTTCGCCGCCGTAAGCCTTGGAGATGTCCGCCAGCTGCCCGAAGGTCGCCGACGCGCCGGCCAGCATCGCCTGCTGGCGCGCCGACTCGATCTGGCGCAGCGCGTCCTGGTGCTGCGCGGTGAGGGCCTGCTCCTGCGCGTTCCACTGCGCCTCAACGCCGATCTTCTGCGCACGGAACTGGCTGAGCAGCGCCAGCTGATCCTGGTACCACTTCTCCAGTTCGGCGCGAGCCTCGCCGATCTTGCCGAGCTCACCGAACGCCCCGCCGATCTCCGGTGCCAAGCCTTCGAATTTCGGTGCCTTGTCGAACGCGCCGCTGACGATCCGTCCCATCGACGCGTCGTAGGCCGCGGAATCGGCGATGCCGGCCTTCAGGGCCTTGTTGAGCGTCTCGACCTGCGCGATTGCTCCTTCCAGAGCGGCCTCGGCCGGCGTGCGCAGCGCGTCCTGCAGCTGCTCATAGGAGCGCTTTGTATCCTCGAGCTCCCGCTTCTGCTTGGTGGCCTCCTCGCGCTTGGCGCGCTCGCTGTCCAGCAGCTGCGCGTTGTCGACCAGTTGCTGCTTCACCGCCTCGCTGGCGTTCCGGTACGCGCCTTCCTCGATCTCGTAGCGGATCCGCGCCGCCTCGCTGACCTTGGTTTCACCTTCGGACAGATCGCCCAGCAGCGCGATCTGCTTCTCCAGGTTCTCGACTTCGCGCAGGGCGGCGTCGTTGGGATCCGTGGCCTTGGGGCCGCGCGGCGTGCGGGACTTCTTCTCTTCGGTCTCGTCCTCGATGGCCTTCTTCAGGCGCTCGTATGAGCCGTCATACAGGCGTGAGTCGTTCGGATCGACGGCCGCGATGACGTTGTACTGCTCGATCAGCTTGTTGAGTCTCTGCTGCCGCTCGACCTTCTTGTCGATGCGCGCGATGTCGCGGTCGATCGACGCCGCGGCGCTGACCGCCTTGTCCTGCAGCTGCTGTTCTTCGGCCGCGGCCTTCGCCGTCGCATCCTGCAGGTCCTTGCGTTCCTGCCACTGCGCGATGTTCTTCTGTTCGTTCGCGATGCGCTCGCGCAGCGCCTGGTTGGCCTTGTCGGCCTGCGCCTGGGTGAGGATCCCGAGCCGGACGTTCTCGGCGAGTTCAGCACGCTGCTGGTTCGCCATCAGGATGCCACGCTGGCCCGCGGCGATGCGGGCCTCGGCATCCTCGCGGCCGATGTCCTTGATCATCTGCCAGGCGCTGCGCGCCGCGTCGCGCACGTCGTACCAGGCGCGCTCGAGCGTGCCGGCATTCGCCCGCATCTCGGACACGCGCGACGCGGTCACTTGAGCAAGGGCTTCGGTAGCGGCCTTCGTCGCGTCCTGAGCCCGACCCTGGTCCTCGAGCGACTTGACGTTCTCGTAGACCTCCAGCGTCAGGAAGTGGTAGCGCTCGTTCAACTCGACCAGGCTCGCGGTCGGCGACTTGGCCAGCGCGATCACCTGGTTCGTGGTGTCCTCGATGCTCTTTCCAGTCAGCTGGGCAAGACCCACGGCCGCCTGCGTGGCGCTCTGCAGCGAGTCCGAGGTGAACTTGCCTGACGCGGTCAGCGCCTCGAGCGACGTCTGCGCCGCAGCGAAGTCGCCCGTGGACTCGCCCACCTGGTTGCGCATGTCTGCCAGCGCACCGGCCGTCGTGCCCGCGTAGTTGCCGGTGGCGATCAGCGCGTTATCGAACGCGCGCATCTGCAGGTAGTTCGTGACCAGCGCCGCGGTGAGCCCGCCCACGACCAGGGTGACGCCGCCGATCGCCAGGCCGGCGCCGGAGAACAGCCGCCCCGCCAGCCCAGCCTGGTTGCCCAGCTGCAGCAGCTGGTTGCCGGCCAGTTGCCACTGGCCGGTGACGCCGTAGCTGACCAGCTGGGACAGGTTGCGCTGGACACCGAGCGACTCGGTGTTCAGGGTGCGCATCGCATTCGCCGACTGCGCCGCGCCGTCTCGGATTGCAGTGAGGCGCGTGCGCTCGGCGCCGATGGTCGCCATCGCGCGGTTGTACTGCTCGCGGGAAATGCGGCCGGCGTCGACCGCCGCCTTCAGCTGTGCCTCGTCGCGCGCGAGGCGCTGCAGCGAGGCGCCCGCCTTGTCGTAGCGCCCGACCGTGCCCTCGATCGCCTTGCCGCTCTTCTCGGTTTCCTTGTTGAGGCGGTCCTGCTCGGCGCCGAGCTTCTCCAGTGCCTCGTCGTATTCCTCCGCCGTGACCAGGCCCTTGCGCATCGCGACGTCGAGGCGCGCCTCGGTGTCGGCCAGGTCGTCGATGCTGGTGGCGCTGCGGCCGAGCCGCTCCTGGAGTTCCGAGATCAGCCCGATCTCGGCCGTGACCGCTTGCTGCGTGGCCCGGCTGGCGGCCACGTAGGCCTGCTGCGCCTGGGCCTGCTCGAGCGTAGCGGCGGCCGCACCGCTGCGGCCTGTTCCAGCGGCACTCTGGTCCGCCTCGATCTGCGCACGCGCCGCCTCGAGCTCAGCGAGCGACCGGCGCACCATGTCGCGGATGCGGTTGTCCGTGCCGGATCCGCTGCCGCTCTTGTTGATCTTGTCGGTCGCTTCGACAGCGGCGTCGCCAAGGCTGCGCAGGTCGCCCTCGGTACCGGTGACTTCGCGGCGTGCCGCCGCGAAGTCCGCCTTCATCCGCATATCGATTTCGAAGTCGCGATTGGCCACCGTCAGCGTTTCCTCAATGACCGGACGCGGTCACGTGCGCCCTTGCCGTCCCACATTGCGATCGCGGTGTCTTCGATGAAGTTCGCCCGTCGCTCTCGCTCCTGCTTCCTCAGTGATGCCAGGAAGCCTTTCAGCTGCCGCTCGGTGAAGCGGCCGATGCGGTCGAAGTCGCCGAGGCCGGCGGCGGAGATCCGGGCGAAGGCGTCGAACCAGTCGACATCGCCGCGCGTTGTCGCGCCTCCCGCATTTCCACGACGGCCTCGTGCACGAAAAAACTGCTGTTCACCGCGAACCAGCTGTCAAGGAAAAGTTCCGCGTCGGTCGGGTTCTTCTCAAGGCCGCGCACCCACTCGGGCTCGACATCGGCGGCCTGCGCCGCGATCTCGATGACCAGGTCCTGGTGGACGCCGAAGAGGCGGCGGATTCGCGAGTACTGCAGGTTGCCGTCCTGGCACATGGCGAACATGGCAGCAATCAGCGGCTGCGCCTTGTGCGCGATGGCAAGGCCTTCGAAGAATCCGTACTCGCGGATGGTGAGCGTGCGGCCAGCGATGGTCAGGGTGACGTCGGGCTTGATCTCGACCAAGGCCGTCGCCGCCGAGGAAGCCTCGGCGGCGGCGTCGACCTTGCGAGGGGTCGTTTTGCGGGCCATGAATCAGGCCACCGCCGCGGACTGTTCGATCTTGCCGAAGCCACCGAGCTCGTCGTCGAGCGAGGCCTCGTCGTCGTACAGCGCCGCGCCCGACAGTTCCAGCTGCCCGAAGCTCTCGTTGATCATCGGGATGCTCGATGCCGGATCGAACTGCACCCGGTACAACCGCACCTTGACCGGCGAACCGTCCAGGGTGTTGATGCCGTCCAGCAGCAGGTAGCGTTCCGGCGGCTTGGTCGTGAACATGGTCACGTCCTGGCTTTCGGTGTGCGAGTACGCGGCCTTGAAGGGCTGGGTGAAGGAAGCCGGATTGATGATCCGGAGCACGCCGCCGTTCTCCGAGTCCAGCGCGTAGTGCGTGCCGGCGGTCAGGGTGGCCGGCGTGCCGTTGCTGTCGGTCACCACCAGCGAGCTCACGCCGCCGTGGTCCAGAGCGACGATGTCGCCGGCAATCAGGCCGGTCGGCAGTAACTCGCCGGTGACGCTGCCGGCCGCGACCGTATTGACCTCGCCGTACAGGCCCAGGGCCAGGTTCTCAGCATTGGCCCAGTTCAGGGTCAGCGCCACTTCGGCATCGCTGCCGCGCTGCAGGCGGGCCGAGGTCAGGCGCTGGCCGGAGTAGCTCTCGCGGCGGGTCTCGGAGTCGGTGCTCAGCGACACGTCGCAGCGCGGTGCGTCGCCCACCCAGCGCAGCGCGCCGGGCTTGCCGCCGGCAAGCCGTGCACCGAGGTACACCTTGCCCTGGAAACTGAAGTCTTTCATTGAGATGTCCTCTTGCTGCTATGGGTGGATGGAGCGTGGTGAAGCGGTTGGTTCAGCCCTGCGGGCGAATGCCGCCGGCCGTGGCGCCGACCGGGACTTCGGCGACGTCCGGACGCTTGGTGGCGCCGACCGATTCGAGGAACTTCGCGTCGGGCTCGTTGACCTCGATTTCGATGCCGTCCGGACCGGGCGTGAGGCGTTTGCCTTCGTGCGTGTGCGGCCGGAAGATCCGGACCTTGCGCTTCGCGCTCGGCGTGGAAGAAGCGGAGCCTGTGGTGCTGGTGTTGCTGTTCATGGCGATTCCTCGCTGGTGGGTGGAAAGCCGCCGGGGCGGTCGTAGTAGGCGAACAGGCGCTCGATCTCGGCGCCCAACACGCCGCGTGCGAAGTCGGCGAGCCGCTCCGGGCGGCGCCCCTTCGCCAGCATCTGAGCGACGGTGGCGCCGTATTCCACGGCGATCGGCTGGCGGCGCTTGCCCTTGTAGCGCCCTTGCGTCATCACCCGCTTCTCGCCGTAGCGCGAAACGACTTGCACGTTGCCGTTGGCCAGCGGCGCCAAGAACGCGCCCTTGTGCAGCGACCGGCGGCCGCGCAGGATCGCCGCGGTCACACCCTTGGCCGTGGCGCGTGCGGCGAAGTTGCGCAGTCCGATGCCGCGGAAGTGGCCGACCAGGCGCACGCCGGTGTCGTCGGCGCGCGTGGACAGGTCCTTGGCGATACGCTGCGCGCCGAGGTTGTACTCGGCCTGGATGTCCCGGCGCGCCTGCACTGGAAGGCGCCGGCGCAGGGTCTGGATCGCGCGGCGCTGGACCCACGGCAGACGGTCCGCGAGCAGGCCCAGGTTGCGCGAGGCGGCCAGCGCGCCCTGCAGCTCGAAGCCGAGCGAGATCCGGCCGCGCCGGCTGGCGGTGACGAAGGCCGCGGTCATCGGCGGTACCTCGTGGTGTACATCTGCTGCACGACCATTTCGGCCAGGCCGTCGGGCTTGTCGAGGATGATCGATTCCTCGAACTGCAGTGGCAGGGCCAACGGCTGCTGCAGGTACTGATCGAGTGCCTGCTCGAGGTCCTCATCGATCGCCGTCGCAAGCGCCTGCAGGTTCTCCAGCGATGCCGGAATGCGGGCCTCGACGATCAGCGTGAACTCGCGCTCACCCTTCGATCGTGCGCTGTCCGGATAGATGCGGCTGCCGGCGTAGAGCGTGATGCGCGGCGCGGTGGCTGCGTCCTTGCTTTCCTCGGTGCGGACATCGGCGCCGGCTTCGGTGCGATAGCCGTTGGCGATGCTGATCTGCTGCAGGCGCGCCTGCAGCACGGTGAGGATCTGGTAGCTGCGAGCGGGATCAGCCATACATCACCGCCTTGGCCACATAGCCGTCGTCGCTGTCGAGCACGTCGACCTTCTTGCTCCAGGCGCCTACGGCGACGACGTCGCCGGCGGACGGAACCCACTGCGCAACCATGAAGCTGACGACCGTGACGGTCGCCACGACTTCGCCGTTCGTTCCATAGCGCTCCACGCCGCGGTCGATGACCACGCGCACGGGGACGGGCGCATCGCCGCCGCGCTGCACGGTACCGTCCTGGCCGAATACCTCGAACAGGTCGGCATGCAGATCCGCGAATGCCAGGTCTGCGTCGCTCACGGCTTGGCGTCCTCCGGAACGGGATTCCCCTGCACCTTGTCGATGCCGTCCAGTTGGATCTCGTACTGGATCAGGCAGGCCTTGCGCTCGCCGGACACTTCGAAGATCGCGCCGATCGGTGCCGTCTCGCGCCACTTGCACCGCTTGCGCAGGTCAGGGTCGATAGGCACGTAATACTTGACCGGCTTCTCGATCACCTCCTTCGCGGGCGCCGCCTTGAGCGCCTGGCGATTCGCACCGCATGCGGTCAGCAGCAGCACCGCCGCGATCAGCGTCAGTAGTCGCGCAACGTGGGACATGCCGCCTCCAATGCTTTGAGCGCCGCCTTGCAGGTATCCGGCTTGTTCGCCGCTTCGCGCTTGAACGCCGATGCCGATTTCTCCGCGGCTTCCTGTCGGCGCTTCACTTCGGCGGTCGCAGCAGCGGACTGCGCGCGCGCCTCAATGAGGCGCTCTGCCTCCTGGCGCACAGCCGCCTCGAAGTCGACCTCCTGTTGTCGGTAGGTCGTGATCACCGCCTGCAGTTCCGCCTCGCGCACGGCGAACTTGCGCGCATCGGCGGCTCGCTCCTGGGTGACCATGAGGAACCGTTGGTTATCCTGGTAGCTGGACAGACATGCGACGGCGGCAACCATCGCCAGGACGGCACAAGCCGCCTTGAGCTTGCTGCCAGGCTTGCGAAGCCACTGGACGAGGTCGCGCAGCGCATCCATCACAAAGCCGCCGGTGGCGCTGGCGAGCTTGACGGCAGCCGCCGGGTTTAGAGCTGCGAACGCGATCACAGCGATCGTGGCGCCACCGCCCGCAAGCCACGGCCAGAAGTCGAGGGTCCAGGACCATGCGGCATGCAGCCAGTTCATGCGACGTCTCCCGAGCGACGGCGCCAACGCACCAGCATTAGGGCTGCCGTGGCCGCGCGGATGACGCACAGGTGCCACTCCGAGACATCCGGATGACCTGCGTGGTCAAGCATCCAGCCCACTGCCGCGACGGCGATGGCGATGTGCAGGAACCCCCACACCAGCCAGCGCGCCCGGCAGGCGAGCGATGCGTCCGGGTGCGGCGTCATGATCAGGCGCCAGCACACCGCAGCGAACAGGGCGAATGTCGTCACGACGCCGCACCAGTAGAGCGGATTCATTGCACCCTCCCGAAGAGTCGTTCCGCCACCCCCTCGAGTCCCTGCATGTACTTCGGCAGCAGCGGCCGAATGAAGACTCCCAGGATGCCGGCGCAGGGCAGCGCGGCAGGCCCGACCTGGTCGGAGAACCACAGCGACAGCGCGGTCACCGTCCATCCATCGAGGAAGGCGTAGCCGATCACGCCGGCGCCGAGGAACACCGCCTTCAGCAGCGCGGTCGCGAACCACCGCGCACCGGGTTCGCGCTTCTCGAAAACCGCCGCCGCGTCCTTGTTCGGCATGATGAAGACGCCGATCAGTGCGCCAACGATGGCAGCCAGAAGCACGGATTGCGGGATGCCGACGATGTTGCGCTCGACGTGCTCGATGACCGTGACGGCCGTCTGCGTCGCGGCCACAGCCGTCAGGCTCGCCGCGGTCAGCTTGATCCCCAACGCCCCCATCATGCGCGCACCCCTGCGAGCTCGAGACCCTTGACAATGAGTTCGTCGGGCCAGTAGTGACCGCCGTTCTCATGGCGGGCGATGGCCTTCGCGATACCGAAGGCCGTAGCGAACTTGGTTACGTCGATCCGGGCATCAGGATCAACGTTCAGCGCCTTTGCGACTTCACGGACGTACGCGCTGGTGATGTTCTCGGTGGGCGGCGCCCAGCGATTGATGATGGCCTTGACCGTGCGCAGGCCATGCTTGTTCTGGTAGGTCTGCAGCACCTTCGCCAGCGCACGGAAACCGAACTCCGGCGACGTGAAGACGCAGAAGCGCGATTCCTTCCTGCGCGCCGCATCGCTGCGGTCCTCGCCTTGCCAGGCGACACCGCTGCGGTCGATGTTGCCGGGGTTGTTGTTGCGGACACCGCGGGGCGCTGCCATGTCATCGGTCCTCGGGCAGGCAGGCGCCCGCGCCGCCGCATGCGCCCTGACGAGGGGCAACGCATGCGGCGGCCGGCGCCTGGAAGGGAGCGGTGTGGACGGTCACGTCGGGCTCAGGCGGCCTTCGGGACGCCGGCGCCGGGGCACAGGCGGACCAGCACTTCGGCCGCGCCGTTGCCGGCCGCGGCGACTGCGTAGCCGAAGTTCTCGACGTCGCCGGTGGCGGCGGATGCGACGATCACGCGACCGGGATTGACGTCCCAGGTGACCGGGTCGCCCACGGCGATGACCGCGGTGTTGAGCTTCGGGAGACGGAACACGCCCTCGACGTGGACCGCGATCGTGTCGCCGATCGCGCCCTTGCTGACGGCGATGCCGAGCATGCGGCCCTTGGTCACGACGCCGCCGCTTTCGACGGCCGCCTCCAGGGTGACGTCGAGGACGCGGCCGTCCTGGTGTGCGTTTTTCATGTTGCTTCTCCGAGAATGCGAAGGGAGGTGAGAAGTGCGAACGTGCGCCGGAGGTGGGCGCCGGCATGGCCGGCGCCCAGGCCGTTACGCGCCGGGGTTCTTGTAGATGCCGCGGTAGTCGGCGATCGCCGGAGCAGCGTCGAGGCGGACCTTCCAGGCGACGCCGTCGACGGTGAAGCCCTCGTGCTGCTCCAGGTACGGCGTCTGGTTGCCGTCCAGGTAGCCGACCACAATGCTGTCGACGACGGAGTTGCTGGCCACGCCGTACCAGGCGGTGGCGCTGGCGGCGTCCAGACGGCCGTCGTCGACCACCTCGAAGGTGTTGCGCACGATGTTCGGCGTGGTGAGGTTCTTGCTGCCGCTCACCTCGTACTGGCTCTCGCGGACCGTGCGCGCCAGGCCACCGAGCGCAATCGGCGTGAGCAGCGTCTTCAGCGGGACGCGGATGATGTTGCCGTCCTTGTCCTTCTGCAGGGCCATCGCCTGGCGCATCGCGTCCACGCTGGTGGTGCTGATCGCCGCGCCCGTCAGCAGGTTCCCGTGCTCGGCGCTGAACAGCGCGAAGCCATCGGCCAGGGTCGGGTTGCTGTTGATCAGGTTGAAGATCGCCTTCGCGATGGTGCGCTTGGCGGCCTGGCCGAGCTTGCGCGGCACGTCGTTGAACACGCCCAGGTCGTCGTTGATGATCGCCTGACGCGTGATCGAGAAGAGGCGGCCGTAGGTGACGATCTGCATCGCCTGCGACTGCTCGCTGAAGGTGCCGTACTTGTACTCGCCGCCTTCCGGAACCACGAGCAGATCGCTGAAGGCGCCCAGGCCGGCGAGGTTCGTCGGCTTGAAGTCGGGCACCGATACCGGGCGGGTGAACTGGTCGAAGGTTTCCTCGGCTTCCTCGTACCCCTTCAACACCGCCTTGCGCGCCGTGTCGCCCAGCAGGCCAGGGAAATCGGAGGTGGAGTGGGTGAACGCCAGGCCCACGATCTCCTTGCGGTCGAGGCCACGGGTGCTCACGCCCGCCTGCGCCAGCGACTCGCGGGCCAGGTCGACCATCGTGAATCCGCGGTACGGATTGTCGCCCTCGGCCTTGGCGAAGCCCACGCGAGCCTCGATGGCGTTCGCCATCGCCTTGCGGGTCAAGTCGCGCTGGTCCTTGCCGGCGACGACGCCGGCGTTGCCGTTCAGCGGGCCGGCGCCGTTGGCCATCAGCGCCAGGATGTGCTTGCCGACGTTGGCCGCCGTCACGGCGGGATCCGCCTCGGCGACCACCTTCTCGACGTAGGCCTTGACGTCGGCGTTGCCCATGTGGGGCTTGGCCATGTCCAGGATCTCGGTGTTGCGGGTGCGCAGCGCGGCGAGAGCTTCGTCTCGGGCTTTGGCGGCCGCCTTCTTCTCTTCTTCGGTCATTGCGACGTCTCCGGTGGTGTTGCCGGCGACCGCCGGCGGTGGGGCGTCGGCCGAAGCCGACGATTTCGGCGCAGCTGCGACGGGCCCGCTGCGCGTGATGGGTGTGCGGAACGCCGCAGCGATCCGCTCGGGCATGCGCTCGAGGTAAGGGGCGAAGGCGGCCTGCGCGGCGACCTGCGCCTTGGCGTTCTCCGCGGCGTCTTCGGTGGCGGCGTCCTCGGTGATGACGTCGCAGAAACCGAGATCCTTCGCTTCGGCCGCGGTGTAGTAGTGATCCTGGTAGTCGCGCAGCAGCAAGAGCATTGCGTCGACCGTCTTCCCGGTCTTCGCCGCATAGCTGGTCGCGATCGACCCTTCCATGACCTTGAGCACGTCGATGTACGCCTCGAGGTCGCGTACGTTGCCCCAGGCCCCGCCCCACGGCGCGTGCACCATCAGGATGGTGTTCGCTGCCATCTGCACGGTGTCGCCGGCGCAGGCGATGACGCTCGCGATCGAGGCGGCGATGCCGTCGATCGTCACGTTGATCGTGGCCTTGTGACGTTTCAACGCGTTGTAGATCGCCAGGCCGTCGGTCACGCTGCCACCGTAGCTGTTGATGCGGACCTCGATCGTGCTGGCGGTGATGTCGTTGAGTTGCTTCACGACGTCGGCAGCGGCCACCGATTCGCCCCACCAGCCGTCGCCGATGTCACCGTAGATCAGCAGCTCGGCGGTGTCGTCGCCCTTAGCGAGAATCTCGAGACGGCCCGGAATGGTGGCCACGGGGCCGGCGGCGGAAGATGCGGCGATCGCGATGGCGAGGGCAGCAGACAGGTGCGTATGCTTCATCAGTTCTTCTCCGTGAGCATGGATCGAACGACTTCACCGCGCAGGGCGGCGCGGGCGTTCGGGTCGTTGGTCTGTGCAGCGTCGCCCAGCTGCAGCGCCTCGCGCTGCTTATTCCAGTCGGCGGACTGCTGCAGCACTTCGTTGGGGTTGTTGCCCAGGGCGAGCGCGTTCTGCTGCGGCGAGGTCCAGCCGCGGTCCTCATACTCGCCGCGCGCCATCGCTTCCTTGAGCGGATCGATCCACGGCATCATCGGGCGCACGTAGGTCGACGCCATCAGGTGGCGCATCTCCCAGGTGCGGGGAAGCTTGATCAGGCCGTCGAGGACGCAGGCCTCGACGAAGCGCTTGCGGATCGGCCGCACGCCCTGCGCGATGAAGCTCTCGGCGAGCATCAGGTACGCGCCCCACTTCTCGACCAGTTCCTGTCGCTGCGCGCTGTATGTGCCGTTGTAATCCAGCGACAGGCTGCTGTAGCTCACGCCGACGCCGCCGGCGGCGGCGCGCAGCTGTTCCTTGCGCCAGGTCGCGGCGTTCGGGTTCGGTCGGTTGCTTGCGATCGTGCCGACGTCCTCACCGGGCAGCAGTTCGTCGAAGATCGCGCCCGGCGTCATGCGCAGTTCGCGCACCTGGTTCCCATCGGATTCCACGATGAGCGCGCCGCTCACCGGCGTGGTGGCGCCGCCGTTCTCGCCCTTCTTGATGAAGGCGCACATCGAAGCGGCGACCTTCGCGGCGATGCGCTCGGATTCCTCGTAGTCCTTGACGTCCTCGAAGCGGGACATGGACGAGGCGAGCACGGAGAGCCCGCGGACCTGGTGCAAGCGGTCGATGAGCGCGATCTGGTGCATGCGATCCGCGCTGACCCGCTTCGTCTCCAGGTTGAAGCCGAGAACGTCGCCCGGATGCGTCTTGTAGACGTGCCAGGCGAGGATGCGGCCCCAGTCATTGCGCTCGCAGCCCTGCAGGATCTTCCTGCCGGGGTCCGTCATGTCGAGCGGAATCAGGTCTGCTTCCAGCATCTCGATGGCGTAGCGCACCTGGGTATCGTAGGTGAGCGCCACGACCGGGCCGATCAGGTCCTGGTAGTAGGATTCGCCGTCGCGGAACCAGCTGCGCGCGAGCAGCTGTTGGCATCGCCCGAAATCGTGCATCCCGGTGACTTCCGGCTTGTCCCACCAGTCATCCCAGAGGTCGTCCATTTCCTGGGCGAGCACGCGGTCGATCTCCCCGCCGGGTTTGCGGGGCGCCGAGAGCACGTCGATTCCTGACCCGACGGTGTTCTGCACCAGGATGTTGATCGCGTTGCGCGCTAGGTCGAGGTCCCGCTCGAGGTGACGGGCCTGGTCGCGCAACTGCTTGGCATCCATGCCGACGATGGCGTTGCCGCTGCCCCAATCGCGAGCCAGTTTGCGCGAACGGCTGGGGCGGGTTACCTCGTGCGCGCGGGCGCTGACCTTCGCGTCCGTGAGCTGCGCGATGGAACGCGCCGACCGATCGACCGGCAGGGTCTCCAGCAGCCGCTGGCGTGCGGTGGCCGCGCTGCCCATCAGGTCACCCCACCGAAGTCGGCGGTCGCGAAGCCGGACCGGCCGCCGCGTTGCTCGCTGGCCACGGCGCGCTGCAGTCGCTCGATCTCAGCGCGGATCTCCTTCAGGTCCGCATACCGGAGCTCGCGGTCGCCGAAGCGCACCGCTTGGCCCTTGAGGATCTTCACCTCCGCGGCCCGGTAGAGTTCGAGGCGTTCTTCGTTGATCGTCGGCATGGGAACAGGTTCCCGTCCCCGCCGTGCCAGAACTACGCAAAACGCGGAACGATCACGCTACGAAAGCCCCGCAGGCGCGCAGGCTTGCGAACAATTTTGTGCGTTCTTTGCCAAAACACGGCACGCAGCCGTATCGTCTAGCTTTGAATGGCCCAGCCCAGGGACTTCGCATGCTCATCCTCGCCACCGCCCTCATCATCGCTGTTGCAGCTACAGCGGCTGACGAAGCGGCGCCTGCCGCTATCGAGCGCGCCCAGACGCTGATCGCTCAGAAGCTCAAGGATCCAGAGGCGGCTCGCTTCCGCGGCGTCCGGTTCAACCCGGACACGGGCATCGCCTGCGGCCAGGTGAACATGAAGAACGGCTTCGGCGGCTACGTCGGATACCAGGACTTCATCGTGAGGGACGACTTCGCGCTCACGCGGGGCGAGGCGGCGGCGTCATTGCAGCCGCTGTTCGACGAGGCTTGGCGGCAGTGCCATGTGGCCCCGGCCGTGCCGGAACCAGCAGCCTGATCGCTCAGGTCTTCGGCCTCGGGAGTCCGCCAGGGAATAGTCGGTACAGCTGCCGACGCGAAACGCTGTAGTCGCTCATCACGCGCTTCACCGGATCGCCGCGCTCGAGGGCGGCGCGGATCTGCTCGGCTTGGTCGTCACCACGCGCCACCGGGAAGTATGGCCGCTGGCCAGCGAAGCAGCCCATCACCGAGTCGACGAAAGGCTGGGCCATCCGTTCGCTGACGCCTACATCGCGGATCAATGCCTCGGTGATCTGTGCGCGTAGTTCCGCATCGCGCTTGCGCATTGCCGTCATAGGCCCCAGCCCTCGCGTGTGGTGATTCCGGCTGATCGACGTGCCGGGCGCGGCCATGTTTCACGGGAATCCGCGGCAGCGGCCGGGGGCGGCGACTGTACCGGCAGTGTTTCACGGGAATCCGAATCCTCTGGCGCAGGGCTGAACAAGTCGACGACGGGTTCGAGCCGGTCCTCCAGCGCCGTCCACTCATGGTCGCGGATCATGTCGAGGCGCACCGCCGGGCTCAGCGCGGCCCAGTAGGCGTAGACCATCGTGTCGAACGACTCATTGCGCGCCCCCTTCGGAGTGATCCACCGCTTCGCGTTGAGGTCGTAGTACTCGACGGTTAGGCCCTTGTAGTACTCGGGAGGCAGCTGTCCAGGATCGGGCTTCAATGGGTCGAAGGGCTCGCCGAGGCCGCCGGGGAAGCGGATCATGCGCCGCTCCACGTCCGTCTCCGGGTTGGCGTCCGCAGTCATACGACCGAACAGGATGTGCTTGGCCACGTCCGTGCCGACGCCCCACACGCCAACGCTTCGAGCGATGGTGCGGTCCCGGTCGTTGACCTCTGTCTTTGCCGGCTTGTAGACCACGCGCTCCGACTTGGCCGAGCGACCGCGCACGACGTACAACTTCTGCGGTCTGAAGCCGCCCGCGACCTGGACGAGGCGCGACTGGCCGGAACGCAGGACTTTCGACTTGACGTACTGCGCGACCATCTCGGTCCAGTTGCCGCCGTCGATCGCCACCGCCTCGCCGATCATCATCGCGCCGCCGCAGTTCCGGTAGCTGCGCATCAACCACGCATCGAGCTCGGCGTAGCCTTCCGGCGTCGAGGGGTCGCCTGGTATCACGTCGTAGTCGACGATCGACCCGCGCTGGCCGCGACCCCAGCCGATCACCTGCGCCTCGAAGCGATCGTGCTGGCAGTCCACGCCGATCGTCAGCACCAGCGCGCCACGTGGAACGCGGCCGCGGTAGCGGCCGGCCTCCGCGCGGGCGGCGATAACTTCCGGGTCCGCCTGCTGCCGCTCCCCTTCGAACGCCAGCCCTTCGTAGGTGTTGGTGAAAGTGACCTGCTTCGACGGATCCGCTTTGGCCTTCGCGCGTTCGCCGGCGATGTAGAGCCACGACTCGCCAAGGCGGTATGGCGCGTACAACGCGTTGAGGTGGAACCCAGGTACGGCGCGGTCGGGAAAGCGGGCGATCCACACGCCGCGCTCGAACATCCAGTCCTTGTGCGTTTCCTCGATGGCCTTGCCGCAGTGCTCGCACACGTACGTGCCGTCGTCCAGCAGATTGTCCATCCGCAGGACCTGCAGGCGTTCGCAGTGCGGGCACGGCACGTGCCGCTCGCGCTGGTCGCTGGCTTCGTACTCGTCGTCGATGATGCTGTCGCCCTTGATGGTGGGCGAACTGCATAGGTAGATCTTGCGGCGGCCTTGGTACGTGCCGGTTCGGCGGATCGCCGCCTCCAGCGCGCTTCCCTGGCCGTTGAGGTTGCGGAGGAACTCGTCGACCTCGTCGCAGTACAAATACCGGACCGGCATCGAGCGGACGGCGACCGAACTGTTCGCCGTGGCGATCACCAGGATGCCGCCGGGAAACTCCTTTGCGCGAACAGTGTTGCCGCTGTCGCGACTGCGCGCCGGCGGCACGACCCGGCTCCACTCCGGGCTCGCTTCGATCGATGGCGCGATGCGCTGCTTGCTGTGACGCTCGGCCAAGTCGATGCCGGGCACCAGCAGCATGATCGGGCCGGGGTCGTGGCACATGTTGTGCCCGAGCGCGTTGATCAGGACCTCGGTGCCTCCGACCTGCGTCGGCTTCTTGAACACGACCTTCTCGGCCGGACGGCCTGGCGAGAGCACGTCCATAATTTCGACCAGGTGCGGGTTGCGCGCGTTTCGCCACTTGCCTGGCTCGGCCGAACTCGCCTCGGGCAGCATGCGGTGGGCCTCCGCCCACTCGCTGATCGTCATCGGAATCCGCGGCATCCACGCGCGGGCCCAGGCCTGGTCGACCGCGCAGACGGCGTCGCCCAACAGGCGCTCGAAGCCGGCGGCATCGAACGTCATGCGGCCTCCGCGGTGTCGCCGTCGGGCGTCGTGGCCAACCCGACGAGCGCCTGGCAGAACTCGCGGTCCGCCTGCTCGAGCAGCTGCTCGACCTTCCGCGGATCGGTTTCGAGGGCCAGCTTCGGCGCCAGGCTCCGCCGCCGCGCGGCCAGCACATCGATCGCGGATCGGACATGGTGCGCGATGCGGTTTGTCACCTCGTCGGCGTGCAGCAGCTGGCCGGCGTCGCGGGCCAGCTCGAGCTCACGCTGCATGGCGCTGGCGCGCTTGTCGCGGGCCGCCTCGCGCTGGTAGTTGAGGCGGTCCGGGTCGGGGTCGTAGCCGCCCTCGGGCGCGCCCTGGGCGGCTGGGCGGGCGCTGGTCGCGCCAGCGGGCACAGGCGGCCGCTGGCGGCCCGTGCGGTCCCCGCCGCGCCCAGGATCGAGCGTGGCGCGCAAGCGGGCGTTCGACGCTGCTTCCAGTACCCGGCCCTCGCTGTCCAGCACGAGCATGCCCTTGGCCTTCCAGCGCGAGACCATCGCCTCCGACACGCCGCGGCGCGCTGCGAAGGTGGCCTGCGTGATGCCGGGCTCAGCGGCAAGCGCCTGCTGGCCAGCGACCGAGGCCGTCTCATCCTTGCCTGAATTCTGCGGGCCGACGGTCATTTCAGCCTTTCCTTGCACTCTTGCACACGTAACCCATTGAAATTAACCAAAAAGATTCCGCAGAAACTGGGCTGATTTCGCGCGCTTGCTGCCCGCAGGATGGTCCCCCCTGGGGAGGACCCGCGTTCCACGGCCGCCGTTCCACGGACCCGGCGGCCCTCGGCCGCGACCTGGTCGAGCTCCATCCCGACCAATGATCCCGACCGCAGCGAGGTCGGGTTGAGGTTGGGCTGAGAGAATTCCCTGACACTCGGCATCCCTCCCAACCTGCCCAACCTGCCCAACCTGTTAGGGGTTATGTGATGCGAGGAAGGGAGGTTGCCGGCTCCATACACGCGTGAGCCCGAAAGGTCGGGCAGGTCGGGCAGAGCCGCAGCACGTCTAGCCCGAGGTCGGGCGGATAGGTTGGGCAGGTTGGGCGGCAGCGCCCCGGAGGTTGGGCAGGCCCTAGAAGGGGCAGTCGTCATCGACGCCTCCTGCTGGCAGCGTGGCCTTGCCTTCGTCCGCCATGTCCCCGCTTGCGCGCAGCCAGCGTCGCTCCCGCAGTGCTCCGCCGTCCACCAGCATCCGTCGGTGCGTCCATCCCAGGCGCTTCATGATCGACGACACGCGCATCTGCTCTGGCCGTCCGTGCTTGGCAGCATCGGCGCCGATCGCGTACTGCAGGATCTCGTCGGTGGTGGTCCAATCGACACGCGTGGTGTAGCTGAGGCGTTGCGGGTAGGCGCGATCGCCTTGACCTTTGCCCTCGAGCCAGCGACTGATGCGGCCTTCCCAACTGTCCTCGAAGTAGCGCGCTTCCTGCTCCGCGGCTGCGTCGTCCGGCAGCTTCCACCAGGGAACGCCGGCGTCGAACAAGTGCACCGCTTCGGCCCACAGCTGGTCGCGCAGTTCGATGATCTTCTCGAGCTCGATCACGCCCTCATCGAGGACGCGTACCGGCAAGAAGCGGCGGCCGCCGGTGTGATCGCGCAAGTACTCGGTCTCGTTGGTCGTGCCCACGAATACGCACTCGCGGCGGTACGACCGCGGCACGCGCTCGTAGGGCGCGCGGTACTTGTCGACGCGGCGGGTGATGGCACCCTTGACGCTCGTGACGTCGGCCTTGCTGAAGCTGTCCATCTCGGCGATTTCGACGCCCCAGCAGCCGAGGATCACCTGGTAGAAGTCCTTGCCCGCCGGCGACTCGAGCGTCTCGACGTACCACTGCGCGCCGAACAACGCTTCGAACGAGGACGTCTTCTTCTTGCCCTGGCCACCCTCCAGCACCAGCATGAAGTCCACCTTGGATCCGGTGAACGGCTGCTTCGGATCGACCCACAGCAGGCGCGAGGCTGCGGATACCATGAAGCACGTGGCGGCCTGCAGGTTGTAGGGCTTGTCCTCCGCGCCGAAGAGCTCAACGAACATGCGCTCTACGCGCGGCGTCCCGTCCCACTTCAAGGCACGAAGATATTCGCGGATGGGATGGCGCCGGTGGCGACGCGCGACCGTGATCACTGACTTCAGCACGAGCTCATCGCTCACGCTCATGTGGTAGCGATCCGGCGACTGCAGCCAGGCAGCGAGCTCACAGCTATCGGTGTCGGTGAACTCGTCGCGGTTGCCGCCGGTCCACGGCGGATCCTTGGCCAGCACCACCTGGTTGCTCGACTCGTTGAGCCACACCATGCCGGCGAGGTTCTCGTCGTGCTCCAGGATCATGATGCAGTTGTGCAGTGAGCCTTCGACGCCGCCGTCCTTTCTGCGGGTCAGTGCGTTCTTCCACGCACTCGGGTCGGAATCGCCTGGCGGTGGCGCCGTGCCGCCGCCATCAACGACCGTGAACTTCTTCTTCGATCCGGCCACGGCGGTCATCCTCGGATCACTTCGAGGTCGCCGACGCGCTGCGCGGCCCATGTGGCCAGCTGTCGCGGGGTCCATCCGTCATCGAGGGCATCGGCCAGGTCCCAGCCCTTCGGCTGGCCTTCGGTATCGATGTAGCGCATCGACCTGACGCCTGCACGCTGCAGGAACTGCGCTACTCCGGGGTGCTGCAGCCCGCTGTAGTCTCGGTAGCCGAGCATTGCGTCGCGGCCCGGTTGGTCGGCATCGGGCCACAACACCACGTCGCGACCCGCCAGCGGCGACCAATCGACGTAGGGAATACCCTTGCTGCCACCTGGCCACGTCACCACCGCGTACATGGGCAGCGCGCCAGCGCCAGCCGCGCGGCATTTTTCGCCCTCCGGCATCAAGACGGGCGCGAGTGGCTTGGCTGCAAGGTCATCAAGGCCACAGAGCGGCCGCGGACGTGGGAAGGGGCGAATGCACCATTGCATCGCACCGTCGGGCCCGATGCACCAGGTGATCGTCGGCGTGATCTTTCCGTCGCCGAACTCGCACCGCAGCACGTAGCCCAGCAGTGCGCCGGCCGCGTTGCGATACGCGTCGGCTCGAGCAGGCCGGAAGCGGGAGAACTTGGACCGTTTTGGGTTCCAGACCGGCACGGTCCATCCGTCAGCGCGCAGCAACGCCGGCGCGTGATCGGGCACAGGCAGCAAGGGAATCCATTTGCCCTCCGGTACAGCGACCTCGATCGGCGCCGACTCGCGGATGGGCTCGAAGTCGCGATGCCCGAGCTTCTCACAGGCTTCCTTGAAGTCCAGGCCGTCATGGCGCATGACAAACGCGATCACGTCGTGGTGCGCGCCGCACCCGAAGCAATGGACGAAGCCTTTAGCCGGCGAGACGTAGAAGGATGGCGTGCGCTCCGAATGGAAGGGACAGCAGCCCTTCCACTCGTTGCCGTCGCGCTTGAGCTTCACGTAGGCGCCTACGACATCGACGATGTCCACGCTGGCGCGCAGTGCGTCGGTGTCGATGCGCGCAGCCGACGAAGCGTTCATAGAAGCGCTCCCTGTCGACGGGCTGTCGCCGCATCGCGCTGCTGCCGCCGCTTGAGCGCGCGGTACTGCACGCGAAGATACTCGGCGTTGCGATCGCGACAGGAGCGCGGCGCACCGCACCCCTTCTCGCATCCGGTTGGAAGTTTCGCGATCGCATCCGCCCACTGCTCTAGGGGCAGTTTGGAGATCGCCATCGCATAGTGTGCGCAGCACCACAGACTCATTCGCGCACCTTCAGCGCGAGCGCCAGTTCGCCCTGGCGTCGCTGCGATGCCTCGGCCTCGCGGCGAAACCGCTCTCGCTCGGCGAGAGCCTCTTCCGTCGTCATTGCTGGCCCGCTGGTGTCGTAGAGGACGGCGAGCGCCGCGGCGATGCCGCGCATCGACGCTGCGTTCGCGGGTTTGAAGCAGCGGCGTCGGGCGGGCTGCATACGCGACCAGCCTCACCGCTGCCTTGCCCACGGGGCGAAGTGGGCATTGCGCCGCTGGTGCTCTTCTTCGCATTCGTCGCAGCGCTGCGCGCCTTGCGCCGTGCGTTCGGGGCGGATGGGCTCGCCGCAATCCAGACGCTCGCAGTGTGTGCGGCCGGCTCGCGCGTGTTGGTGCGCCTGGTGGCGCTTGATCGAATCCTGCACGTGCTCGTCGTTGAACGTCTGCAGGTGGTCCATTGCGTCAGGCATGCGTCCGGTCCCCTTCCGGCATGAGAGCGGTGACCGAACGGCGCACGGACAGCACGGCGCTGATCAGGTCATCCGACTTATTGAGGATCTGCAGCGCGTGCTTCAGATCCGCTTCGTTGATCTGGCCGTCCGCCATCGCCGGCGCGATCGCCCCGAGCAGTTCGCCGAACTCGGTGCTGAGCTCGCCGACGGTGCTGATGGCGTTGCTGCTACCGTCATCGATTCGGACGCACAGGTGGCCACGGCGTCGAGCGAGATCGCGCTCGCAGTCGGAGCGGTATGGCTCGGGCAGCGCGCATACCCATGCGTCTTCGAGGTCGGCCGGAAGAACCTTTACGGTGCCGTCCATGTAGCGGCGGAGGACCTGGCCGTTGTCTTTCATGGCGCGACAGAGGGCGTCGCCCTCACCCAAGCGCAGCTTCACTTGGCGAACATCCGGGGCGACCATCGCGTGATATCGCTCTGCCACCGCCATCGCGAACGAGTTAGCGTTCGTCGCGGTCTCGTCCAGCATGCGCCGGGTATAGCCGAAGATGACCGACTGGCGCGGCGGCAGATATTGAGGCCCGCGCTTCATGCGAACCCCCGCCGACATGCGAGACCATGCGGGCCATGTTCGATCCCACCCACCTCCGATTCACCGCCCTGCACGCGTTCGATATCGAAAGCGGCCGCGGCCGCGTCCTTGCCGTCATGTTCCAGCTGGCGCCGGGCGCCGCCGGTGTAGAGCGCGGACATTCAGGCCGCCTCCGCGGGGCGGACCCGCTTCGTATAGCTGGTCACGACCCCGGCGGCGTCCCGATGCCACTCCAGGTCCGGAAGCAACTGCTCTACGGTGACAAGGCCGAGCGCGGCGGCCCGCTCGGCGGCGGCCGGCGACTCGGCCACGACGGCGGAGACGGCGCGCTCGATGGCGATCGCCGTGTCCTCGTCGAACCCGTTTTGCAGCCAGTGGTGGACGTGGCCGGAGGCCGGCTTGCCCTTGACCCTGCGGGCGAGCTCGGTTTGGGTGCCGCAGATGGCGATGGCGCGCTGTAATGCGTTCACGGGGGCCCAAATGCAAGAAAACTTGCGACAAGCTACCGCAAACTTTTTTGCGGCGCAAGGCTGCAAGATCCCTTGTATGCAGTTAGGTCATATCGTCGCCGGATTGATGAAGCAGGAGGGCCTGAGCCTGGCCGCCGTAGCTGAACGCGTGCGCGCCCAGGGCGCCTCGAACGTGAAGCACCAGCACATTCAACAGTTGATCGAGTTCCCGAATAGGCGCCCGCGGTACCTGCCGGAACTGGCCAAGGCCTTTGGCTACACAGTCGAGCAGCTGATGGCGTGGAAGCCGGGCGACAAGCCTGGACATTTTCAGCAGGAAAGCGTCGTGCTCGGCGCGATGTCTCACGACATGCGAAGTGGACTTGAGAGGATGGCCTCCGCGGTCAAGTTGCTTCAGTACATCGTGGAGATCCAGCACGGGCCGCCCGAGGCGCTCCACGACCCCTACCTTCTAACCATCGCTTACGAGATCGTCTCGGAGGCCGGAGAAGTCGTCACTGATAGCAACCTGATCGAGTTCAGCAGGCGGTTCGCCGCCAGACAACGCGAGCGGGAGAACAGTGATGGCACTCAGCGAAAATCGACTTCGGGAACTGGCGGGGATGATCTCGGCGCGCATGGACGAACTGCGTCCGCCGGCGGAAAGGGCAAAGCCTCAGCTTAGGGTCGTCACCACACCCAAGGCCACCATCTACGACTCGATCACGCGCGAGTGCATCCTCAAGCGCGTGCGCTTCCTGCGGGATCGCTGGCAGATGCATTGCCTGGTCGACCAGGCGACGTTCAACGTCCCCAATCTTGACTGCCTCGAGGACGCGGACCTCGCCGCGCTCCTACACGACATGGAACGGGCGCGAGAATGCCGGGGCGAGGGCATTGACTGGGAAGAGGCTGGCCTGATCCGGTCCGTGGCCAGGCACGTACCCCTGGATTCGTTCGACTGAGGACGGGCTTTTCGCGCATCTGGGCCCGATTTCGGGCCCAGGGCACCCCCAATTCAACCCCTGCCAAGCCCCGTTTATCGGGGCTTGCGGCTTTTTGCGGCATTGCCGCAAGAAAACTTGTTGACTTGCCCGCAAGTTTTCTTGCAGTATCGCGCTCGCCCCCTCCGCGGGGGTGGCGGCCGGCAGGCCACCAGCTGGCTCCCCTCCAGCGGCTCTCCCCCTGGGCCAACCTGCCGGCCGCCTTCCTTCACCAGGAGGCGCCATGTCGCATCTGCTGCAGAACCACCTCGGCCTGGTCGTGATCGCAGTGCTGATCGCGCTGGGCTTCATCGCCGTGGTGCTTTCGCTCGCTTTCGGCTGGGCACGCCAGCGTGCTGAGCGGCTGGAACACGCGCAGCGCTCGATCGACGCGATTCGCTGGCCCGGCACGGCAGACACCTATCGCAACGCCCGTGCCGAGATGCGGAGTGGGCCGCGATGAGCAGTCCTTCGATTCTCATCCATACGCTGCAGCGTTTCCCGCTGCGCTTCACCTTCACGCCTGCGTGGGACTCGATCAGCGCGTCGCTGTACGTGCGCCCAACCAACGCCGACCGGAAGATCGGAATCGAGACCGGCAGACAGCCGGTTTTCGTCGCCGGCCATCCAGCGCAGAGGATTCGGCTCACCGAACCCGACGACACGGGTGACGACTGGGCAGTGTGGCTCGCCGGCACCGCGTTCGATATCGATGCCAAGACGCACGCTCGGCTGAAGGCGTGGATCGCCGACACCTTCACTTCCAAGGACGGAGAAGCGCCGCGATGATCATGCACGACATCCCTCCGTCCCAGCGGCTTACGCACGATGCGTGCGGACACACCGCACACCTGATCGAGACACGCGGGCGCGTGCAGATCGATCCGCGCCTCTTCGGGAAACCGGCGAGGCAGTACCACGTCGAATGCACCCACTGTGGTGTCGCGACGCCGCCCGTCTACTCCCAGCGCATCGCCGAGCACCTGTGGGGCCTCGGTGAGACGGCGCTGATCCCGCTCACCCAGCTGCCCGCACTCCGCATTGCTGCGGAGCGCTCGCTGCTGGCCGCCTGAAGGAGAGCTAGCCATGCAGCTGATGCAGTTCGCGCCACCCACCGCCGTCCGCGCCGCACCTACACGCGCCGACGACGCCGAGGTCACCAAGGCAGTGCGCCGCTACGCCCACGCCATTGGTTGCGATGCCAGCAACACCCAGGCGGCGATCGCCTGGTCGCTGCGCTCGCCGGGCCACACGCTGCAGGCCATCCGCGAAGGGCGCCGTCGTGCCGAGCAGCTGCGTGGCCGCCAGAAACCAGCCCCCGCCTGAGCGGCATAACCGCTGCTCACCTTGCCCGGCGGACCAGCCGGGTCTTTTTTCCGTCGAGGTCACCATGTCCGACAAGCACAACCTTCCGCCGCTTCAGCGCCAGGCGCTGTTGTCGATGCTCGCAGATCCAGAGCGGGCGCTCACCCGCGTACCAGGTGGCTTCTACTGCCCGGCCAACCGTCCCCACCCGGTGTTCACCGGGCGCACCGTCAAGGCGATGGAGCGCGATGGCCTGGTGAAGCTCGATGCGCCGCTCTGCACGACGCGAGTGGACTTCACCGAGGAAGGCCTCGCGATCGCGACGCAGATGCACGAGGCCGATCAGGCGCGGGCTGGTGCGGCATGAGCGCCTACGCCCCGGTTCGCCGCATGCTCGCGCCGGAAGCTATGCCGCAGCGCGATGCAGAAGGATGGGTGCAGCATCCCGACCTGGATCTACTCGTCGCAGATGGGCCTGAAGGCGCAGACCTCCCGCTGGACGCCGACAAGCTGAAGGCCGCGGGCTACGAAGCCTGCTATATCGGCCTCGAGCATGACCAGCATGAGGGGCAGGATGCCTATGACGACTACTTCGAGCGTGGCGGCAACGCTTCACGCTGGGAGCCGCGCCCACCGATAGGAAAAGGATGGCGAGTCGTTGCCATATACGACACCGAGGATGGCCCTTACGCGATGTTCGTGAAGGCGGTGATCGGATGAACAAGTCCGTCATCGTCTTCGGGCCTGCCGGCTGCGGCAAAACGACCAACGCAGCGCGCCTTGCCCAGCATTTCGGGTTGACCAAGATCGCCGACGACGCAGACCTCACCAGGCCGCCGACCCATCGCGGCTGGGAGGTCGACACCCTGTACCTAGTGCAGGAACGTCCTACGTGGGCACCTGAAGAAGCGCGACGCGTCCTCGAATTCTGCGATGCGATGGCACTCGCGAAGGCGGGTACGGCATGAAAGGGCGCGATATCAAGAAGTGCTGCCGCTGCGGATGCGGCGTGGCCAAGCACGGCATCGTGTTCTACACGTTGCGCCTGCAGCAGTGGGGACTGAACCCTCGCGGCATCGAGGAGACGCACGGCCTCGAGGAGTTCTTCGGTGGTGGTGCGGCTGGCGCTGCGCTGGCAGGAATCATGGGCACGGATCCCGACATCGCCGTGCCACTGAGCGAGCCAGGCGCGGATTTGTGGGTTTGCGCCGAATGCGCCATCACGCCGATGTCGTTGCTCGGATTCCTGCAGGACGTCATCGAGCCCGAACAGCGCGAGGACGCGGCATGAAGCTCCCGCCGATCAACTGGCCGATCTACTGCATCGCCTTCTTCTACTGGCTGATCGAAACATCCGCCTTCGGCTGGAACTGGGCGCCTGGGTCGCCGGCGGAAGTGCTCGCCGATGGCATTGCATTCGTGCTCTTCGCGATGGCTCTGGCGTTTCCACCGAAAGCGCAACCGGCGATGCGCATCCGCCGCATCGTTGGGGCCAACGGAGAGCAGAAGGGCCTCTTCATCGTCGTGGACGCCGGAATCCAGATCCATGAAGCCGAGGATCTGCGGGCATGAGCACTGCCAAACAGAACGGAGCCAAGCGCACCGGTCGTGCCGCCCTTGTGCGCGATTTCCTCGGCCGCCAGCGCACGGCGAAAACCGCCCGCGAGATCCTCGACGCTGTGGAGCCTGGCGGAAACATCAACCTGATGACCGCCACGCTCGGTACGTTGTTGCGCGGCGGCGCGGTGGAAAAGCATGGCGCTGGCCTGGGTCAGGTGCGTTGGCTGATAGCGCGTTATCCCCAGCGATCGCAGACGGAAACGGCACGCCCAGCGAAAAGGATCTCGGTCGATACGCGCGCGGCGCCGATGCCGCGGTCGGTACCCAATAAGGCAGCGTCGACGTCGCAGTCGAAAGCCTCGAAAACCATCGTCCAGCCCACGCGCGCACCGAATCGCGAGCAGAAGACGAACTTCACCGCCCCCTTGAGCACTGTCGCGGCGCCGGCCAAGCCCAGCACGACGGCGGGCTTCGAGAGTGTAGACGACTTCTTGCGACGCGGCGGCCGCATCCAGGTACTGCGTGCCGGCGAGTGCTCGCAGCCGCTTCGATACGACCACTCGCATCACGACGAACAGCGCGCCAAGGGGCGCGCCACCCAGCAACGCAACCGCGCTGCCAAGCGCGCCTGAAGGAGACCTCGCATGTCCGATTATCAGCAACTCAGCGGCCCGGATTTCCTGGACGCCGTCGCCCAGGCCGAGGCTGCCAACGGCCTCACCGTGAACGCGGCCGAATACAGCCGTCGCGCCGACCAGTGGAAGGACGATCTCAAGGCGCTGGAGCTCGCGCAGTCCCTGGTGGACACACACCAGCGCGCCATCGCCAATATTCGCCGCAATGCTGCCCACGCTTACGACCTGATCTCCCGCGTGCGCCCGGACTCCGAGCACCTGGATCTGTACGAACAGGTCCGCGTGACGCTTTCCGCGATCGGTGACGTTCGCTTCGGCCCCACTGCGTGGGGCGATCACACCGATCCCTTCGGGCGGAATCCCCGCCTGACGCCTATGCCCGGCGACCGCTACTACCTGCCGGTGGAAGTCGCGGCCGCGGCATACAAGGACAACGGGCTGTCGATTACCTACCGGCCGATGCTGCGCAACGCGGCCGGCACGCTCGAGCCGAAGAAGGAGCACCACTTCGTCGTACTCGGATGTCCGACCTGGTCACACGACGCGATCGGCGTGGTGGCATCCCCGCGACTCGCGTTCGAGGCCTGCCCGTTGAGCGAAACGCTCGCCGAGGCGGCCTGACATGCGCACTGTCACCGTCAAAAAGGCACGGAACGTGGGCAAATCCGAGCCATCCGTGCGCCGCTGCCGCCGGTGCGGATGCACCGACCTGCAGGCTTGCGCCGGGGGCTGCTGGTGGGTCGGGCCGGACCTGTGCAGCAGCTGCGAGAAGAAGCCTGCGCTAGCACCGAGCAGCCGCGGCGCCGTCACGCCTACGGATCGGCGCGCATGAACGTGCGCGCCATCGCCGGCCGGGCGCTCTTCAGCGACCGCATCGAGATCCAGTTCCGCCAGCGCACAGACACCGGCCTGTACGCCGTACGCCTGACCTGGCAACACGTCGTCGACGGCAGCGAAGCGGCCAGCACGCAGTCCTTGGATCTCGCCGCAGCCCAGGAACTCATGGATTCGCCGTGGCAGTGCGGGTTGCGGCCGAGCGAAGGCTCCGGCTCCGCGGGCGCGCTCGCTGCAACCGAGCGCCACCTCGCCGACCTCCGGCAGATCGCTTTCCACTTCATGGAGCAGCCCGACCAGGGTCGTTCCTGACTTCGCACGCCACCGCGATCCCAGTGTGGCAACCACCAGGAGCAACAGATGAAGCAGTTCAAGTACGAGATCGGCCAGACCGTGACGAATGCAACCAGCGGCGAAAGCGGCGAGGTCGTGGGGCGCGCCGAGTACCAGCACGCCGAAAGCACCTACTACGTCCGACACCGCGCTGCCGACGGCCGTGCCGTCAAGGCCTGGTGGGACGAGAGCGAAATCCAGGCCGACTGATTCGGCGCCGCCCTACGCGACGGGCCCGGACCACGAGTCCGGGCCTCCGTGACCGCCTACCACTGACGAGGAATTCATGAACGCACAACCCGCCATCATCCAAGTGCCGCTCTCGCAGCTGCGCCTCTCACCGCGTAACGCCCGCAAGACCGGAGGCCAGGACATCGAAGGCCTCGCAGCCTCGATCGCAGCACACAATCTGCTGCAGAACTTGACCGTCACGCCTGGCGCGAACGACAACGAATACCAGGTCGTCGCCGGCGGCCGCCGCCTCGCCGCAATGCAGCTGCTGCGCGACCGTGGTCAGCTGGACTCGGAGTTCAGTGTCCCGTGCAAGCTGATCACCGACGACGGCGTCGCCCTGGAGGCCAGCACCGCCGAGAACACGCTGCGCGAGGCAATGCACCCGGCCGACCAGTTCGATGCGTTCAAGGACATGGTCGACGCGAAGAAGTCCATCCCCGACATCGCCGCCCACTTCGGCGTTACGGAACTGGTGGTCAAGCAGCGACTGAAGCTGGCGAACGTCGCGCCCAAGCTGGTGCAGGTGTACCGCGACGGCGGCATGGATCTCGAGCAGCTGCAGGCGCTGGCGCTGACCGATGACAAGAAGCTGCAGGAGAAGGTGTGGTTCGGTGCCAAGAACGATTTGAACCGCAGCGCCCGCGACATCCGCCACGCCATCACGACCAGCGAGGTCCGTGGCGATTCCACGATTGCCCGCTTCGTCGGCCTCGACGCCTACGAGGCAGCCGGTGGGCCGGTGCGCCGCGATCTCTTCTCCACCCGCGGCGAGGTGTTCCTCGGCGACAAGGCACTGTTGGACAAGCTCGCCCTGGACAAGCTCGAAGCGATCGCGCAGTCCGAGCGCGACGCCGGATGGTCCTGGGCTGAAGCGCATCTCGGCCTCGACTACGACAAGCTGGCCGCGTTCCCGCATTTCGGTGTGGGGCCGAAGCGGCAGAAGCCCACCGCAGAAGATAAGGAACGCATCGCCGTCCTCGATGCACGCTTGGCCGAAATCACCAAGCTGATCGACGAGGACGACGAAAGCGACACGCTCGACGCCGATGGGCGCGAGGCGCTCGAGGATGAGGCCAACGACATCAACACGGAGCGCCACGCGATCGCCGAAGGCCGCGAGGTGTGGCCAGCCGAGGTAATGGCGAAGGCCGGCGTGGTCGTCTGCATCGGCTACAGCGGCCTGCAGGTTGAGCGCGGTCGCCTGTGCCCCGGCCAGAAGGCGACGGCCTCCGGTGCGGTGACCGGTTCCGCGAAGGACGAAAAGAAGGAGCCGGCGAAGAAGGTGACGCTCAGCCAGGACATGGTCACGCGCCTGGAAATGCATCGCGCGGCCGCGATTCGCGAGCACGTCGCTGCGCGCCCCGCGCTGGCGTTGCAGCTGCTGCTCACACACCTGCTGACCAAGCTCTTCACCGACAGCTACGCCGAGTCGGTGCTGAGCTTGACACCCACCAACCAGCACAAGGAGGCGCGCAGTCAGATCGAGTCGAAGTTCCAGGACCTCGGCAAGGCCGCTGCGCGCAAGGCGATCGACGAGCGCATCGCCAACTGGAAAAAGGTAGGGCTCCCAGGGAAGGCGTCGGAGATCTTCGGCTGGGTCGGCAAGCTCGACCAGGCGAAGCAGCTGGAACTGCTTGCGCTGGCCACCGCACTCACCGTCAGCACCAACAGCGGCCACCGCGGTCAGGCCCTGGCCGAGACGTTCGAGGTAGACATGACCGCCTGGTGGACGCCGAGTGCGGATTCGTTTGTCTCGCTGGTACCGAAGAGCCTGCTGGCTGAGGCGGTGGCGGACGTCGACGGCAAGGCGGCTGGCGAGGCCGTCCTGGCCATGAAGAAGGACGCTGCGATGGCGGATGCGGCCAAGCGCCTGCAAGGCAAGGGATGGCTTCCTAAGCCGCTGCGCGGCGCAGGCTTCCAGCTGCGGAAGGGAGCCAATCTCGTCCAGACATCGGGCGATGCCGACGCGCTGAAGCAGAGCAACGGCAGGCGCTTTGATGTCGTCAAAACGCCGGCGAAACCGGCGGCGAAGAAGGCAGCCAAGAAGAAGACGGCGAAGAGCGCGAGCACGCCAAGCGCTAAGGCGTCGGCGAAGAAGCCTGCTAAGAAGGCTGCAAAAGCGGCGCCGAAGAAGGGGGCCAAGTGATGGGCTATCTGACCAACGGCCTCACTTTCAACGCGCTGCGCGGCGCCAACTGCGCCAGGCTTCCCGAGTTCAAGAATGCCAGGGGCGAACCCGCACACAGCGAGCCGGACGGATCCGACTGGCCGCTGTCGGCCTGGTCGAACGCCGTGCTCGGCGAACTCGGCGAGGCCGCCAACATCATCAAGAAGGTCGAGCGCGGCGACCTCACGCTCGATGAGGCCCGGCCCGCGCTGGCGAAGGAGTTTGCCGACTTCGCGACCTATCTGGACATCCTGGCATTCCGCGCCGGCGTCGATCTCGGCCGCGCAACGATCGCCACGTTCAACGAGGTAAGCGATCGCGTCGGCAGCCGCGTGTACCTGACTGAGGATGACTGGCACTACCGGGACGGGCAGCGATGAGCATGCATCCCACTTCTATCGCATCCCGTTGCCTTGCCGTGCTTCAGGAGGGTCCGGCCACAACCGCAGAGATCGCGCTCGAGGTTGGCATCTCATCCCACAGCGCCGGCACCCACATGCGGAATCTGTGGGAAAGAAAGAAGGTCGCGAAGGGCGAGTTCGCGCAAGGCAAGGCGCCATTCCGTGGGAAGAAGCCTGTTTGCCTTTGGTCGCTGCCACCGCAGCAGGAGGCACTCAATGCATGATCTCAAAGCGCTGGCTGCGTTAACTGCGTTGAATGAGATGTTCGCCGGCACTCACTTCAGCATCTGCACGATCGACAAGGTTGCGACGTTGCTCGGCGTGCATCCGGAGCGTGACGCTTACGACACGCTGCACGCGCTGCACTGTGTCCACTGGAACAAGATGCCACGCGAGTTGCGCGATCGCGTGCCGGAGCTCATCCAGCAAGCGCTCGGCAACGGCACGGCGCCGTTCCAGTTCGAACTCAAGCAGCCGGGCAACAACGCGCTGCAGGTCCTGGATCAAAGCAAGCACACGAGGCGGCCGCTGCTGCAGCGTCTGATCCACCGATGAACGAATTCCGGCCTCAGTTCACCGGCTTCGCGCCGTCCATCGAAACCGCCACGCCATCAGCGGCGCGGCATCCATCGGAGCACTCCACCATGTCCATCATTTCCGAGAATGCTGAGCGCGTCCTGGAACTGATCAAGAACAACGGCGGGGCGATGACCGGCGAGCAGCTACGCATCGAGCTCGACGATCTCAGTCCTGCAGATCGCCGCAATGCCGTCGCCCGGTTGCGCTCTGAAGGTCGCCTCACGTCGACCGGCGCGACGACCTTGATCCAGTACCACCTGCCAGGGAAGAAGGCAGGCAAGTTGGCGGCCGCGCAATCCCCGTCGCCAACGCCAGCGGTGACGCGAGCCATCGCATCAGCGTCGACGCAGCCGCCCGACCAGTTCGAGGTGGCCGAGCGCATGGCGGAAGAACGTCTCGCTGCGCGAAACGGCGATGGCGCCGCCCTGATTGCTGGCGTTGACGTGGATCCTGGCGGCGTCTCATCTCAGGTTTATCTTTCGGTCCCACTGCTTGCTGGCGCGACACCGGAACTACAACTCATGGCGGTGCTGGACCATGTCGCCGACCGCATGGCGCAACAGCACTGGGGCCGTGGCATCGAGCCGGCAGAGCTCGCGCGGGCGACTGCGTGGCTGGCCAGTAAGTACCAGGCGCTGCCGGCATGAAGATCGCCGGCGTGCCGGCCAAGAAGCCGGACCTGCTCCGCGAGGCTATTCGTAGGATGGACGACGCCAAGCTCGGCCAGCTGATCACCGAGCTCGCCTTCAGCACCAGGCTCGAGCAATCGGCGCTGCACTTCGCTCGAGGTGAGCAGCGCCGGCGGACGCGTCAGGCCAAGAAGGCGGCGAAGGCGGTCCCGTGATCGGAGAGATCCTCCAGTTCGAGGACCTGCAGCGGATGTGCCGGCCGAACCCGGAAGGTCCGCTGCCGCGCCTAGCCACGGTGGTGCGCTGGGCGGAGGACCAGGGAATCCGGTACAAATACGACGGCCAGGGCGGGATCTGGACCACCCTGGACGCGGTGAACGCCGCCCTCGGCGTAGCCGCGGCGAACGACTCCACCCCGTACGACCCCACCGACCTGTTTGGCAGGAAGTGATGGCACCAGCAGGCAGAAAACGAAAGCCGGATCCGACGATCCCGCGCCACATCGACCAGTCGAAGATCCCGACCGGCCTGTACTGGGATGGCCGCAAGGGCGGCTGCTGGTACGTGTTTGACCGCAAGCCGGGCGAACGCCCCAAGCGCAAGAATGTGGCCACCAGGACCGCGACGCTTGCAGATCTGCACCTCATCGCTGAGGCCCGCGCTGGCAAGGCCAGCAGCAAGGTGATGCGCGGTCTCGCCGAAGCATTCGAGGACAGCGACCAGTTCAGGAAGCTCAGCCAGAACTCGCGCGATGACTATTCCTATTGCAAGGCCGTCGTGCTCGACTTCAAGTTTCCCAACGGCGGCCGCTTTGGGGACCTGGTCACGAAGCGCATCACGCGGCCGGTGGTGCAGGGCCTGATCGATAGCCTCGCCGCCGGCACTGAGCGCGACAGCGCCGGCTCGCTTATCCCGACGCCGAGCAAGGCAGCGCACGTCCAGCGCTACCTACGCCGGCTCTTCCGGTGGGGCGAGAACCGCGGCTACAACGACATGAATCCAGCTGACGGCGTCGAACTCCCCACCGAGCGCAAGCGCCGGCGCCTACCCGACAAGGACATTCTGCAGGACCTGATCAAGTTCGCCCGCGCCAACGCCGGCGGCCGCGGTCAGGAGGGCAGCGTGGCGCCGTACCTGTGGGCGATGATCGTGATCGGCTACCGCTGCCGCTTGCGGCCTATCGAGGTCCGCACGCTCACCGACGCCAACGCCTTGAAGGAAGGCATCCAGACCAATCGGCGCAAGGGCAGCCGCGACAACATCACCGAGTGGTCGCCCGAGCTCCGCGAGGCGTGGGACTACCTGGTCGCTCGCCGCAAGGCCATATGGGAAGACGAGAAGAGCACCAAGAAGGGCCGCCCAGCGAATAGGCGACCCGTGCCATTCCGCGCGGAGGACCGCCACCTGGTCGTCAACCACGTCGGCGAGCCGCTGCTGAAGAGCACCTTCAATTCCGCCTGGCGGCGCCTGCTCGACAGCGCGGTCAAGGCCGAAGTCATGAGCGACGATCACCGCTTCGGCGCCCACGACCTGAAGCGCCGCGGTATCACGGACACGCCTGGCACCCGCGGCGAGAAGCAGCAGGCCAGCGGGCACAAGAACGAGGCAATGCTGGACGTCTACGACTACAGTGTCCCGCTGGTCAAACCGGCCGGGGACGGTACGTAAAATCTCAACTCGCACCCGAGCGGCATCAATCACTTACGAACGGCAAAGACGTAAATCGATTACCCCTAAGTTACTGATTACAAACAACTGTAGGATTGACTGTTAATCAGGGGGTCGTTGGTTCGAGTCCAACTTCGGGCGCCAAGATTTGATTGAAGACCCGCATCGCGAGATGCGGGTCTTTTTTTTGCCTGTTGTTCAAGCTGCTGCTGATCGAACCGCGGCAGGGCGGCGTACGTCACGCGAACGAACCTTCGGCGTGCGGCTCGTGGCAGCGCCGTAAAGCACTGCCATGAGTGGTGCCCGGAACTGTTCAGCCAAGTTTGAAGTCGACCGGAATCAGGCCGTAGGCCTGTACCGGATGGCCGCCATCGGTTGCCGGTTGGAACTTCCAGCGACGCAGCACCTGGTTGCGTGCGGCGGTGTCGAGGCTGCGGTTGCCGCTGCTGTGCTCGACGCTGACTTCCAGTGGCGAACCATCCACGTCCACCAGCACCCGCAACGTCACCGTGCCCTGTGCACCTGCGATCAGCGCGTCACGCGGATAGCTGGGGGCCGGCGCGTTGAGGTAGCGCAGCTGTACACCTTGTAGCGGCGTCGATGGACCCACTGGATCGATGGACGGCAGGGTGTCGACGGCCGGCGCCACATCAACCGGTGCGCTGATCACCGCCTCGGTAGCGAAGATCGGCATCGGCGCGTTGTCCACCGGAGCGGCCAGTGCCGGTTGCCGCGGTGGTGAAGGTGTGCGCGTTACTGGTACATCGACCGGTGGCAGTGGCGGGTTGGGGACGATGGGTTTGACGTCAGGGACCTGCCAACGTGCTTCACGCGCCTCTCGCTGGATCGGCACCTGTGACAGCGGAATCAGCAGCAGCGCGAGGGCAAGGGCGTGCAGTGCCAGGGCAGTGCTGTAGGCAAGGATGCGCGAGGGTTCTACGTGCAGGGACGGACTGCTTTGTTGCGTGCGGACCATGTACCACCTCCATGCGTGGGCGTGTGACAGAGAACAACGCGCGATGACACGGGACGGGGTTGCTCGACTGTGTCCCGTAGCTGCAGTGCGCCTTTTATTCACGCGTTCGGCAAGCGGGGCGGTCGTTCCTGGTCAGCTGGCGGACAGCTTGAGGGGGCAGGCCGGCGGTTGTAGGAGCGGCGTAAGCCGCGAAGCAGATGGATCCGAAGATGGCACAGCTGCCAATGGCTTCATTGGTGTCAGCTTCGCGGCTTACGCCGCTCCTACAGACGAGGGCGGAATTGTGGAGGTCCGTTGGCGAGCAGCCCCGGATGCGCTGGGCTACCGGTCGGCGAGCTGCTTGGCCAAAACAAAACGGCGCCCGAAGGCGCCGTTCTTACTACAGCCACCGGCTGGTTCAGCGGCCCAGCTCGAACACCACGTCGAGGTTGACCGACACGGTGGTTTCGCCCGGCGACACCGCAGTGTCCATTTCCGCCTTGGCGCTGCGGCCGGCGGCCATGGCCATCATCGGCATCGGGCGGAAGCCGCCCTGGCTGCCTTCGGAAATGCTGACGATGCGGCGCACGCGCAGACCCAGCGACTTGGCATAGGTTTCGGCGCGGGCCTGGGCCTTCTTCAGCGCGGCCAGGCGGGCTTCGTCGTAGACCGGCTCGGGCTGGTCGATCTCGAAGCTGGGGCCATTGATCTGGTTTGCGCCCTGCGCGGCCAGGCTGTCCAGCACCTTGCCCAGTTTGGTGATGTCGCGCACCTTCAGGCTGACGGTGTTGTTGGCCTGGTAGCCGGTGATCTTCGGCGCCTCGTTCTCGGCATAGCGGTACTGCGGGCTGAGGTTGATGCCGCTGGTCTGGATGTCGCGCTCGGCGATGCCGGCGGCCTTGATCGCAGCCATCACCTTGTCCATCTGCACGGCGTTGTCGCGCATGGCGGTGTTGCCATCGGCTGCCTGGGTGACCACGCCGGCGGACAGCGTGGCCACGTCCGGAACCCGGTGTGCTTCGGCCTGGGCGGACACATTGAGCAGGGTAGCGTCGCTGGCCACGACGGTGGGCACGGTTTGGGCGTGGGCGGTCATCGAGGCTCCCAGGGCGAGTGACAGGGACAGCAGCAGTGGAGCAAGGGCAGTACGGCGCATGGTGATCCTCCTTGGATGGATCGTGAAAGTGACTACAGGGCGATGAACGGGTGGTGAGCCGGCTCGGGGTTGCGGTGACTTTGACGTCTTTGCCGATCATTCAGCTAGCCGCCGCAGGTTATGCTTCCGCGATGCTTTATCTTGCCTCCCGCTCCCCCCACCGCAACGAACTCCTTTCCCGCCTCGACGTGCCATTCCGGGCGTTGGATCTGGACGTGCCTGAAGTGCGGGCGGAAGGTGAACCCGCCGAAGCCTACGTGCGGCGGGTAGCCTTGGACAAGGCGCAGGCTGGTCTGGCCCTGGTGGCCGACGATCCGCAGGCGGTGGTACTGGGCTCGGATACCGAGGTGGTGCTGGGTGACCGGGTCTATGGCAAGCCGGCCGATGCCGCCGACGCGGCAGCCATGCTGGCCTCGTTGGCCGGGCGCACGCACCGGGTGATCACCGTGGTGGCCCTGGCCGCCGCCGGCCGACATGTGCTGGAAACGGTGATCTCGGAAGTGAGCTTCGCGCCGATGAGCGCGGCGCAGATCGAGGCCTACGTCGCCACCGGTGAGCCGATGGGCAAGGCTGGCGGCTATGCCATCCAGGGCGGGGCGGAGCGTTTCATCAGTCATTTGGCGGGCAGCTACTCCGGGGTGATGGGGCTGCCGCTGCAGCAGACCGCCGTGTTGCTGGCGGCCTTTGCCGCCGGCGCGGCCGACGATTCCATGGACAAGGGGGAGTGAAGGACGTGTCCGAAGAGATCCTGGTCAATGTCACCCCGCGCGAAACCCGCGTGGCAGTGATTGAAAACGGCATGTTGCAGGAACTGCATATCGAGCGCGGTTGGCGCCGTGGCGTGGTCGGCAACATCTACAAGGGCAAGGTGCAGCGGGTGATGCCGGGCATGCAGGCCGCGTTCGTCGAGGTGGGGCTGGACCGCGCTGCGTTCCTGCATGCCAACGACGTGGTGCGTCCGGCACCGGTGGCGGCCGATACCGACGAAACCGCGCCCAGCCTGCCGTTGCCGTCCTCGGTGCCGATCGTGGAGTTGCTGCGCGACGGCCAGGACGTGGTGGTGCAGGTGGTCAAGGACCCGATCAGCACCAAGGGCGCGCGCCTGACCACGCAGATCAGCATTCCCTCGCGTTACCTGGTGCTGCTGCCGCAGTCGAAGATGGTCGGCGTCTCGGCGCGCATCGAGGATGAAGGCGAGCGCGCGCGGCTGAAATCGCTGGTCACCGAGATCTCGGCGCAGCACGGCGGCTACGGCTACATCGTGCGCACCAATGCCGAGGGCCAGCCGGCCGAGGCACTGGCCGAAGATATTTCCTATCTGTCGCGGGTATGGGCGGTGGTGGAACGGCGTGGTCGCGAAGCGCCGCCGTGCAGCATCATCTATGAAGACCTGAGCCTGCCGCTGCGTTCGGTACGCGACCTGATCCGCAAGGACGTGGACAAGGTCAAGGTCGACTCCAAGGAGACCTTCACCCAGCTGCAGGCCTTCGTCGCCAAATACATGCCGGTGCTGGGCGAGAAGCTGGAGCTGTATACCGGCGACCGTCCGATCTTCGACATGTTCGGGGTCGAGGACGAGATCGTCCGCGCCTTGAACAAGCAGGTGCCGCTCAAGTCCGGTGGCTACCTGGTCATCGACCAGACCGAGGCGATGACCACCATCGACGTCAACACCGGTTCCTTCGTCGGCCAGCGCAATCTGGAAGAAACCGTGTTCCGCACCAACCTGGAGGCGGCGCAGACGGTGGCGCGGCAGCTGCGGCTGCGCAACCTGGGCGGCATCATCATCATCGACTTCATCGACATGGATGACGCCGAGCATCGCCGCCAGGTGCTGCGCACGCTGGAAAAGGCGCTTGCGCGCGACCACGCCAAGACCACGGTGTATGACTTCTCGCCGCTGGGTCTGGTCGAAATGACCCGCAAGCGCACCGTCGAGAGCCTGGAAAGGCAGCTGTCGGAAACCTGCCCGCAGTGCAGTGGCCGCGGCAGCATCAAAACCGCCGAAACCGTAACTTATGAGATCTTCCGCGAGATCACCCGTGCCGTGCGTCAGTTCGAGGCCGCGCGCCTGCTGGTGATTGCATCGAGCAAAGTGGTCGCGCGCATCACCGACGAAGAGTCGGCAGCGGTGGCCGAGCTGGAGGAGTTCCTCGGCAAGAGCATCCGCTTCCAGGCGGATGATCAGTACCTGCAGGAGCAGTTCGATGTTGTACTGCTCTGAACGAGCTCACTTCGCGGCACGGAAGCACGAAGTGAGCTGATGACCACGCTGTTGCGCCACCGCCTACGCCGCTTCCGTCGCTACGCCTTGATGGCATTGGCGATCGCGTTGGTGTGCGTGGCGCTGCTGGTTGGCACGGTCAGCCAGCTGTTGCCGATGGTCGAGGCGCATCCGGACAAGGTTGCGGCGTGGCTCAGCGAGCGCGCCGGGCAACCGGTGGCGTTTGACCGCCTGGACACGCGCTGGACCCGGCGCGGCCCGTTGCTGCAGCTCGATGGCTTGCGGGTTGGCCAGGGCGAAGGTGTACGCATTGGCCAGGCGGAAGTGCTGGTGGCGGTGTACTCGGGCCTGCTGCCCGGCGCGCCGCTGACCGAACTGCGCCTGCGTGGGCTGGCACTGACCCTGCAACGTGCCGATGACGGCCGTTGGTCGGTGCGTGGCCTGCCCGAGTCCAAGACCGGCGGCGATCCACTGGACACCCTGCGCCGACTCGGCGAGCTGCAGGTGATTGGCGGGCAACTGCAGGTGCAGGCGCCATCGATTGGTCTGCAGACCCATATTCCGCGTATCGACCTGCGCCTGCGCGTGGACGGTGAGCGTCTGCGGGTAGGTGCCAAGGGTTGGATAGATACGAATGCTGCGCCGGTCACCGCCGTGCTGGATTTCCAGCGCCAGCGCGGTGACGGGCAGGCCTGGTTCTCGGCCGATCCGGCCGAACTGGGTGCATGGTCTTCGCTGCTGAGGTTTGCCGGGGTGCAGTTGCGGCAAGGCAGGGGCGAACTGCAGAGCTGGGTACAGCTGCAGGACAACCGGGTGGTGGCGGTCAGCGCCGAAGGCGAGCTGGACGATGTACAGCTTGCCGGCGCGCCGTTGCCGGACGCCGCCGCCGCACCTACCGTGGCTTTCAGCAAGTTGCAGCTGCGCGCGCGCTGGAAGGCGATCGATGGCGGTTGGCGACTGGATGCCCCCCGCCTGCGGATCGCGGGCGACGGCAGCACGCAGGCGCTGGATGGGCTGTTGCTGGCCGGCGGCAAGCATTTCGCGGTGCAGGGCAAGCAGCTTGATGCCGGCCCGCTGCTGCAGGTGTTGGCGCTCAGTGATCGGCTGGAGCCCAGCCTGCGACGCTGGCTGCACCGCTCGCAGCCGTCCCTGCGCTTTGCCGATATCAGTTTGGTTGGCGCTGCCGACGGCCCGTTGCGGGCAAGCGGCGAGTTGCTGGATGCAAGTTTCGCAGCGGTTGGCGGCAGCCCGGGTTTGAGTGGCCTGCGTGGTCATTTTGAGGGTGATGCGCAGGCGTTCTCGCTGGGCCTGAAGCCGGACCATGTGGTGCGTTTTGACTGGCCGACCGGCTTTGGCGTGTTGCATGAGCTGCAGCTCTCCGGTGACCTGGTCGGCTGGCGCGAGGGCGACGGCTGGCAGGTAGGTACGCCAGCGCTGCGCGTGCAGGGCCAGAACTACGCGGCGGACGTGCGCGGCGGGCTGTGGTTCCAGGGTGATGGAACGCGACCGTGGATCAATCTGGCAGCCAAGATCGACGATGTGCCGATGACCGCTGCCAAGCAGTTCTGGGTGCGCTCGAACATGAGCGAGGCGGCAGTGAAGTGGCTGGATGCGGCGCTGGTCGATGGCACCTTGCGCGGTGGTACCGGCCTGGCGGTGGGCGATCTGGATGATTGGCCCTTCGTTGGCAACAACGGCCGCTTCGAGGCGGGCGGGCACATCGACGATGGTTCGATCCGCTTCCAGCAGGATTGGCCGCTGATGCAGCACGTCAACGCCGACATCAACTTCATCGGCGGCGGTTTTGATTTGACTGGCCGCGGCGAGCTGGCCGGGGTCAAGGTGGATCACCTGCGCGCCGGCATTGCCAGCTTCGCCGAATCCAAGCTGGTGGTGCAGGCCAACACCGTCGACGAGAGTGCGCGCCTGCTGGCGATGCTGCGGCAGAGTCCGTTGCAGGCCAGCTATGGCGACACCCTGGACAACCTCAGCGTGGCCGGCCCTGCCGCGGTCAATTTCGATCTGCTGTTGCCGCTGCACCACGATGGCGGCGGGCACCTGCTGGGTGATGTTGATCTGCGCGGCGTACGCATGGCCGACAAACGCTGGGACCTGCAGTTCGAGGGCGTGCGCGGCAAGGCCGCGTACAGCAGTGATGGCTTCGATGCGCCGGCGTTGCAGGTGCGGCATCAGGAACGCGACGGCATGCTGGCGCTGCGCGCTGGCAAACCAGTGAAGGATCCGGCGCATGCATTCGAAGCCGAGCTCAGCGCCGATCTGGACGCAGGCAAACTGCTGGATCGCGCGCCCGAACTGGCTTGGCTCAAGCCGTATGTGCATGGCACCTCGGCGTGGACGGTCGGTGTCAGCCTGCCCAAGGTTGCTACCGGCATGTCCAACAATGCACCAACCCTGCTGACACTGCGCTCGGATCTGCAGGGCACGCGTCTGCAGCTGCCGGCGCCCTTGAACAAGCCGGCCGCCGATGCCCTGGCCACTACCGTGCAGGCTGCCTTGCCGATGGGCGCGGGGCGTATCGATGTTTCGTTCGGCAAGCTGATGGCCCTGGCTGCGCGCAGCCAGAATGGCAAGACCGGCGTGCAGGTCACCATGGGCAGCGATACCGTCGATCACGAACCGCCGGCCGATGGGCTGGTGGTCAATGGACGCACGCCGTCGCTGGACGCACTGGAGTGGATCACCCTGGCGCGCGGGGACGGCAACGACGGCGGCGATGGCGGTGTTGCGCTGAAACAAGTGGACGTTCTGGCTGACCAGCTGTTGATGGTGGGCGGACGCTTCGCGCAGACCCGCCTGCAGCTGCGGCCCGGTGCCGATGCGGTCGCCGTGCAACTGGATGGCCCGGCGCTGGCAGGCAATCTGCGCGTACCGACCGCCGAGGGCGGCACCGTCAGCGGGCAGCTGGCGCGGGTGTACTGGCAGGCCGCCAAGGCGGCAACCGCGGAGTCCAGCGACACCCCGGCAGAGCCGATCAACCCGGCCAAGATCCCGCCGTTGGCACTGGATATCGAAGACCTGCAGTTCGCCACGGTCAAGCTCGGCCAGACCCGTCTGCGCACGCGTCCGACCGGTGACGGCCTGCAGGTACAGGAACTGGCAATCCGCGCGCCGAAGCAGGTCATCGATGTGCACGGTGAGTGGCGTGGCATGGGCGCGCAGGCGCGTACCCAGGCGACGGCGCAGGTAGAGAGTGAAGACCTGGGCGATCTGCTGCAGCGTCTGGGCTATGCCGGGCAGCTGCGTGGCGGCCAGGGCAAGGTGAACCTGCAGGCCGGCTGGCAGGGCGGGCCGATGGCATTCAACATGGCCAGCCTGCAGGGCGGCATGGACATGAACCTGCGCAACGGCCAGCTGCTGGAAGTGGAACCCGGCGCTGGCCGCGTTCTGGGCTTGCTCAGCGTGGCGCAGCTGCCAAGGCGCCTGCTGTTCGACTTCCGTGACCTGTTCTCCAAAGGCCTGGCGTTCAACCACGTCGAAGGTGCGATGCGCTTTGGCAACGGACAGGCCAGCACCGACAAGATTGCCATCGAGTCGCCGGCGGCCGAGATCACCATCCGTGGCCAGGCCGATCTGGTCGCACAGCAGTTCAACCAGACCATCGATGTGAACCCGCGCTCGGGCAACCTGCTGACGGTGGTCGGTGCGGTGGCCGGTGGCCCGGTCGGCGCGGCGGTCGGTGCGGCCGCCAACGCGGTGCTGGGCAAGCCACTGGGCGAGATCGGCTCCAAGACCTATAAGGTGACCGGACCCTGGAAAGATCCCAAGGTCGAGGTGCTGGACCGTGACGCTGCCCGCATGCCGCCGCCAGCGGTTACCCCGGGCGCGTCCAGCGGCCCCTGAATCAGTGCAGGCTTGCATGAAGGCGGGCCTGCCCCCATCTGGAATGTCATGACCGAAAACGCTCTCACGCTCGCCGAAACCCGCCTGTTGCTGCCTGCAGGACTGGATGCCAATCGCCTTGAACGCACCTTCGGCACCTTGCTGGGGCCGGGCATCGACTTCGGTGACCTGTACTTCCAGCATTCGCGCCGCGAGAGCTGGAGCGTGGAGGACGGCATCGTCAAGGACGGCGCGCACTCCATCGAGCAGGGCGTGGGGGTGCGCGCGATTGCCGGCGAGAAGACCGGTTTCGCGTACTCGGACGACATCCAGCCGGCGGCTCTGCTGGCTGCCGCACAGTCTGCGCGCGCGATCTCGCGCGAAGGCGGTGAGCAGAACGTGCGCTCACTGGTGCGTGGCAGTGGGCGCGCGCTGTACCCGGCACTCGACCCGGTCGACAGCATCGGCAACGAGGCCAAGGTGGAAGTGCTCAAGCGCCTGGATCGCTTCCTGCGCGCGGCGGATTCGCGCGTGCAGCAGGTGATGGTGAGCCTGTCCGGTGGTGTGGATACGGTGCTGATCGCGCGCAGTGACGGCGTGCTGGCCGCTGACGTGCGGCCGCTGGTACGTTTGAACGTGCAGGTCATCGTCGAGCAGAACGGCCGTCGTGAATCCGGCTATGCCGGCGGCGGCGGTCGCTACAGTTACGAAGAATTGTTTGCCGGCGATCGCCCGGAGAATTTCGCCCGCGAGGCACTGCGCCAGGCGCTGGTGAACCTGGAGGCGATTCCAGCCCCGGCCGGCGTGATGCCGGTGGTGCTGGGCCCGGGCTGGCCCGGCGTGCTGCTGCACGAGGCGGTAGGCCACGGTCTGGAAGGCGACTTCAACCGCAAGGGCACCAGCGTCTACGCCGGTCGTATCGGCGAGCGCGTGGCCTCGCCAGGCGTGACCATCGTCGATGACGGCACCCTCGACGGCCGCCGTGGTTCCCTGAACATTGACGACGAGGGCACGCCGACCCAGTGCACCACGCTGATCGAGGACGGCATCCTGGTTGGCTACATGCAGGACACGCTCAACGCGCGCCTGATGGGTGTGGCGCCGACTGGCAATGGCCGCCGCGAATCGTTCGCGCACATGACCATGCCGCGCATGACCAATACGTATATGCGCGCAGGCAACCATGATCCGCAGGAGATGATCCGCTCGGTGAAGAAGGGCCTGTACGCGGTCAACTTCGGTGGCGGCCAGGTCGACATCACCAGCGGCAAGTACGTGTTCTCGGCGACCGAGGCCTACCTGATTGAAGATGGCAAGATCACCGCGCCGGTGAAGGGTGCGACGCTGATCGGCAACGGCCCGGAGACCATGCAGAAGGTGCGCATGATCGGCAACGATCTGGCGCTGGATGAAGGCGTGGGTATCTGCGGCAAGGACGGGCAAAGCGTGCCGGTCGGTGTTGGCCAGCCGTCGTTGCTGATTGATGGGCTGACGGTGGGTGGTACGCAGGCTTGAGTTTGAGGCTGAAGAGCCCCCCTCATCCGCCCTCCGGGCACCTTCTCCCGTAAACGGGAGAAGGGATTGCAGAGCTGCAGCTCGAGCTGACTCCGCCAAATTCCACATGCCAGCCGTCCCTTCTCCCGCGAGCGGGAGAAGGTGCCCCGAAAGGGGCGGATGAGGGAAAGCTTTTCGCTGCAGAACCAAACCAGCAGCAACGCCCCTCAGTCCAGATCAATCCTGCTCGTCGTCGCCATTCACATCATCAGCAGCATCGTCATCATCGCCACCTACTTCCGCAGCCGCGCTCAGCACCGGCACCAGCATCAGCTCGCGCAATACCTGGTAGATCTCGCGGAAGGCGCGCGGCGGCTTGTTCTTGGCTTTCTCGGCCAGCGCGTTGCGCACCAGCGTGCGCAGGGCCTGGCGGTCGGCCTCCGGATGCTCGTCCAGCAGCTCGCCCAGGGCGACATCGCCCTCGGCCAGCAACCGCTCGCGCCAGCGCTCCATGCGGTGCATGATCGCCACTTCGCGGCGCGAGGTCTCGCTGTTGGCGTCCAGCGCGTTGCGGATCGCGTCCAGCGTCTCGTCTTCCTCGCGGCGCATCTGCTTGGCCAGGAAGGCCAGCTGGCGCTTGCGCGCGCCATGCGAGGTGATGCGCTTGGAGTACTCGATGTGTTCCAGCAGGCCTTCCGGGATCGGCAGGCGCGCCAGCTGCGCCGGGGTCAGCTCCACCAGGGTTTCGCCCAGCGCCAGCACTTCCAGCGCTTCGCGCCGGTTCTGGCTACGGCTTTCACCCAAAAATTCACCGGTTTCTTGATCGCGTCCGCGCATCGCACTGCTACCTACTAAACTTCATGACAGGAAAGCCTGGCGCTCGCCGGGCTCCACGAAAAATCCACGTCACGCCGCCGCCAGTCGTGCAAGACCGGGCAGATGTGAAGGGATTTGGCCACCAAGGATAAAGCATTGAACGCCATTAGCACCGATAACCCTGCCGTTGACGACAGCCTGCAGCGCCTGGAACGCCTGGCCGGCATCTCCCAGCGGCTGCTGGAACGGGCCCGCGCCATGGGCGCCAGCCAGGCCGAGGTCAGCTGCAGCGAGGACCGCGGGCTGGATGTGAATGTGCGTCTGGGCGAGGTGGAGACCGTCGAAGCTACCCACGACCGCGGCATCGCGGTGACCGTGTACTTCGGCCAGCGCAAGGGCAGTGCCAGCACTGCCGACCTGCAGGAATCCAGCCTGGAGGCCACCGTGGCCCAGGCCTGCGCGATTGCCCGCCATACCGAGGACGATCCGGCCTCTGGCCTGGCCGACCCGGCGCTGATGGCCACCGAATTCCCGGACCTGGACAGCTGGCACCCGTGGGAGCTGAGCGCCGAGCAGGCGCTGGATCTGGCGCTGGCCTGTGAATCGGCTGGCCGTGACAGCGACAGCCGCATCAGCAACTCCGACGGCGCCTCGGCTTCCACCGCGCAGAGCGTGTCGGTGTATGCCAACTCGCACGGTTTCATCGGCCGTGACCGCAGCAGCCACCATTCCATCGGTTGCGCGCTGATCGCCGGCCAGGGCGACGGCATGCAGCGCGATGGCTGGTACACCAGTGCCATCGCCCGCGAAGATCTCGATGATCCGGCGGCGGTGGGCCTGCGCGCGGCCGAGCGCACGGTTGCCCGGCTGCAGCCGCGTTCGCTGCCGACCGGTGAGGTGCAGGTGTTGTTCGCGGCGGACATGGCGCGATCCTTGATCGGCCACCTGCTCAGTGCGGTTTCCGGTGGCGCCCTGTATCGCCGCGCCAGCTTCCTGCTGGACAGCGTGGATACGCAGCTGTTCCCGGACTGGTTTGCCATCGATGAGCTGCCGCTACTGCGCCGTGGCCTGCGCTCCAGTTCCTATGACGGTGAAGGCGTAGCCACCCGCAACTCGGCGTTGATCACTGACGGCGTATTGCAGCGTTACATCCTGGGCAGCTACTCGGCGCGCAAGTTGGGCCTGCAGACCACGGCCAATGCCGGTGGCGTGCACAACCTGAAAGTGAAGGCCAATGCGGGTGATCGTGCGTCCATGCTGTCGAGTATGGGCACCGGTTTGCTGGTGACCGAGCTGATGGGCCAGGGCGTCAACGGCATCACCGGCGACTACTCGCGTGGCGCCGGTGGTTTCTGGGTCGAGAACGGGCAGATCGCTTACCCGGTGGACGGCATCACCATCGCTGGCAACCTCAAGCAGATGTTTGCCGGTATCGAAGCCGTGGGCACGGACGTGGACCGGCGTTCGCATGTTTCCACCGGCTCCATCCTGGTCGGCAAGATGACCGTGGCAGGTAATGATTGACGCAGTCTTGGTAAACAGCGGACTATTCTTATGTGGAAGTTAAGATGCTTCCTATAGCTGTCTACCTTTATGGATAAGCCCTTTACAAGGATCTTGGGGAAACAATGAGCGATTACCAGAACACTCCGCCGCCGGCACCGGCCAGCGCAGGCGCCTCCGATGACAACAGCATTGCAATGCTGGTGCACCTGTCGGGCATCTTCTTCAGCTTCATCGTGCCGCTGATCGTTTGGTTGGTGAACAAGGACAAGCCGGAAAAGGCCTTCTTGAACGCCAACTCGAAGGAAGCGCTGAACTTCCAGCTGACGCTGCTGGGCGCTTACTTCATCAGCGGCATCCTGATGGTCGTGCTGATCGGCTTCCTGACCTATGCCGTGGCATGGATCGGTGGCCTGGTGTTCGCGATTCTTGCTGGCCTGGCCGCCAACAAGGGCGAGACCTATCGCTACCCGCTGACCATTCGCCTGATCAAGTAATCAGCGCGTTGGTTGTCAAACAAAAAGCCCGGGATTCCCGGGCTTTTTGCTGTCTGTCGTGTTTTCGCTCCCTCCCTTTCGCGCAGCGAAGGGGAGGGTCGGGGAGGGGTTGGGTTTGTGAGTTTCGCGGCTTATGGCCCGAGGCCACCCAGCGCCGCTCCCCCAAAGCCCACAAAACGCGATCAATGCGTGCGACGCACCGTCAGTTCCGCCAATGCAGACAATGCTGCCGCGCGCTGGCCAAACGGAATCAACGCTGCCTGCATCGCGGTAGCCAGCTCGGCCAGTGTGGCCTTGGCGCCTTCCATGCCCAGCAAGGAGGGGAAGGTCGACTTGTCCTGCGCCTGGTCCTTGCCGGCGGTCTTGCCCAGCTGCTCGGAGCTGGCCTCGACATCGAGGATGTCGTCGCGGACCTGGAAGGCCAGGCCCAGGGTGTCGGCGAAGCTGTCCAGCTGTGCAAGCTGGGCATCACTGGCCTCGCCACACAGCGCGCCCATGCGCACGGCGGCCCGGATCAGGGCGCCGGTTTTCATCGCATGCATGCGCTTGAGCTCGTCCAGCGCCTGCTGCTGACCGGTGGCGTCGATGTCCAGCGCCTGTCCGCCGCACATGCCGGCTGCACCGGATGCACCTGCCAGGGTCTTGATGCAGTTCAAGGCCAATGCCGGTGGCATCCAGGCGTCGGCGAGGATTTCAAAAGCGCGGGTCTGCAAGGCATCACCGGCGAGGATCGCGGTGGCCTCGTCAAAGGCTTTATGGGTGGTCGGGCGGCCGCGGCGCAGGTCATCATCGTCCATCGCCGGCAGGTCATCGTGCACCAGCGAATAGGCGTGGATGAGTTCGACCGCTACCGCAGCGGCATCCAGGCGCGCTTCTTCGGCGGCGAACAGGTAGCCGGCGGCATAGACCAGCATCGGCCGCATGCGCTTGCCGCCGCCCAGTGCTGCATAGCGCATGGCCTGGTGCAGGCGCTGCGGGGCAAGCTCCGGGTCGGGCAGGGCGTCCTGCAGCTGTTCTTCGGTGCGTTCCAACCAGCGGGTGAGCAGGGCGTCAGTCTTCATTGCCACTGCTTTCAAAAGGTTCGGACTTCTCCGGCTGGGCCGGATCACTGACCAGACGTACGCGCAGCTGGGCCTGCTCCAGCGCCTGCTGGCACTGGCGGTAGAGGCCGACGCCACGTTCGTAAGCGGTCAGCGACTGTTCCAGACTCAGATCGCCAGCTTCCATCTTCTCGACCAGTTGCTCGAGTTCCTCGAGCGATTGCTCGAAGTGGGCGACCGGCGAGGTTTCATTGGGGGACTTTTTTGCCATGGCACAAGTGTGAGCGGCCAGCAGGAAAGGGTCAATTCACCCGATCTGGCGGTTGCCATTCCAGCGATGCACCGTGTGCCTGCAACCAAGCCTGCAGCGGCGCGGAAATGACCCGGTCCGCTGCCGCCAGTACGGTGTCGCCATCGCACAGCAGTGGCAGTTGTGTGCGCAACCATGGCGGCACGTCCGCCTGCTGCAGGCAGTGTTTGAGCTGGTGGCGGTGGCTGCGCCCCGGTAGCTGTATGCGTTCGCCGCCCTGGCGCAGGCGCAGTTGCACTGGCTGCTCGAAGGCGCTGGCGCCGTGCAGTACCAGTTTGCCGCCATCCGGCAGCTTGGCGGGTTCGCTGCCATCCCATTCGTGTGTCCAGCCTTCGGGCCAGGGCTTGGGCAAAGGCAGGGCATGCAGCTGCTCACGCCAGCGCACGATGCGGGCCTGCTGCCAGCGGAACTCAGCCTGTTGGTCGTGGCCAGCGGCCAACAGCTGTTGCTGTATTGCCAGCACGCCGTTGCCGGGAAGTGCTGGCAAGCCTCGCTGGTTCACCCACAAGCGCAGTACGCGGGATTGCTGTGCGGGTGCGAGCAGGTTCAATGCAGCGAGCTGCAGCGCGCCGTCCGGTTCCAGGCAATGCCGCAGCAGGGCTGCATCGTTTTCGTGCAACAGCTCCGCCGCCTGTGCCGCCAGCCCGGCGCTGCGTGCCATTGCGGCGCTGGCATGTGGCCAGCGTTGGCGCAGCAGTGGCAGCACCTGCAGGCGCAGGAAGTTGCGGTCGAAATCCGCGCTGTCGTTGCTGGGGTCTTCTATCCATTGCAAGCCGTGCTGGCTGGCGTAGCTCTCCAATGCCGCGCGCGGCACCTGCAGCAGTGGCCGCCATAGCGTGCCGCTGCCGAAGCTGCGTTGCTCCTGCATTGCGCCAAGGCCATCGACACCTGCACCGCGCAGAGCGCGCAAGAGGAAGGTCTCGGCCTGGTCGTCCTGGTGATGGGCCAGGGCCAGCCATTCGCCTTCGTGCAGGTGGGCTTTGAATGCGCCATGGCGGGCGTCGCGCGCGGCCGCTTCCAGGCCTTGGCCGGTATCGCGCGGAACCTCGACATGCACCAGCTGCAGCGGGATGTTCCAGGTTGCGCAGAGCTTGCTGCAGTGCTGCTGCCAGTCATCGGCGACTGCCTGCAGGCCGTGGTGTACGTGCAGTGCACGCAGGTTACCGGGCCGGCGACCGGGTGCGTTGGCCAGCAGGTGCAGCAGTACGGTGGAATCCAGGCCGCCGCTGAAGCCGACCATCACCGGGATGTCGTTTGCGGGCTGCAGCAGGGAAGGGGGAAGCGGGTTCATGGCCGCGCCGAGTATCGGCGGCGGCGGCGAAGCCTGCAATTGTTGCTACACCGTCTTGTGGGAGCGGCGTCAGCCGCGAAGCAGATGGGCATTCGGATTGCGGGTCTACCAGCGGTTCCGCTGTGACGTTGCTGGTAGAGCCTCTGCCGAGCATGGCTCGGCACTACCCGGTACAAACCCCTCACAAGACCCGGCTCAGGGCAGGATCTTGCCTTGGCGATCAATGCGGTAGTGCTTGCCGCCTTCGACGGCGGTGTGGCCGCCGGGGTCGGGTTTGCCTGGCGCGCAGCCCTGGCAGACTTCGGCAATGCCGTCCTTGAATGGCCAGCCCCAATCGAAACGGGCGGCGAAAGCAGGCTGCAGTTGGCGGTCGTAGTAGCCGATCTGGCCATCGACCATGGAACGGGTCAGGCCTTCCTCGAAGTAATCCGGGCCGTTGTCGTAGGTGATCACCGGCAGATTGCGGCGGTCGCGACGCAGGTAGTAATGCTGCTTGCCGGCAATGACCGAGGTCAGCCCATCAGCATCGTATTCAAGCTGCGCCAGTGCCGTTTCGGCGACGATCAGTCTGCCATCGCTGGTCCGCTTGCAGCCTTCCAGAATCTTGAACGCATCGGTGTCCATCCGGTAGCAGGCCTCGTCGGCCAGCGCGATCGCTGGCAGCGAGACCAGTGACAGCATTGCTGCCACTGGCCATCCGGCACGTTGCCGGAGCAGACTCACTGCGCCTTGCGCTCGAACTTGACCGGCTGCGGCAGCTCGACCGGTACGCCGTGCGCGTCGCAGGTGCCCAGTGCGCACAGACGTTCACGCAGGCGCGGGGTGGACTGCACGATCAGGTGGTAGATGGTGTTCTGTTCCATCGTGCCGCGGACGGCCTTGCTGCCCGGGCCGCGTGCCCAGATGCCGACGTCTTCGCCGCCGTGCGATTCGCTCTTGGACGGCACCAGCGCTTCCTGCATGTAGTCCGGGTGCTCGGTGTCGACGTGGGTCAGGTCGGGGCGGCCGTTGGCGGTCTCGAAGCTGCTCGGCGAATGCGGGAAGCGCTTCGGGCCGGCCGGCTGCTGGTTGCTGGCGCCGGTATAGCCCGGGCCGTTGGCATAGCTCAGGGTGGTATAGGGCATGCCCATGCCATCGCGGGCCAGGTCCAGTGCGCCCATGCCGTCTTCGCCGCCCTTGTCCTTGACCTTGCCGAGGATGGCGTTGCCGCGTGCCGGGTAACCGACGAAATTCAGGGTGTGCGAGTGGTCGGCGGTGACGATGATCAAGGTGTCTTCGGCCGAGGTGGCGTCCACCGCAGCCTTGACCGCATCGGACATGGCGATGGTGTCGCCCAATGCACGGGCCGCGTTGCCGCTGTGGTTGGCGTGGTCGATGCGGGCGCCTTCGACCATCAGCACGAAGCCTTCCTGGTGCTTGGACAGGTTGGCGATGGCGGCGCGGGTCAGTTCGGCCAGTGAGGGCTCACCGGCACGGTCCTTGGGGCGGTCCTGCTCGTACTGCATGTGATCCGGTTCGAACAGGCCGAGCAGGGCTGGCGCGTTGGCGGCAGCCTTGAGTTGGTCTGCATTCCACACGTAGGCGCCCTGCGGATGCTTGGCCTGCCATTCGGCGACCAGGTTGCGGCCGTCCAGGCGCAGGCCGACCTTGTCGGCGTATTCCGGATCCTGCTCATTGATGGTGGTGAACTGGCCACGACCGCCACCCAGCGCGACCAACGGGCCTTGGCCGTAACGCGAGGTGGAGATCAGCTGCTGGGCGATGTCCACGCAACCCGCTGCCTTGGCTGCTTCTGGCAGGTCGGTGTCGTTCTCCCAGTTGCGCTCGGGCGAGTGCGCATAGGTTGCTGCCGGGGTGGCGTGGGTCAGGCGCGCAGTGGAGACGATGCCGGTGGCCATGCCGGCGCTGTCGGCCAGCTGCAGCCAAGTCAGCAGGCCCTTGGGCAGGCTGTCGGCGCAGTTGTTGCGGCTGCCGGCGCTGACGCCGATGGCGCCCATGTGGCTCTTCACGCCGGTGGTGATCGCAGTCATGGTGCCGGCCGAGTCGGGGGTCTGCGAGTCGGTGTTGTAAGTCTTGCTGAACGCAGTGGCCGGGAAGCGTTCCCAGGACAGCAGGTTCTCTTCACCTGGCTGGCCCTTGCGCTGGCCTTCGAGGATGCGCGCGGCGGCCACGGTGGTCAGGCTCATGCCATCGCCCAGGAACAGGATGACGTTCTTGGCCTTGCCAGCCATGGCGCCGTTGCCGGCGGCGCGGGCAGCACCGTCGCGGTACCACCACTGCGGGGTTTCCCCGTCCGGACGGGTGATCTGGGGGACGTCAACGCTGACTGCGTTGGCCGGGCCGGACTGTGGGCCGGTGCTGGCGCAGGCGCCAAGCAGCAGGGTGGACAGGGCGGCGGACAGGAAACTGGCTTTGCGCATCGGGGTTGTTACCGCTGGATGAATACAGACCGCCATTATGGTCAAGCGTGGAAGGCATGCATATGACACGCAGCTTTTCTGTGAGGGCATCGTGCTGGCGCAGGGCTTGCGCTATGGTGACTGCCTTCGATTTTTATCCCGGATTGACGATATGAATGTGGTTTCTGCCTGGCTGCGGATCCCCTTCTGGCAGCGGGTGGTCGGCGGCTTTGTGCTGGGTGCGCTGGCCGGCTGGGCGCTGGGACCGGCGGCCGAAACCTTTTTTGGCCCGTTGGGTGAGCTCTACGTCACCTTGATCAAGATGATCGCGGTGCCGCTGGTGTTCTTCGCGGTGATCAACGCCATTGGTTCGCTGCACGGGCAAAAGTCGGTGGCTGCGCTCAGTGGCCGGACCTTCCTGTGGTTCGTCATTACCGCTGCGTTTGCGGTGGGCATCGGTCTGCTGGTCGGCACGGTGATGCAGCCCGGTACCGGTGGCCTGAAGCTGGCGGTGGATACGGCCTACACCCCGCGTGACGTGCCCTCGATCGCCAAGGTGCTGATGGATGTGGTGCCGTCCAATGTGTTCTATGCGCTGGCCGGTATCGGCACCAAGGCCAATGCGGCTGGTGAACAGGTGCTGGCGGCCGGGCGTGGCTCGATCCTGCCGGTGATCTTCTTCGCCGGCCTGCTTGGCTTTGCGATGGTCAAGCTGGGCGAGAAGGTCAACGAGGCGCGCAAGCTGGTCGGCCAGATGAGCGAGATCATGATCCAGGTGACCCGCTTCGTGCTGGAGATGACACCGTTGGGTACCTTCGGCCTGATCGCCGGGCTGGTCGGCAGCTATGGTTTCGAGAAGCTGCTGCCGCTGGGCAACTTCGTGCTGGCGCTGTACGTGGCCTGCGCGCTGCATATCGTCATCGTCTACAGCGGCCTGCTGCTTGCGCATGGGCTGAACCCGTGGAAGTTCTTCCGTGGCGCGGCGCCGGGCATGCAGGTGGCGTTCGTGGCTTCGTCGAGTTTCGCGGCGATGCCGGTGGCGATGCGTTCGATCAGCGACAACCTCGGCGTCAACAAGGATTACGCATCGTTCGCGGTGCCGCTGGGTGCCAGCATCAAGATGGACGGCTGCGGCGCGATCTACCCGGCCTTGTGTGCGGTGTTCATTGCCCAATACACAGGTGTGCCACTGACCCCGGAGCAATACGTGATCGTGCTGATCGCATCGGTGCTGGGCAGCTTCGGCACCGCAGGTGTGCCGGGTACGGCGGTGGTGATGGCGACGGTGGTGCTGAGCGCGGCCAATCTGCCGCTGGAGGCGATCGGTTACCTGTACGCCATTGATCGCATCCTCGACATGATGCGTACCATGACCAACGTCACCGGGCAGATGGTGGTGCCGGTGATCGTGGCCAAGGAAACCGGCCTGCTCGACCAGCAGGTCTACGACGCGGCGGGCACGCCTGCGATGGGCGCTGGCGCCAATGGACGCCATCTGGAGTGAGCATCAGCACGGCTGCGTCGCATCATTCAAGGCGCTGAGCGTTCAAGTAAGTGGATCACCCCGAATCCGATGCCAGGCAGCTGGCATCGGATTTTTTTGCTTCTGTGGGAGCGGCGTAAGCCGCGAAGCCGGTGCATCAGCAGATTGCAGAGCTGCCAGGGGCCTCAGCAATTCCAGCTTCGCGGCTTACGCCGCTCCTACAAGGGCAAATGCCGGTTGCGTTGTAGCAGGTGTAACAACTGTCTGTAACAGCGCTGATACACCTGCGTGAAAACCACGCCACGCTTGATTCGCGGCCAATCCACGGCCGCACCATACGCTGGTCCGGATATCTGCACGGCTGTGACAGGGATACACCTGTAACGCTGCTTGCATAACTCAACTAACTGTTTTTAAAAGAAAACGGGCTTTGGCACGGTTGCTGCTCTCTCACTCGCGTTGGTACGAGTGGACGACGCAATGGACAGCAGGACCCTACATCGTTATGCCGCCCTGATCGGTGTCTTGCTGATCGGCACTGCCGTAGCCGAGTCAGCCTTGGCCTCTGGCGCACGGCAAGGCGTAAAGCCGCAACCGGGCGAAATCGTGCTTCTGCGTGATGTTTCCGCACGGCCTGCCTACCGCCCCGCCCCGCCCGGCATGGCCTTGATTGCCGATCCGTCGCCACGCAGGGAACTCGGCTCGGCGTTGGGCGCAGGTGGCATGAGCGAACTCAGCGATGACGACTACGCCGCCATGGGATCGGGCATGGCCGATGGGCTGGCAAACGGTCACGGGCAGACCACGGTGGAGCGCGTGACCACGGGTGTGGTCGGCGGCACCTTGGGTCGGGTCACCGGTGGCGACGGCATGTTGTCCGGCAACCAGATGACGCGTGCGATCGGCGGGCCGATGGGCGCCGTGGGCGGTGCCACGCGCGGTATCGGCGATCAGGTACGTGGCGCCTTGGCACAGTTCCCGCTGGGCCAGCCGGCCGGGCAGGGTGGCAAGTGAACACCTCCGCGGCCCGTCTGTCGGTCACGCTGCTGGTGCTGTTGCTGGCAGGCACAGCGCAGGCGCAAGCGCGTGGCGACAGCTACTCGGGGATGTTGTCCTATCTGTCCGCAGACAGCCGCATCGACGGCAATGCCTTGGCCGGCAGCGACGGCTCGATCAAGATCAACCAGGCCGCGGGTGATCTCAACCTGCAGGCCAACCTGCACAGCATGGCCAACGGTGCGCAGGCATCGGCAAGCGTGCGCAGCCTGCAGCAGCGGCAAGCCAATCTTTTCAATTCACCGATGCAGGCTTCAGCGGTCATCGGCGGCAATGCGCTGGCTGGAGCCAGTGGCATCGCATCAATCAATCAGGCCAGCGGCGGTGGCAATGCGGAGTTGAATTCCGTCAATGCAACGCTGGCCGCACAGGGCATACGCGAGGCAAGTGATGAGGCCATGGCTTCATCCGAAGTACTCGCGTCGGCAGGGGGGCAGTCCATCGCCACCGACCCGCGCACTACCCGACGGGTAGGTGTGGAGGCATCCGCATTGCGCGGATTTGACGGTGTGCTGCAACTCAATCAGATCGCGGGATCAGGCAACGCAACGGAGAACAGATTCAGCATCTCCGTGCAAAGCACCCCGTGAGCATGGCTTCATCCACCCGATGCATCAGAAAACCTGAAGAGGGCACCATGAAAGCGAATAAATGGACAGTACTCGCCATGGCGGTTACCGCATTCACCATGAGTGCGGCAGCCAATGCGGCGGACGATCAGAACGCGAGCGCGAACATCAATCACCAGCACAACGTGAATGAGACGCGGACGAATACCAACACCAACACCAACACGAACACCAATACCAACGTAAACACCGATGTAAACACCGCGATCGATACCGACATCGATCTGAAGTTGGATGCCGCTGCCAGGCTGCGCTACAACGATACGCGCAACAACACTGACACCCGCACCAACACCACGACCACCAGCAGTACCGACACCCGGACCAACACCAGCAACACGTGGTCCAACGATGTCACCGAGAACGTGCAGAAGACCTCGAACATCTCTGCCGACGAGCGTAAGGAAAAGAACAACCACGGCGTTGATGTGAACATCGAGAAGGACATCCGTCTGAGCTCTGATGTGAGCTTCTCCGGTGACCCGACGATCACCGGCGACATCGACCTGGATTCGGCTGCGATTGCCATCATTGACAACCGCCAGTCGATCTCCGGCAACCACGCCGAGAACGGCCTGCTGAGCAACGATGCCTCGATTGCCGATGATGTCGGTTCCGATGCTTCGGGCAACCTGGGCTTCAACGTCGCCGCCGGTGACAACAACGCCCAGGACAATGCGGCTGCACTGTCGGCAGCGGATGCATCCTTCAGCTTCGGCATGGCTGACGCGGAAGTGTTCGTGAACCAGAGTGGCATGAACAACACCACGATGAACTACGGTGTGACCAACACCGCAGGCGTGGGCGGCAATGCCTTCTCCGGTGCCAGCGGCAACATCGGTGTGAACGTGACCTCGGGCAACAACAACGAGCAGAAGAACGCTCTGGCTGCCTCGGTCGCCACCAGTGCCTATGCCACCTCGAGCATCAGCTCGAACCAGGTGTCCTCGGGCAATGAAGTCAGCAACGATGGCTATTACGACTACCTCGTGAACAGCTATTCGCTCAGCATGAGTGGCAAGGTCACCGGCACCACCCGTGGCACCGGCACCGGTTCCTATACCGGCACCGGCAATTCCTACCAGAAGACCAACTTCTATCCGGATAACTGGGAAGGCGACAGGCACCCGGCCGGCGACCAGACTGGTCACTCTGATTGGGACTTCGAGACCCAGGGCGCCGTCGCCAACCCGAACCGTCCGGGAGTGGGTGGCATGGCATGGGATACCGACGAGAAGGGTACTTCGAGCTTCTCCGAGATGGGCACCGCCGACCTCACTGCCAGCTTGAGCGGCACGGTGATCGACATCGATTGGATCGCTGTTGATGCGACCAATACCGCCGGTCTCTCGGGCAGCGCCTTCTCTGGTGCGTCGGGCAACATCGGTGTGAACGTGTCCTCCGGCAGCGGCAACCAGCAGGCCAACAGCCTCGCGCTGGCGGTTGCACAGCCCTCCACCGGTGGTACTCCGCCGTCCAACCCGCCGGGTGGTTGATAACCGGAAGCGTCATCCGGCTGGATGACGCAACGGCGTCGCGTAACAAGCCCGGCCATCCGCCAATGACCGGGTTCCGGGAGCCCCCATTCCTCTCCCCCGGGAGGGGGCTCCCACCTTCCCATTCCATGGAGGCGCTGTGCTTATGTTCCGTTGCCTGCTGCTGATCTGTGCGTTGTCCTTGTCCCCCGGCCTGCTGCATGCCGGCGAGGTGGCATTCAACGGCGTGCTGCCCAATGGGGCGTTGTACAGCGGCAACATCGAGAGCATGAAAGAGCGGCGCTTCCGCAACCTGGTGCGGCAACAGACCGATTACAGCTGTGGTGCCGCGGCCTTGGCCACCATTCTGAAGCATGCCTACCACCTGAACACCGATGAGGCGACGGTGATCGAGGGAATGATGGGGGTGTCCGACCCGGAGTTGGTCAAGCAACGCGGTTTCTCGTTGCTGGATATCAAGCGTTACGTGGAATCGCTGGGCATGCGTGGGCGTGGCTACCGGATTGATGAGGACCGGCTGGCAAACCTGCGCGTGCCGGGCCTGGTGTTGATGGATGTACGTGGCTTCCGCCACTTCGTCGTGCTCAAGCAGGTGCGTGATGGCATGGCCGAGGTTGCTGATCCCATCCTGGGCAACCGCGTGGTGCCGATGGCCGAGTTCCTGCAGTCATGGCCCTCGCGGGCGGTGTTCGTGGTGATAGGCAGCGACTTCGACCGCAATACGGTGCTGTTGCAACCCGCCGAAAAGCCGAGTGCGCGCGCGCTGTATGCACGGCAAGGGCGCGGCCCCATTACCGATGCGGAGTTGGTCGATTTCGGGTTTACCCATGC